>JAQICJ010000075.1 GCA_027858615.1 Deltaproteobacteria bacterium
TGGCTGATCATTGAAGGAGAATGGAAAAATAATAAAAAATTTGGCAAACAATTGGATGTCAGAAAATGGAAAACTATCAGCCCAAAATCCAAAGCCGGAATCAAAAAATATCTGTCCTCAAGTTTTATTAAGGGAGTTGGTCCTTCAACTGCCCAGAATATTGTTGACAAATTTGGAGACAAGTCTTTGGAAATAATAGATAAATTGCCGGAAAAATTGATACAGGTTCCCGGTATCGGGAAAAAAACAGCCAGGAAAATTAATCACTCTTATCGTAAACATAAATATTTGAGTGAAATTATGGTGTTTCTGCAATCATACAATATTGGTCCAGCCACCTGCATGAAAATCTATAAACGCTATGGCAAGGAAACGATTGAAAAACTTGAACAGGATCCTTACCGGATGACTGAGGAGATCTGGGGGATTGGATTCAAAAAGGCTGATCAAATTGCCAAGGAAATGGGAATAGAGGCAAATTCACCGAGAAGAATCAGGGCAGCCCTGCTTTTTGCCATGCGTCAGGCTAAAAATAACGGACATGTTTATTTGCCTCTAACTCAATTGATGGAATATACAAACTCTATCCTGGGTTTTTCCGATAAACTTGAAGCAGTCTTGCAGTCCATGGTGAAGGAAGAAAGTCTTCTGGTTGAAGAAGACAGAATATATCTGCCCAAATTGCTGCGCTCAGAGAAAAAACTGGCTGAAAATCTGATAAAATTCAGGGAAAGTTCCTTTGAACCCATAAGTACTAAAAAAATAAAACAATATCTTGATGATTTTGATGAATTCCAACTGGATCTTGTTCAAATTCAAGCTGTTCAAACCGCTCTGCAGGAAAAATTAACGGTGATAACAGGGGGACCGGGTACAGGAAAAACTACAATAATCAGAGTTTTATGCAAAGTTTTTGCGAAGATGAATAAAAATGTTGTTTTGGCAGCTCCCACGGGCAAAGCTGCCAAAAGGCTGTCGCAGGCTACCAGGATGGATGCTAAAACGATCCATCGTTTGTTGCAGTATAATCCTCATGAAAGAACTTTCATGAAAAGCGATTCCAATCCCCTTGATGCAGATCTGGTAGTTATTGATGAGGTGTCCATGGTGGATTTGCTCCTCATGCATGCATTGGTCAAAGCTGTTCCCTACCAAGCTCGCATGGTTCTGGTGGGTGATGTGAATCAACTTCCCTCAGTGGGTCCAGGTTCTGTTCTGGAGGATATTATTTCTTCAAAAGCACTCAAGGTAGTGAAGTTAACCAGAATTTTCCGCCAGGCCCGGGAAAGTGTGATTGTTAAATTTGCTCATGCGGTAAACAAGGGGAAGGTTATTGAAGATGGTAAAGGGGGCAATGGAGATTTGTTTTTTATAGAAAGGAGTGAAAGCGGTAAGATTGTTGAGTTGATAAAAAAGCTGGTAACAGAAAATATTCCAAATACTTATAAGCTTGATAATATAAATGATATCCAAATATTATCCCCTATGAAAAAGGGAGATCTGGGAACAGAAAATTTGAATAATGCTCTGCAGGAAGCATTGAATCCCCACGGAGAGGTGTTGATCTATTATCGGAAAAAATGGAAAAAGGGAGACCGAATAATCCAGTTGAAAAACAACTATGAATTGGAAGTATTTAACGGAGACACCGGTTTTATCTCCAATTTCGATCTGGAGGAGGAAAAATTTACAGTTAATTTTGATGGTCGTCTGGTTGAAAGAGATTTCAGTGATCTTTCCGAAATGGATCTGGCATATGCCGTTACTATTCATAAATCTCAAGGAAATGAATATCCAGCGGTTATTATTCCCGTTCATACCAAGCATGCCATAATGTTGCAGAGAAATCTTTTGTATACAGGAATTACCAGAGCGAAAAGTCTGGTTGTCCTTGTTGGAACCAGGAGAGCTTTGGGTATAGCGGTATCCAATAATTTCAAGGTTAAAAGATATAATTGGCTTAAGCCCAGACTTGCCCGCTATAATTGAATTTACGACTGATTTTAGAAAAACAGTCCGAAATTTTGCCAACTTCATTATCTGGCTATACACTGGCTCAAATAGATTTTTTTCCGATGTGAAAGGAGTAATTCAATTATGAGCATGCTTGCATCAGGAACTATAGAGCATAAAAAGTGTAATATTTGCAGTGCAAAAGTTACCCAGACCAGAAGAGGCAGATGTTTCAACTGTTACAATAAATGGATTGAATCCCAGCCCATAGCAGTGGGAGCAAGTTGCAGAGCCTGTGGTGAAAGAAGAAGAGAAAATCTCCAGAGGGTAGAATTGTTGGGGAGATGGTATTATTTCTGCCATATTTGTGCTTACAAAGCAGTGAGACTGGAACCTATGCCGGACAGTATAGATGGTGTCAAAGCCAGATTGGAAAGAAAAAGGCGGTTTAGTGACAGAAGAGAATATAATCAGAAAGATAAACGCAAGATCAAGCGGGAACTTCGGGTCGGTGAACGTCGGGTTGTAGTTTTAAGTGAAGAAGATATTCTTTATGACGAAGATCTTTTCCTGGATTATGATGAACCCATTGAAGGTGAAGCCACCGGAGTTTTTCAAAAGATTGACAAAAAAGATCTGGAAGAAGATGATTCTCAAAATTCTGAAAATGAAATCAATCTGGAACTTTAGGCTGTTTTATCTTCACTGAATTTTAATCAATTTTGGTAAAAAGCTTTCAATATGTCCAAAAAACCCACCTGAAAACAATATTCTTCTCATTTCTTTGGTTTTGTTTTCCTCAATTTTCTTTCAAGTAAAAAAAAACTAAAAGTTGTTAATTGTTTTTGGTATTCTGTCGGTGAAATTTTACTTTCAGCCTCAACAGGAGCCGATATCTAATGAAACCAGAAAAAGTAATTATTTACGGAGCCACTGGAAAATTAGGAAGTGGAATTGCCAGCAGACTTTCCAGTTGGTTTCCTTTGAAGAATCTCCTGCTTTCGGGACGCAACCCTCAAAAATTGCAGGAACTTGAAGCTTTGCTGCAATCCGAAAGCAAAATCGGAAAAATATCGGTATTTACGAAAGATCTGGTTTCAACTGCCCAAAGAGAAGAAAATCGACAGGAAATTAATCATGAACTGGGGGAAGATTTTCATCCGGATCTGGTGATATTTGCTCTGGGAAACCATGTTAAAACTGTCAAAGGTGGAGTTCCCCGGAAATTTAGAGATGTTTTCACTGTCAATGGACTTGTTCCCCTTGAGGAAAGTTATTACTGGTCTGGGAAAATGAAAAAGGGTTTGATAGTTTTCTTTTCTGATGCCATGTTGTCCAATCCTCTCAGGGATTATTCCGCTTATTATTGTGCCAAAGCTGCTTTGGAGCAGATGACAAAATTGCTTGCTTTTGAATTGGCGCCTCAGATCAGAGTTAATGCAATTGCCCCCGGTATTATGAATCTTAAAAGTAAGGCAGCCTCCGATGCCAAAACGAGATGGTCTTCCCAGGTTCCACTGGGCAGATTGGGAGGAGAAGATAAAATTTACAGAGCCTTGAAATATATGATTTCTGAAGATTATCTCAGCGGAGAGATACTCAGGATTGATGGGGCCTTGCATACAAATAATTTTTTATCTATTTAGTTCCCATCCCAGAAGTGGGGTTTTTGGCTGGTGAAGAAGTTTGCCTCAGATTTTCAATTCTTATTGTAGTTGTTTGGAACAGGTTCAAACAAATTTATCAAATTGCTTTTGTATCTCAATCAATGTCAGCCCTGCCATGTTTTTATTTCAGGTTAAGGGTTAACTTCCGAATTGCAGGATAACAATGATTAAAAAATCAGTTAGTTCAAGTTACCTTCTCCTTTTTTTCTTGTCAGGATGTGGCTTTCATCTGGTTTTAGGCGACAAACAAACTGGTGAAATCAAGATTTGTGACCGGAACAATTGTGAAAAGCAGCCCCGGGAACCTGAATCATGGATTAAAGTCACTATTGATCAGAAAAAAGCCGCTTGGGGGACAATCGTCAAGTCACGCTGGTTTTATCTGGAAAAAGATAATACCAGACTGATCAGGGAAAAATTATCTGATCTCGAAGGAGCCACGAAGGTTGTACATCTGGTCAGAACGCCTAAAATTGGATATTGGAAAGCTGGCAGATACAAAGTAATAGTAGAGGTGGACGGAAAAAAGGAAAGGGAAGTATTTTTCGAAGTTGCCGCAAAAGAAAAGGTGGAAGCCAAAGACATTCCAACAGAAAAAGACAAACCTGATCAAGAAAAATTTGATGATATTCTCGACGATGATTTTTAATATTATTTTCTGCATGTTTAAACATCCACTGTCTGAAAGTTGAAATTTTTGATGCCCGAATCTGCTGAATCAAAAACAATCTTTAAATTTTTTCTTGCCCACCATTCCCGGGAAGACTGCAATCACAAATGTTATACTTTGCCTTTTGGTAAAAACAGATACTATATTTGTTCCCGTTGTCTGGGGCTTTATCCTGTTTTGCTGGTTATGCTGGCTGTGGATTTAGGGTTTGGATTCGAAGTGTCAACATCCATGCGGGCTCTCGTTTTTTGGATTTTCATTCTCTACCCTTGGAGTCACTGGGCCCGGGAGCATTATTTCCAGTCCAGCCCAGGAGGAAAATTTTTAAGAAGTTTTACGGGGATGATAGCAGGAGTGGGAATTGGCGTCTTATTAGCAGGACATTTTCGTCAGCCCTGGAATCAAAGTTTTACCTTTTCAATAATCTTGTTATCGGTAATTTCCTTTGTTGTTATTTTTTTGAAGAATTTTCTGGATTGAACAGGAATTTTCTGGATTGAACAGGAATCAGGATAATTTTTGTTTGAATATGAACCGATGGTAAAACTTGGCTCAAAACAGGATATATCAGGGAGAATTTATATGGATAAAAAGGAATTGGAGAAGCAGTATCAGGAATTGATTGCTCAGGTGGAAAAGCACAATCATCTTTACTATGTGGAAAATGCACCTCAAATCAGTGATCGGGAATTTGATGAACTTTATAAAAAATTGGAAAGTTTTGAAAAAGATCATCCCAAATTGGTGATGGATTATTCACCCACCCGCAGGGTAGGAGCCAAACTGCCAAAAAACAGTAAATTTGAAAAAAGGGAACACCTTGCTCAGTTGCTTTCTCTGTCAAATACTTATAATATTTCAGAAATTATGGACTTTTTTACCAGAATCAAAAAAGGAACAGATTCTGAAGAAAATTCCTGTCAGGTTATTTTGGAACCCAAGTATGACGGGATCAGTATTGAGCTTGTTTATGAAAATGGAAAACTAGTTAGAGGGGTAACCAGGGGTGATGGACTTGTTGGGGATGATATTACCCAGAATATTCGAACCATTATGGATATTCCCCTTGCTCTCAGATCTCCTTATCCTGGTAAACTTTCAGTTCGGGGAGAAGTATACCTGACCTTTGATGAGTTTGACAAAATTAATCAAAGACGGGAAAAAGCTGAGAAGAAACCCTTTATGAATCCGAGGAATGCTGCCGGGGGAACTTTGCATCTTAAAGATCCGGAAATTGTTGATTCCAGGATGTTGCAATGTTTTGTTTATGATCTTGTTTTTACTGACGGCCCAAAATATGAAAGTCATCTGGAAATAATTAAGGATTTGAAAAGACTTGGTTTTAAAGCAGTGGATAATTTTGAAAAACTGGATATTGATCAAAGTGAGATCATTGATGAAGTAGAGAAAAAAATCGAAAAATGGGAGAAATTGCTTCCCACTTTGCCCTATCCTGTGGATGGGATTGTTTTCAAGGTTAATTCAATTGCACTCAGAGAGAAATTGGGAACAAATATCAAGGATCCCAAATGGGGATTTGCCTATAAATTTCCTACCCGGGAGGTTCCAACAATTTTAGATGATATTGAATATAATATTGGCAGAACCGGTGCTTTGACTCCGGTGGCAATCTTGAAACCGGTGCTTATTGATGGAACTGTTGTTAAAAGGGCTTCTTTGCATAATTTTGGAGATATTGTCAAAAAAAAGCTAAATTACGGAGATAAGGTGCTGGTAAAAAAAGCAGGTGAAATCATTCCTCAGGTAGTTAAAAAAATTGATAACCAGGATGAGGAAACGCTATTAGAACAACCTCACAGATGTCCGGTTTGTCATACTCGACTTGAAGAAAGAAGTGAATCAGACGAGGAAGATGATATTCAACTTTTTTGTCCTAATCCACATTGTCAGGATCGAATGATCCAGTCTCTCATATATTTTGTTCATCGTAATTGCATGAATATAGACCTGGTGGGAGAAAAAATCATTACCAGATTGTTTGCAAGGGGGTTGGTCAGGAAACCGATTGACTTGTATAAACTAAGGGAAGAAGAACTCATGCAATTGGATTTGATAGCCGAGGTTTCAGCTCGCAAAATTATTGAATCAATTGAAAATAGCAAAACAGTAGAGTTTTATAAATTTGTTCGTTCTTTGGGAATACCCAACGTGGGAGAATTTGTCGCAAAAAAATTGGCTGGTTATTTTTCAACTCTTGAAAACTTGATTGAACAGATAGAAAACAGTTCGGTTGCAATTTTGTTTGATGAGTTAACTGGTAAAGGTGAAAAAGAAATAAAGGGAATAGGAAAAATAACTGCCTTTAGAATAATCGAATATTTTCAAAATTGGAAGAACCTGGATCAAATAAAGAAATTTTCAGATGTTTTGCTGATTGAGAATGGAAAGAATAAAGCAAGATCCGAGAAATTGGCTGATTTGAAATTCTGTCTGACGGGAAAATTGTCTCTTCCCCGCCCTGAAATAAAAAAAGAAATAGAAAAAAATGGAGGGAGAGTAGTTGCAACTGTCTCCAACCAAACTGATTATTTGCTGGCAGGTGAAAAACCAGGCAGTAAAAAAGCAAAAGCTGAAAAACTGGGAGTGAAGATTTTGGACGAAGAACAGTATCGTACACTTTTAAATTAACTAGTTCCCAACCCAGAAGTGGGGTTTTTGACTGAATGAGAAGTTTGCTTCAGATTTGGGATGGGAACTAAACTAACTATTTTTTGGAAGAACCATCCTTTTTATTTGAGTTGTTTTGTGACTTTTTTGGAGGTGATTTTCGAGAATCGGAAGATTTCTTTTGTTTTGTTGAACTTTGTTTGCTTTTTCCTGTATTCTGGTTTGAGCTTCTGTTGTTGCCCTTGCTGCTTTTGGATTTAGAACTTCGTTTCTTTTCTTTTTGTTCGCTTTTGTTGTCGCTTTTGGTTTTGCCACTTGGTTTGGTGCTCTGACTTTTTCTACTATTGGAGCTTTTACTGGT
Source organism: Deltaproteobacteria bacterium (assembly GCA_027858615.1). Lineage (GTDB taxonomy): Bacteria > Myxococcota_A > Polyangia > HGW-17 > HGW-17 > JAQICJ01. Next base: position 7,280 of record JAQICJ010000075.1, read on the forward strand.
TTTGTTTCCGGAAGGTTTAGAGCTTTTGGAACCGGAGCTTTTACCGGAATTCTGATTGCGATTATTTCCTTGGTTAGAAGGTTTAGAGCTTTTGGAACCGGAGCTTTTACCGGAGTTCTGATTGCGATTGTTGGATTTGTTTTGTTGCTGTTGGCTGGAGCTTTTACCGGAATTCTGATTGCGATTATTTCCTTGGTTGGAAGGTTTAGAGCTTTTGGAACTGGAACTTTTACCGGAGTTTTGATTAGGGTTTCTGGATTTGTTTTGTTGCTGTTGGTTTGAACTTTTACCGGAGTTCTGATTGCGATTATTGGATTTGTTTTGTTGCTGTTGGCTGGAACTTTTACCGGAGTTCTGATTGCGATTATTTCCTTGGTTGGAAGGTTTGTTGCTTTTGGAACTGGAACTTTTACCGGAGTTCTGATTAGGGTTTCTGGATTTGCTTTGTTGCTGTTGGCTGGAACTTTTACCGGAATTCTGATTGCGATTGTTGGATTTGTTTTGTTGCTGTTGGCTGGAACTTTTACCGGAATTCTGATTGCGATTTCTGGATTTGCTTTGTTGCTGTTGGTTTGAACTTTTACCGGAGTTCTGATTGCGGTTATTTCCTTGGTTGGAAGGTTTAGAGCTTTTGGAACTGGAACTTTTATTAGTTTGGGAGCTTCTCTTGCCATGATTGGTGACTTCATCATTATTACCCAACTCAGGTTCATCTCCCTTTTCCACCGAATTAAAACTTATTTGATTTTCGTTTTTATCGTATAGTTCCAATTTATAAAATTTCTCTTCGAGTTTTTCAGAAACTGTGAAGGAAATTTCTTTATGGTAACTCTTTTCAAGAGTGCATATTTTTTGTTTTTCCTTATTGAAAATTTCATTGGCAAATTCCGGAGTGCAAATTACATGAATCTTTTTGATATCTTTTTGGTAGATAAATGAACCAATTTCTCTGATAGCGTAATAAGTCTGAGGGGCGATTTTTTTGGTAAGTCCTGTTCCCAGGCATTGACTGCATTGCTCGTAAAGTTGTTTTTTATATGCTTTTTTAACTCTTTGCCTGGTGATTTGCATGATTCCAAATTTTGAAATTTTAAGAATGTTGGTTTTGGCTCTGTCTCTTTTGAGATTATTTTTAAATTTCCGCTCCACTGCTCTTTTTTGTTTGTTGTCCCACATGTCAATAAGATCACAAATGATCAGACCTCCGAGATCTCGAAGACGGAGTTGGCGACAAATTTCATCAGCCGCTTCCATATTTGTCTGATAGATAGTTTCTTTGAGATTTTTGTGTTTTTTGCGGCTTCCACTGTTAACATCAATAGATACCAAGGCTTCTGTCGGTTCAATAATTATGGAACTGCCCTGAGAAAGATAGATGGTTCGTTCATAAATTGCTTCTATTTGCTTTTCAATGTTGTAAGCATGAAAAAGAGGAACGGGGCGATTATAGTGGTATACCCTGGTTTTACCTCTGGGCATGGCAATTTTGAGAAAATCTTTGGCTTTTTGAGCAATATTGTAATTATCTACAATAATTTCGGAAATATCATTGCTGATAACATCACGGATAGTTCTAATTACCAGATCCGTTTCTTTATAAATTTCCGAAACATCTTTTCTTCCTCTAATTCTGGAGCGGATGGTTTTCCATAATCTTTTGAGATAAGCCAAATCCCTTTTAAAGTCATTTTTGGGTTTTCCCATCCCGGCAGTTCTCATTATAACCCCGAATTGTTGTTTTTGGCGATCGTCATCGGAAACATCTCTCAGTATTTTTTTGGCTCTTTTTCTTTCCTTTTCATCTTCTATTTTTTGACTTACTGCAATATTGCTCATCCAGGGGAGCAAAACCAGAAATCTTCCAGGCAAAGAAAGATAGGTGGTTATGGCTGCTCCTTTGTGTCCAAGCTCTTCTTTGGTTATTTGAACAGGCAGAAGCTGTCCCACCCGGATCAATTTTTCGATAGATTCTTTTTTGTTGCGGTGTTTGCTAGAATTATTGCTGTTTTTTTTGTTGTAATAAAAGCGGGGATGGATACCAGAAACGTGCAGAAAAGCTTTTCGATCACTGCCTATATCCACAAAAGCTGCTTGTAAGGAAGGTTTGACCGAAACTATCTTGCCCATGTATATATTGCCGACATTGGCATTGTCATGGGGATGTTCCATGAAAAGATCTTCAATTTTGTTGTTTTTATCTGTAATTACTATTCTGCACTCTTCATCAGGCAGAAAATTGATTAGCATTTTTTTGTTCATTTTGTTTTCCTGTATTTGCGAAGTTCAGCAGATGCAAATTCCAGTATTTTTCGAGCCAATTGAGCTTTTGAGGTTTCAGGAACCAGAAAGTGTTCTTGGTGGGAAATCAGGATTATTTGATTTGTATCTGTCTGAAAACCCTTATTTTCTTTGTTGACAGTGTTGGCAATTATCAGGTTGCATTTTTTTACGTCCAATTTTTTTTTGCCTGCTTTGATCAATTCTTCGGGATCATCAACTGTTTCAGCTGCAAAGCCAATAAGGTATTTCGATTTTTCTTCTTTTTTATTTAATTCCCCTAATTTTTTTAAAATATCAGGGTTTTTAGTTAGTTTCAGGTTGAAATCAAACGGTTGGGTTGATTTTTTTAATTTTGTTTTTAATTGTTGTTTACAGGTCCAGTCCCCGATAGCTGCTGCCATAATGATCAGATCACTGCTGGAAAATTCATCCAGAACGGCTTTTAGCATTTCTCTGGTGCTGGAAACCTGCAGATGAGGAATATCATCCGGGAGGGGAACACTGGTATGTCCGGCAATCAACATGACCTGGGCACCCATTTCCCGGGCAGCCCGAGCAAGATGAATTCCGGTTTTACCGCTGGCAGGATTGGAGATGAATCTGACCGGGTCAATATATTCTCTGGTTGCGCCGGTGGTTATGAGGACTTTTTTACCTGCAAGTTCTTTGCTTTTTCTTTTGAAGTTGACCAGTTGTTCGACTATCTGTTCTGGTTCTGTCATTCTGCCGGGACCACTGGTTTTACAGGCTAGCTCTCCCTGGTCCGGTCCGATGATGAAAGTTCCTCTTTGTTTGAGTGTCTGGATGTTTTTTTGAGTGGCGGGATGAAGATACATTCTGGTATTCATTGCCGGAGCTACAAAAAGAGGAGTAGAAAGAGCCAGAAGTGTGGTAGAAATCAAATCGTCAGCTATACCGTTGGCCATTTTGGCAATAATATTGGCAGTGGCTGGAGCCACCAAAACCTGATCCGCCCATTGAGCCAGTTCAATGTGAGCGATATCATGATCAGTTGAATTTTCACCTGGGAAAAGACGCCAATGAATGGGATTGCCGGAGACAGTACTGAGGCTGGTCTCCCCGACAAAATAGCGGGCATGACTGGAAAGAACTACTTTGACTTTAAACCCTTTTTTTACCAGAAGGCGAACGAGGGAAGGAGTTTTGTAAGCTGCAATTCCTCCGGTAATACACAATAAGAGATTTTTAGTCATCCTGGTTCCACCCTGCTATATTTTTTTGTTGCTTGGGATTTATAGCCAGTGCATTGGGCGGGACGTCTTTCATTATTGTAGTGCCGCTACCAATATAAGCATTGTCTCCAACTGTTACAGGAGCTATCAATTGGGAATCTGAGCCTACAAAAACTTCTTTGCCCAAAGTAGTAACAAATTTGTTGGTGCCATCATAATTACAGGTGATGGTTCCGGCTCCAATATTTGAATTTTCTCCAATAACAGCATCTCCAAGATAAGAAAGATGGCTGGCTTTGACGCCTTTTCCCAGCCTGGTTTTTTTGGTTTCCACGAAATTTCCAATTTTGGCATTGTCGCCAACTACAGTTTTGGGTCTCAAATGGGAAAAGGGACCGATTTGGGTGTTGTTTCCCACCACGGAATCCTCAATTACACTATAGGGTTTGATCAGAGCTCCATCTTCAATTATGGAATCGGAGATGATGGAACCTTGGGAAATTCTGCAGTTTTCACCAATAACAGTTTTTCCTTTGAGAGCAACATCTTTTTCAATTATTGTATCTTTGCCAATTTCAATTTCGGCTTCAAGATAGACTTCATCCGGATTGAGAAAGCCAACTCCAGCCTCCATGAATTTTTTTGTCAATTGTTGCTTGCGGATTTTTTCTCCCTGAGCGAAGTGGGTTCGGGTATTGAGTCCTAGCAATTCTTCGGGAGGGGTTTTAATAATTGTGATTTCAGAATCGGAAGGAACTTCATAAATAAGATCAGTAAGATAAAATTCCTGCTTTTTATTTTTGTTTTCAATCTTGTCGATGGCCGTTTTGAGCCATTGAGCCTGGATGAGATAAATACCTCCGTTGCACTCTTTAATCTTCTTTTCCTCTTCTTTCAATTCTTTTTCCTCGATGATACCCACAGCTTTATTGTTTTTCCTGATGATCCTGCCATATCCGTGTGGATTTTCCGGTTCAAAGGAGAGGAGACTGAAAATACTGTTGTTAAGATGGTGACGGGTGACCAATTTTTCCAGGATTGACAGGCTCAAAAAGGGAACATCCCCTGCCAGGATCAAAATATCACCTCGAAATTTTATCAACTTTTCAAGTCCCTTTTTAACAGCATGGGCTGTTCCTTTGGGTTCACCCTGATCAACCCAGTCAAAATCACTAAAAGTGTGGGAAACTTCAGTAATTATTTTATCTTTCTGGTGATTGACAACATAAACAACCTGATCCGGTTGCAGTTTTTTCAAAGTTTTGGTCAGGGTTGTGATAACTTTTTGACCGGCAATTTCATGGAGGAGTTTTGACCTTGAGGATTTAATCCTGGTTGATTTTCCAGCTGCCAAAACGATAGTTGCCACTTTGCTCATAAAAGTTATCTCCTTTGTTTATCAGGTTCTCGACCCAGAAATTATACTTGCTATTGGCAAGTACAAAAATTGTAAAATTACTTTTGAAAGAAATTGCCCAACAGTTTAATCATCAAGTTCTGAGTTTCACCCTGTAATAATCAGAATTATTTGAAAAAAATCAAACATTAAATCTTTTTTTTTATTTTTTGAGGAAGGAATGTATGAAAATAAGCCAATAAGAAAAATCTGTTCAATATTTGCAATGATTGGGTTTGGTTCTTTCATTATCTGTTCTGACGGCACAAAGTTTTCCGCACATTGTACAGACGTCGTCACTGGCAGCTTCACTGTTTTCTTTATAGTGTTCAGCCTTTTCAGGATCAAGAGCCAGTTTGTACATAGCTGGCCAATCAAGATTTTTGCGGGCTTTGCTCATTTTATCATCCCAGGCTTTGGCTCCTTTGACACCTTTGACTATATCTCCGGCATGGGCGGCAATTTTGCTGGCAATAACTCCTTCTCTGACATCGTCTTTGTCTGGAAGTCTGAGATGTTCAGCAGGGGTTACATAACAGAGGAAATCAACTCCGTATGATGAAGCCAGGGCACCCCCAATGGCACTGGTAATATGATCATAGCCTGGAGCAATATCGGTGACAATCGGACCCAATACATAAAATGGAGCATTCTGACAGAGTTTTTTCTGCATTTTTACAGAAGCTTCAATTTGATCAATGGGAACATGGCCGGGGCCTTCAATCATTACTTGAACTCCAGCTTCCCGGGCTCTTTGTGCTAATTCTCCCAGAATCATCAATTCGGCAATCTGGGGACTGTCATTAGCATCATTGATAGAACCGGGTCTGAAACCATCGCCGAGGCTCAGAGTTACATCGTGCTCGAAACAAATATCCAGAAGTCTGTCATATTGTTCATAGAGCGGATTTTCTTTGCCGGTGTTCAATATATATTTAACCAGAAGGGAGCCTCCTCTGCTGACAACTCCACTGATACGCTGGCTATTTTGCAGAAAGGGCATGGTTTGTTTGGTGATACCGCAGTGTACAGTAACAAAATCTACTCCCTGTTGGGCTTGTTTTTCAATAACTTCATACAATTTATCGGAATCAAAATCTTCAACTTCGTATTTAGTGGCTAATTCATAAATGGGAACAGTGCCAACCATTACCGGACTGTTTTTAATGATAGTTTTGCGAATTTCGTCGAGATCGCCACCAGTGGACAGATCCATTACGGCATCAGCACCAAATTTAGTGGCAATATCAAGCTTTTCTATTTCTTCTTCTTCCAGATTTTTGAGATTGCTGGCTCCGATATTTGCATTTACTTTGGTTTTGAGATTTTCACCAATTCCTACGGCATAAAAATTACGATGTTTATTGTAAGGAATTACCACTTTTCCCTGGGCAACAAGTTGTTTAATTTTCTCGGGAGAAATTCCCTCATATTCTGCCACTTGTTCCATTTGTGGAGTGATAATACCATCTTTGGCTTGGCTGAGTTGTGTAGTCATGTGGATCCTCCAGAAAGCCACTCTATGCAACCAGATATTTTGGTCAAGCTGAATTTTAAAAAGCTAAAAAGTAAACCTTCCAGACTTAACTGAGATTTTCTGCCTGAATCCATGGGGAAATAATTCCGGTAATCTCTTCCCCAAAAATAATTTACTGATTGAAAATAAGGTTAGTATGGAAAAAAAATTGAAGAAAGCAGAGGTTTAGTCTTTCCAGAAATTAGGGCGCAGGGGAGCTTTTTCATAGGTGCTTTGGGTAGGTTTGAGAAAATTATTGAATTTGAATCTTAAAATTCCCGGATAGGAACTCAGGAAGGTGGCAGTGGTTTTGCCAAATCTGATTCCTCCGGCAGCAGCTCCACCCATTGAGCCTAAACCTGAAGAACCAACGGATCTGACAGCACTTCTGGCTGCTTTTACTACAGAAGAGGGTAATTTGCGGTTAATCTGAACAAAAGAAGCATTGGGAACAGTTCCGGCAGAAAAAACCCGGGTTAAACCTGAAGCCATTTTGTTGGGAGCAAAAACTGCATCTCCGGCTCCATTTCTCACTGTTTGCACAGCTGAAGCCAGATCAGGAACAATTTTAATTTTGGCGAAATATTTGGAAGCGTTTATTTCACCATGCAGCAAACCAGTGGCAAAAGAAGATTCTGAACCTCCGGCTCTGGCCATTACCAGAGTTTTGCCCTTGAGGGCTTTGAAGTTGCTCCCCAGTCTGGAAAACAGACTCCAGGCTGCTCTGGAGCCGCCACCGTATCTGCTTGTGGCTAAAACCTTGAAACTGCCTCGGTGAGTGGAAACATATACGGGATCTACAATGGCAAAGTCAAGTTTACCCATGGCTCCGGCAAAAGAACCGGCTGAAGAATAAGCTCTGCCTTGACATGGTATTTTGAGGGTACTGCTGACATAGCGAGCCAGATTTTTGATGTAGCTCCAGCGCTGGGAGTTGGAACTGAAGGCAGTGTTGGGAGCATAGATGCCAAAGCTCAATTTTTTGGGCAGCTTTTTTGATTTGGTTTTGTTTTGAGCCAAGGTATTGGAACTGAATACAAAAAATATAATAAAAATAAAAAACGAATGTTTTTTCATGTTGAATCTCCGAATTTGGATTTGCACCGAAAACAGGGTCTAGTAACCAAAAAGTTGTTTTTTTATCCTGATCAGTTTTTTTACTTTTTTGCCGCCCAGACCGGCATTTTTACATTTGCTGAGATATTGGAAAGATAATTTGGACTTTCCCTGATTATGGTAATGGGCTCCCAAATTGCAGTTGGCTCTGGGATTGCCCAATGCTTTCCAAATAGCGACAGCCTGCCCGGTTTTACCTGTGCGGTAAAGAGCCAGGGCTCGATTAAGATTGACCTGACTGGAACGGGCTGATTTGGGAATCAGATTGAAATAGACCAGGGCTTTTTTGTTATTACTTCTTTTTAATAATCTTGAACCCATGATGGCATCACAGGAATAGATAAAGTTGCCAATTTTGGATTTGAGATTTTTGGGGAGTTTTGAGTAAATTTTCTGAAAGACATATTTGGCATTGTCAAAATTTCTTCTGCGATAAGCAATATATGCATTGATGAGATCCGGGCCAAATTTACGGTAGTCTTTTTTAAATAGTGATTTTATGGTGCTTGCTTTGCCTATTTTATTGATTGAAGCCGAAGCCAGTTTGTAATTTTCTTGTTCGATATAAGCCATTGCCTTGAGAAAAAGCAATTGTTTTTCTTCCTTGTCCGAGAGGGCAACATTGTATTTATTGATCTCGTTGAGATCTTCGAGGGCTTTGGCTCCTTTGCCTGTGGTGAGGTATTGGGAAGCTCGAGCTATTAGTCCTCCAACCAGGTTGTTGGCGATGGATTTAGCCAATTTGGGGCGGTTGAGAGAATTTGACCAGGCATTTTTCAGGATTTCAACTGCTTGAAAGGATTTGCCTGTAGCAAGATAAGCAACGCTGAGATCCATTTCAACTCTGGCCTGAACGTCAGAAGAACGTTTTTTTGCTCTGGTTCTGCTTAATTCCAGTAATTTAACAGCCTCTTTATATTGCTTTTGTTCGAGATATAATCTGCCCAGTAAACGATTGAAATAAAAATCATTGGGAAGAAGTTTCAAACCTTTATCAATAAAGGTTTTGCTTTTTCTCAGGTTGTTTTTCATGAGATGTAAAAGGGCAATATTTCTAATGATATTTGTGTTATCTGGAGAAATTTTATGGGCAGAGTTAAGCACTTTCAAACTGTTGTCTAAATTGTTTTCCATCAATTTTTCATAACTGATTTTGGCCAGATTTTGAACAGAATAGAGCTTGGTCTGTTGGTGTTCCGGTCGGAGCTGGCGGGCTTTAGTAAGAATTTGGCGGGCTTCTTCATTTTTGCCGTGTGCATAGGCAATCATTCCAAATATTGTATAAAAACCAGGATTTTCGGTGTCTTTTTTATAATTTTTGAGAATGTTGTAGGCTTTTTTGAGGTTATTTGTTTTATAATAGGAATAAGCCAGGGGAAGCAGTATATCAAGATCTTCAGGCCAGAGTTCAACTGCTTTGTTCATTGTTTCCAGGCTCTGTTCATATCTTTTCAGATTTATATTTCCTACTCCCAGTTTAACATAAGCTTTTTTTGCTTTTATATTGAGTTTAATGGCCTGTTGGTAGGATTGCAGCCCCTGCCTTTTGCGTCCGGTAGCAAAAAAGAGATCACCGGCGAGAATATGGGCATAATGATTTTTGGGTCTGACTTTGAGATAGCTTTTTACAAAAGCAATGGCTTTGAGCCCGTTGCCTGAATAAAAATGTGAAATAGCCAGCCCCAGATAAATTTTTGGTTTCTTTTTGGAGTATTTTCTGATTTTGCGATAATAAATAAGAGCTTTGCTGTATTCCCCTGTTTTTCTGAGAGCTTTGGCAGTACACCATTGGGCTGAAGGATAGCGACTTTTGAGTTTGAGGGAGTCTTTGCAATAATCCAGAGCTTCTTTGTATTTTTTAAGATGAATCAGGGTTTCACCAATTC
>JAQICJ010000085.1 GCA_027858615.1 Deltaproteobacteria bacterium
AAATAAAGAAATTCTCAAACACAATTACCGGCAATTCCCCAATTCCTAATAACAATGCAAATAAAACCAATTCAAATGATTTATATGACGGATCAATAGACGACGAATCAATAGATGGGGAAGCCGAAAATACAGAAAACTGGGTTATTTCCTTTGATTCCTCGGGACAGACAAAAAAAACTGTTGAAAACACCAGAGATTCCAATATTTCCAGCACTCAACTGGGTAATAGAATTATTAAAAGTGCCAAACAAAAATTTGCCTCCCAGGCCGGTTCCCGTTCTGGCAGATCAACAGCAGGTGGATTTCCCAGAACCAAAGACGGATATGCACCCGGAACAATGGTTTATAAATATGAAATACTCAAGTTGCTGGGACGGGGAGGAATGGGAAGTGTCTATGTAGCTCATGACACCAAACTCGGACGTAAGGTTGCAATTAAATTTCTGAGCAAAAAGATCAGTGGCAAAAAGAAATTTCGCAAGCGGTTCATGATTGAAGCCCAAGCTACAGCCAAACTTAATCACGAAAATGTTGTTACCATTTTTGATGTCGGCGAATTCGAAGGCAGTTCCTATCTGGTTCTCGAGTTTCTCGAAGGTTCCGAGCTTACCAAACTCATAAAAAACCGTAAATTGCCGATGCCACAGGTTATCCACTACATGATTCCAGTTGTCCGGGCTCTGAAAATAGCTCATGACAAGGGGATCATCCATCGAGACCTCAAACCGGACAATATCTTTGTCCAAAAAGATGGCGGCGTTAAGGTTCTGGATTTCGGTCTAGCCAAAATGGTCGACGAATCCACAACCATAAATATCGATCGTAATCAAATCAAAAAAGAAATAGCCAAAGGAAAAGACCAGGGACTTACCAAAGCTGGAGCTATCATGGGTACCTACGCTTATATGTCTCCTGAACAATGGGGCATGGATAAGGTCGACGCTCTCAGTGATATCTGGGCAGCAGGTGTAATCCTGTTCGAAATGCTTACTGGAGAGCATCCTCTTGGTACTCGTTCAGCACAAAAGCTTGCCAACAGTGCAGCCCAACTCGATCAGAAAGTTCGCTCCATCAAAGAGGTGGATCCCACCTTGCCCAACGATATTGCTGACATCGTCAGCAAAGCCCTTGCCAAAAACAAGGTTGATCGTTATCAAAGTGCCAACGAACTGCTTAAAGATTTGGAAACGGCAGATCCCAACCGGCAAGTTGGCAGAAGACTCTCCTCTGATGAAACCCCCTACCCCGGTCTTTCCACTTTCCAGGAAAACGATGCTGACAAATTCTTTGGCAGAGATTCTGAAATTGCCAAATTCATCAATAAATTAAAAACTAATGCTTTGCTTGCCGTAATCGGACCTTCAGGTGCAGGAAAATCCTCCTTTATCAGAGCCGGTGTCATTCCAACCATTAAAAGGCAGGGCCGAAAAGCCTGGGATATGGTTACCATCCGTCCAGGTCGCGATCCTTTTGCCGGGCTGGCTGCCAGCCTGCTTAAAGGTGGTTCTTCAACCAGCACCACAGTAGCTATTCAACAAGAACAGAAACTCGCCAACAAACTGAAACAAGAACCAGGGCAACTTGGTACCCTGCTCCGTTCCAGGAGCAGATCCACCGGACATCCGGTCATGCTTTTCGTTGATCAGTTTGAAGAAACATTTACTCTGGTCTCAGATGATGATGCTACCCTTTTCACTAGAGCTCTTGCTGGTGCAGGAGAGGATCCCGAAGTTCCGGTCAGAGTAGTTGTCGCCATGCGTTCAGATTTTCTTGATCGCGTAGCCGAATACGAACAATTGATGGAAAGCCTCACCAAAGATGTAACTATTCTGCAAAGTCCAGGACCAGCTGGTCTTTTCGAAGCCATCACCAAACCGGCCAGTTTGATGGGGTATTCCTTTGAGGATCCCCAAATGGTCAAGGATATGGTTGATTCTCTCAAAGACGAACCAGCAGCCTTACCTCTTTTGCAGTTTACAGCTTCAAAACTCTGGGATAACCGTGATCAAACCAGAAAGCTTCTTACTCGAGATGTTTACGAAGATATGGGTGGTGTAGGAGGAGCTCTGGCTCGACATGCCGATTCCATTCTCCAAGGCATGACAACAAATGATCAAAGAGCTGTAAAAAGACTATTCCAAAGACTGGTGACTCCCGATGGTACCCGTGCTGTTATTACAGTTTCTGAAATCAGTTCATTCATGGGAACAGACATTGCTGCCAGAATTTTAAAAACTCTGGCTTCAGCACGTTTGCTTACTATCTCATCCATAGGTGAACACGGCGAAGATGCACAGGTTGAAGTAGTTCATGAATCCCTGATTCAACGGTGGCAAACTCTCAAAAGATGGCTTGAAGAAGACAACGAAAATGCTGCCATGCTGCAACAATTGCGAGATGCAGCAAAACAATGGGATCGGCGCGGTCGCCCCAATGGACTTCTCTGGACCGGGGATGCTCTTGATGAAGCTCGCCTCTGGCTAAAACGATATAACGGAGGGTTGACATCACTTGAAAAAACTTATCTTGATAAAGCTTTCTGGTTGGCCAACCGCTCAGAGCGTCGCAAGAAATATCTTATAGCCGCCGCAATTATCATTATGGCTTTTGTGACCATCTTTGCAACTGCTGCATTGTTTGCCATCAGAGGTGCAGAACAAACAGCAAGAAAAGAAGCAAAAAGAGCCAAATCAGAAGCAAAAAGAGCCTCGATAGCTGAAAAAAATGTAAAAAAGAAAATGGAACTTCTTGCTAAAGAAACTGAGAAGGCCAAGTCTGCAGAAGCTCTTGCATCCAAACGACTGAAAGAAGCTGTAGAAGCAAGAAAAAAACAGGAATTGGCTCAGAAAAATCTTGAAAAATCAAATAAAGATCTCCAGGTGGCTTTTAAAGAAGCCAAAGAAGAGAAAAAACGTGCTGAACAAGCAACCAGAAGAGCGCGCAGAGCTGCTTACATGGTTAAACAAAGTGCCAAATCAGAGCGTAAAGCAAGACTGGCAGCTGAACAGGCTCGCAAGGAATTAAAGGTTCTGCTCGAAAAAGAGCGTGAGACAGTTAAACGTCTGCAGGCACTAAGATCCAGAATTATTCAGGAACTGCCAAGAAAAGCCAAAAACTGACTAACATTATATCAATTCTATACTATACTTTATATGAACCGTAATTGAGATATTGGACTATCTTTACATCAATCGTGTAGATAATTCCCTAAATTATTTTCAACTGGATTTATCAGATCCGGCTAATTTCTAATCTCCAATTACAGTGAAACCGGTTTTCATCAATTACAGACTCCGGGAAAACCGACCTGACAGGCTGAAAAATGAAATTTAAAATTTTATTGCTGATAACATTTTTAGGAATCACTCCTCACAAAATCCTGGCCAAACCCGCCGGCGAATCCAAAGATGTATCCAATTCAGAGACTTCTCAGACCAACAACAATGAAGAATCAAACGGCGACAATATTGATTTGACTAAAAATCTTAAAGCCAAAGGGGTCAAAGTAATTAGCAATAAAATTACTCCCCCCATCCATTCCAAAAATTATGAAGATACTACCCCTTATGAACCATCAGAACAAGCAAGGGCCATCTTCAGAAAAGCCAATAAAAATTTTGAGGACCGCGAATTATCGGGAGCTGTCGTCAACTACAAAAAAGCCTACAAAGCTTGGCCTCACCCAAGAATTCTGTTTAATCTGGGCGTAACCTACTCCATGCTGTCTCAGACCCTGGCTGCAGCCAATACTTTCAAAAAAGTACTGGAATACGGATCTGAACCCATTGGAGAATTACGTTACAAAGAAGCTCGTGAAAAATATCTCCAGCTCATGGGAACTTTGAGTATCATCAAAATCAAATGTGATCAATCTGGACCAAAAATATACATTGACGGTACTCTCATTACCACCTGTCCCAAAAACAGAACTCTTACTCTCAACAGTGGCCGTCATCTTATAACTGCAAAAAACAAAGGTTATATCTCAATAACCCAGGACATGGTTCTTCCCCCCGGAACTGTATCACAAAAAAATATAAAACTTAAAAAATATGAACAACTCATCAAATACAAACAGGTACAGAGAATTCATCCTCGCTGGCCTGCCATCAGTGGGGCTGTAGCTGCTTTGTTGATTGGAGCAGGAAGCTATCTTATTTACAAAGGTCGCTCCGATATTGACAATATTCAGGATGATATTCTCAGAAGATTTGGTGAAACCGGTGGTGATTCTTTTGAATATGACACCGGTCCCGAAGAAAATGCGATTTTATACCAGAATCTTGGAGCAGGAGCTTTAAGTGTCGGAGTTACCTCTGCCATCACAGCCACTGTTCTTTATCTATACCGCAATAAACGAGTTGCTGTAAAATATACTCCAGACGAAGAAGAAAGCAATACTACTGATCAGAATGCATCAGAATAACCCCGGGGAGCGCGTCATGAAAAATTATATCTATCTACTTTTTTCAGTTACCATAGTTTTTTTATCTGCATGTGCCAATGAAACCGGAGTTGTCAAGTGCCCAGACGGCACCTTTTGCCCCGACGGTTATCGCTGTGAGGAAAAAATTGGTGAAGAAGATTCTTATCAGTGTACAAATGCCGGCTGCGGAAACAGGATTGTTGAACTCAATCTCAACGAAGAGTGCGATCTTGGAGATGCAAACAGTAACCAACCCAATGCAGTCTGTCGAGCAAACTGCCAGTTCAGAGATTGTGGTGACAATATTCTCGATGACATTGAAGAATGTGATGAGGGCTCTCAAAACACTTATATCACCGGTGATGCCACTGCTTTTGAAGTAGTTGACGGACAAGTCAGCATAATTGGGGAAGCCGATTACCAAAATGCTGCCCCCAACAGTTGCAGAGCAATCACCAACCCTGATTTCAATCCCGAAAGCCCTGCATCTCAACCCCGACATCTTTGCCGAGTGGCAGGTTGCTGGGATGGAATTGTAGATGACGGTGAAGAATGTGATGATGCCAACGACAACCAGGATGACACCTGTGTTTCCTGTGTACAAGCAACTTGCGGAGATGGCATCGAAAACCAGAGTGATACTACTTCAGACAGTAGTCCCATTATGGAAGAGTGCGACAATGGCATCGAAAATGCCAATGAAGCTGACAAATGCCGCCTCAACTGTACATTACCCACCTGCGGAGATGATATTACAGACACTGATGAAGAATGTGATCAAGGGGAAAATAACGCGAATGAGCCCAACTATTGCCGCGAAAACTGCGAACTGCCCTATTGCGGTGACAATATAGTCGACTCTTCTGATTCTGGTTCTTGGGATCCCGAAGACTGTGACGAGGGAGCCGACAACGTCGACGGAATAGAAAATGCCTGCCGTGCCGATTGTACCGTTCCGCAATGCGGAGATGGTCTGGTAGACAGTGCCAATCCTTATGATGATAATGAACAATGTGATGACAATAATTATGATCCGAATGACGGCTGCGATGCAAATTGCCAAAAAGAATCGGGTTGGTCCTGCACCAATGAACTCAACCAACCCTCAACTTGCCTTAATTCCTGTGGAGACGGCATTATAGTTACCGGTGAAACATGTGACGACAAAAATATTAATCCTGATGATGGCTGTACTCCCAGTTGTGATGTGGAACCAGGTTGGGATTGCAGTGCAACCGGACCCGATGGCTCCATCTGTGTACCTGTTTGTGGTGATTCTAGAATGGTAGGCTCTGAAACCTGCGACGATGGTAACACTGCCCCAGGTGACGGTTGTAACTCTTCTTGCTTGGCAGAAGTCGGTTATATCTGTACTGAGGCTTCACCTGATCCCTATGTCGATCCATCTGTATGCCAACCCGATTGTGGTGATGGTCTGGTGAGAGGCGCCGAAGTCTGTGATGACAGCAACAACAGCAACCCCAATGATGGTTGTGCCGATGATTGTCGCAGCATACGACATGGCTGGGTTTGTGACAACTCTGAACCTTCAAATTGCCATACCGAGTGCGGTGATAATCTTATCGCCCAGATCGAAGGATGCGACAACGGTGTTGATCCAAATACCGGAACTCCTGTTGGAGGAGACGGCTGCAGTGCCTCCTGTGCTGTGGAAACCGGCTGGAACTGCATCGGAGAACCCTCCGTTTGCAATACAGTTTGTGGCGACGGCATTCTGATTGTTGGCCATGAAGCTTGCGATCCACCTGAATTTGGTGGTGAAACCTGTATTGATCATGGTTTTGCAACTGAAGGCACCCTCTTGTGTGAAAATAATTGTCAAACAATCAGTGATGCCTCCTGTTCTTCCATCTGTGGAAACGGACAAGTTGAACCGGGAGAAGATTGCGATGACAGCAACTCCGATCCTGATGATGGTTGTGCCTCCTGTTCTATTTCAACTGGCTGGTATTGCAGTGGAGAACCTTCCAATTGCATGACCAACTGTGGCGATAGTATTCAAGCCGGAGCAGAAATTTGTGACAACACTGATCTTAACGGTCGTGATTGTACTTACTACGGTTATTCCGCTCCTGCAGGACTGGGCTGCAACGCTTCCTGTACCAGTTATGTAACCATTGGATGTTCCAACTCCTGCGGAGACGGCAACAAAGAATCCGGCGAACAGTGCGATGACGGCGACAACTCTAACGGAGATGGTTGCGATTCATTCTGTAATGTAGAAGACGGCTGGGATTGTCCAGGCGATCCATCTGTCTGCACCGAGATTTGTGGAGATACTCTGGTTGTAGGCTCGGAAGCTTGCGATAGCGGCAACCTCAACGGCAGAACCTGTACCTATTACAACTACTCCAATCCAAGCGGACTTCAGTGCAATGGAACCTGTGATGACTTCATCAATACAAATTGCACAAATACCTGCCCCGACGCTCATGTTGAACCTGATGAACAATGTGACGACGGCAACTTTTCTGCTAATGACGGTTGTGACGCCTCTTGTCAGATTGAATCCGGCTGGATTTGTCCAGGCGATCCATCTGTCTGCACCGAAGTTTGCGGTGACGGCGATATTGTAGGTACCGAAGTTTGCGACGGGGGCAACCTCGACAGTAAATCCTGTACAGATTTCAACTTTACCGATCCCGCCGGCCTGGCCTGCCTCGGAGATTGCACTAACTTTGATCTCAGTGGTTGCAACAACGATTGTGGTGATGGAAGCATAGAACCCAATGAAGCTTGCGACGACGGCGACAGTAGCAGCAATGACGGTTGCAGCGACATCTGTACTATAGAAACCGGGTGGAATTGTACTGGAGAACCTTCCAGTTGCGAAGGAATCTGTGGCGATACCCTGGTCAGAGGCTCTGAATCTTGTGACGATGGCGACACCAGCATTGGTGACGGTTGTGATAATAACTGTCAGGTTGAACCCGGATGGATATGCGATGGCAGCGAGCCCACCAGTTGTAATCCTGACTGCGGCGACAGTTTGATCAGAGGCACTGAAACCTGCGACGACGGCAACAATGCTGATCTCGACGGTTGCAGCAGCTCCTGTCAAGTTGAACCCGGATGGAATTGCGATGGCAGCGAGCCCACCAGTTGTACTTCAGTTTGTGGTGATGGCATCATTGTTACCGGCGAAGCCTGCGACGACAATGATATTACCAATAGTGACGGTTGCAGCTCATCCTGCCAAATTGAAACCGGATGGAATTGTACCGGAGAACCTTCCGTTTGCGATGGCATCTGCGGTGACAGCCTTATCTTGGGCACTGAAACCTGTGACGACGGCAACACTGATGCTCTCGACGGTTGCAACAGCTCCTGCCAGGAAGA
>JAQICJ010000097.1 GCA_027858615.1 Deltaproteobacteria bacterium
CAAGCTCAAACATTCCCAGATAACTACTTTCAATCAATATCACCAGGGAATTAAAGTCTATGGCAAAACAGTAAAAATTGAATCAACCTCAGGTGATCAGGTCAGAATCTGGGGAAATACAAGTAAAAAAATAAACATCAAACCTCTTTCCGGGATCATTTCCCCGGTCAAAGCAATACTGGCTGTTGAAAAAGCTTACAATACCATAATCCCTCTCAATCAGAATCTGGAGATGGTTATTCTTCCTTTCAGAACACAGGCAGTTGCCTATATTGTAAATCTTTATCAAAACTTTAAAGTATTCAGAGTCTTTGTAGATGCTCATGACGGCACAATTCTCATGAAAACAAAAGGCTGGTTTGATTCCTATGGTCGGGTTTTTCTCATAGATCCTGCACGAACTCCTGATGCTTCAGATGTTATCCTTAACAATCTCACTGCTGATGCCACCTATCTTGATGGTTATGAAGGTATCTTCCAGGTATATAATTGTCTTGAAGCTCCTGAAGATAGTATGATGGGAACCCCAAATGTTGAAGAAGCTGATTTGGAATCCATCCCCACCTCAGATGCCTCCGGCAATTATCTCTATGACCCGGACACTGGTCTTAATTATACTGAATATGCAGGAGCTGTTAATCTTTACTACCACGTTGACCGCATGTACACACATTTCAATTCATTAGGCTACGAAATCCCCAATCTTATCCAGATAGTTGCCAATCTGCATACAACTGCTGACGGTACATCTCAACCTTATGAAAATGCTTATTTCACTCCTTCCACCAATCAGACTTTCGATATCATCACTGCCGGTCAGGGCGAAACCATTGATCTTGCCTACGGTGGCGATGTAATCATGCATGAATTTTCCCATTCCGTCATTTATCATGTTGCTATCGATCTTAATGTTGCCCAATTTGATAGAAATGGAATGAACAGAATGCCCCTTGGTATTCACGAAGGTTTGGCTGACTATTTCCCTGCCTCCCTCAACAATTCCTCTGTAATGGGAGAATGGGCTCTCAACCAGATACAAGAAGGAGCTGCCCGGGATCTGGCTAATAATGATAAAGTCTGTCCTGATGATATGGTTGGAGAAGAACACATGGACGGAGAAATTATTGGTGCTGCCACTTGGGCTATCAGAGATATTCTCGGTGGAACCGGTGAACGCAGTGATGAATTACTTTATGCAACTTTGTTGCGCTTAAATTCAGCCTCAACTTACAAAGATTTTTACGACTCTCTGGTTATTTCAGTCGAAGATGCCATTTCCAACAGCACAATAACTCAACAAGAAGGCGACGATATCCTTACTATTTCTCAAAGTAAAGGCCTTGATATTTGCGGTCGCTCCATCCCACTCGATCAAACAAGAACCAATGCCACCTTCGGTCTTGATCAACTTGGACAAATGATGGGAGGAGACTGTGCCCAAATGCGTTCCTTTCTGTCAACGCAAAGTATTACATTACCCACTCTTTTCCAATACAACATCGATATCCCTGAGGGAACGACTTCTCTGACTTTCAACATCAATTTCACTTCCATGTCTCCAGGGAACGATTTGCAATATAAAATATTTGGTCGCAAAGACGAAATGATCGGATACGATCTTGTAAATGTCTACGGTGGTTTCATGCTTCCTTCAGCTAAAGATTACGACAAATCCTGGCCTGCCTCTGGAGATTTTACTAACGACGCCACTTCCTTTACTTGGACCTTGCAGGATGTTCCCCCTCTTCCCGTAGGTGCTGAAGTTTATTTTGCTGTTACTTATGCTAATTGTCCCACTACCCAATTGGAAGTATCAGCAGAACTTTCTGATGAGCCTGTTGAAAATCCCGATGCCGGAGTAGATGCAGACATCGAAGATGACACTATCGAAGATGACTCTGGCAACAATAACGCCACTGATTCCGAAGACGGTTGCAAATGTTCAAGTGTAGGCGGCAAAAAATCTGGCAACACTCACCTGTTCCTCCTTTCTCTGGCTATCCTCGGCCTTACAATTTTCCGTCGCAAATTCCTCACCGAATAAGTCAAACCCGACCAGGTCAATTTTCCTCTTTCTCTCCCCTTCCATTTTTCTCTGTAATTTTCCACTTCCACTGCAATGAAATTATTGGGTTGTCCTTCCTTCTTAAAAACTCCCCAAAAGCCAATAAATCACTTTTTTTCCAATGTGCGAATGGGACCAGTGCCCTTCCTTCCAAATATTTCTGAACCAAGAATTTGCTGATATTGCTATCCTTTCCCTGCTTCCATCCCTGCAAAACCAAAACTTTTTTCAACTTTTTTAAAAAAAACGTCGAGATTATTTTTCTCCTTTCGAAAATAGAAGTGAAATTTTTTTAAGGCACCACTACGCCCAAATTTCTAACCATTAACGAAAGGATTTAAAATGATTCCCAACCCTA
>JAQICJ010000145.1 GCA_027858615.1 Deltaproteobacteria bacterium
AATGTCATTATTCTATTCCTTTTTTCGATTCATTTCAACTATTGTGAGTTTATTATTTTGCTGTAAAGTTTGATGTTTTCTCAACCCTTCTATTTTATCAGTGTGTTATTTCTTAAAAAGTTTTGTCAAATACCATTATTTATGTTTTAAAAAGTTGATCAATCCAAGTTTAACATCAACTTTTAGCATAAATTTTTACAAGGAGTTCAGTTATGCGAAAAATTATCTTTATATTACCACTTATTTTTGCTTTTTTCGGTTGTGATGACGACAAGAGCACCATGGAAAAATGGTTTTCAAAAATGCAAAGTTGTGATCTTATGACAGAGGGTGAGATGGGTTACGTTCCAGATTTATCTGCGTATGATAAATGTAATTATAATTGTTTGATTAAATCTGATTGTGATACTTTGTATGATTATTTTTGTGAAAATAGTACCTCCGAGGATATAGAGCTTTGCTTTGATGATTGCTATCAAAAATATGCTTTTGAGTGTGGCGACGGATCATTGATTAATCCTGGCTTTGTTTGCGATGGCGGAGAAGATTGTGACGATGGCAGTGACGAAGTCGGTTGCCCCGTTTTTGTTTGTGACGATGGTGAAGAAATCCCTGCTGATTGGGAATGTAATGGCGGCCAAAATTGTGACGATGGCAGTGACGAAGCCGGTTGTCCCGTTTTTGTTTGTGACAATGGTGGAGAAATCCCTGCTGATTGGGAATGTGATGGTGTAGAAGAATGTGATGATGGCAGTGACGAAGTTGACTGTCCCGGAATTGCCGAATCGATGTGTAGGTAGTTCTATCCAAAAAAGGGATGTATTCACCTGAATACGGAATTTGATTTGAATCCGTCAATATAAGAATATTAATCACAGGGGAATTCTGGTGGATTATTTTTATTAAAATTCTTGTCAAATACTATTTTAGATGACAAAGGACGACATCAGACAACAAAAAGAGAGTTATACCTTACCTTGCAAAAAGCAGCTGTTATTGATACTCCCAGAATGCGAGAGTTGGGTGTAAAACGAGCCAATCTTCAGCGCAGTTTTGTCGAGATTGAACAATTGGCTGAACAACGAATTGCCCTAGAAATCGACTTAGAATTAGAAGACTCTCTCAAAAACAATATGGGGTAATAGGCTGCGGAAAAAGAGCTACTTTTATTTGGGCATGTGAGGGAAATAATAGTAATTGCGTCTGGATTCAAAATTAAATTGTTAATTTTGTTGTAATAATTGGATATTAATAAGGGGAGCAATTTAAAAAATAGAATTTTGTAATTTGTTCAAGGAGTATTTTTAATTGGAGATGGTTTGGGCGGGTGTTGTTTGCTGGGGTGGCGGGGAGCTATTCGGGTGCCCATATTTCTGATAATTCTTTTGGGACAGCCGTTGGATTTGGCTGAACCGGCTTTGTTGGGGCATTTGTCCTTGATGTCGGCAATTCCGTCTTTATCATTATCAAGGTCGGGACAGCCGTCGGCATCTTGAAAGCCGTCTTTGTCTTCGGGTTTGTCAACGCATTTATCCAGATTATCATGAATTCCGTCGCCATCAGTATCGTAAACAGGAGCCTGGTTGCCGGATTTTAAATTCGAGGTTTCATAGTTGGAATTGTTGGGATGGGCTTCATTGTTTTGGTTGTCTGAAGAAATAGTTGAAGAATTGGGCAGGGTGGGAGGTGTTGTTTCTTCTTGTTTGTTTTCAGGTGCATTGCATCCTAAAACGCTGATGCCGATTCCTAGTCCTAACCCAAGATTTTTCAAAATGCTTTTTGGTAGATTGTTGAACAACGGATAATTTGATTTGCTTTTGTTGTGTATTTTTATTTTCATGATCTCTCCAGATTGAAGTGGGATAGCTTCCGTTTGAGTTCATAATTTCACTGCACTAGAATGTCATTATTCTATTCCTTTTTTCGATTCATTTCAACTATTGTGAGTTTATTATTTTGCTGTAAAGTTTGATGTTTTCTCAACCCTTCTATTTTATCGATGTTTTCTCAACCCTTCTATTTTATCAGTGTGTTATTTCTTAAAAAGTCTTGTCAAATACTATTTTTTATGTTTTTATCGATCAATTCAAATTTAACATCAACTTTTACCGTAAATTTTTACAAGGAGTTCAGTGATGCGAAAAATTATCTTTTTAATTCCCCTTATTTTTATTTTTTCTGGTTGCGATGAGGACAAGAGCACCATGGAAAAATTGTTTTCAAAAATGCAAAGTTGTGATCTTTTGACAGAGGGTGAGATGAGTTACATTCCAGATTTATCTGCGTATGATAAATGTTATTATAATTGTTTGAATAAATCTGATTGTGATACTTTGTATGATTATTTTTGTGAAAATAGTACCTCCGAGGATGTAGAGCTTTGCTTTTATGATTGCTATCAAAAATATGCTTTTGAGTGTGGCGACGGATCATTGACTAATCCTGGCTTTGTATGCAATGGCGAAGAAAATTGTGACGATGGCAGTGACGAAGCCGGTTGTCCTGTTTTTGTCTGCGACAGTGGCGAGGAAGTCCCACTCAGTTTCGAATGTAATGGCTATGGAGACTGTGATGACGGCAGTGACGAAGCCGGTTGTCCTGTTTTTGTCTGCGACAATGACGAGGAAGTCCCACCCAGTTTCGAATGTGATGGCTATGAAGACTGTGATGATGGCAGTGACGAAGTTGACTGTCCCGACGAAGCCGAATTGATGTGTAGGTAGTTCTATCCAAAAAAGGGATGCATTCACCTGAATACGGAATTTGATTTGAATCCGTCAATATAAGAATATTAATCACAGGGGAATTCTGGTGGATTATTTTTATTAAAATTCTTGCCAAATACTATTTTAGATGAAGTATTATAATTTGGAGGTTTTATGCAACTTTGTTTTTTGCATGGTCTTGAGTCCGGTCCCCATGGTCGCAAGTATCAAGCGTTGACATCCATGTTTGGGAAAGTGGTTTCGCCCGATTGTGAAGGTATTTTTAATGCCCGGGACAGGTTCCCGATTATCGAAAGGGAGTTGGACAGATCCAGAAGCCAAACCTCAGATAATAATAAATATTTCGTGGTTGGGTCTTCATTTGGCGGTTTGATGGCAATTATGCTCAATAATAAACGTCCGGATATGGTTGGGGCAATGGTATTATCTGCTCCGGCCTTTAATTTCCCTGAAACTCCGGAGTTTGATCTGGTTTCGTTGCCGCCAGTTAAAGTGATCCACGGTATCCACGACCAGGTGGTGCCCATTGCCACCTCGCTGCCCTTTGGTCCTGATTGCATTAAGGTAGATGACAATCACAGTCTGGCCCAAAGTATACCCACCATTTTGAAGACAGTCTTCAATATGCGCCTGGAATTGCAATATGGAGTAGTTTAATTTCTCAATATAAACCTGACCAGGTCAAGTTTAACTTTTTTTTTGTTGCCAAGTAGATATTATAATTTTCCACTCCAGTTGAAATTTAGTTGCGAACAGACCCGGGGATTAAAATGTGCCCTTTTTTGCCCCTTGTTTGGAAAAAATGATTAGCAGTTTGCAGATTGGAAGAGAAAATTGGCTGGTGAAGAAGTTTGCCTCAGATGCGCGGAATATCAGATGCGCGGAATAACTGTGAAGATAGTTCTTGTTTCAGGATGGAGGTTATCAACTGAGTAAGAAATTGGATTGAGATGTAATTTCGCAGATATAGCCACTACTATTTCAAGAAGTTACGACGAAGCAGATGAGATAAATTCCGTTGCCAGACGATGACCTTCTATTTTGGGATGGGAACTACTCATTTAACACTGAAAAGTATTTATTTGCGTTGTTCTGGAAGCATTTATTATAATTGGAGCATCCTTGAGCTTTGAGAGCACAGACATGAGCACCAATCCAATATTGGAGTTTGTGATTGAGTTTCCTGCCCTCAAGTAGATTCTTTCTTATATGGAAAGTGGTTTGTTCACAACCTCTAATAAAACTCGTTACAGCTTGCATAAAGGGAAGGTTCATTTGTTCGAAGGATTTTGGAGAACATTTTGAAAAACTGTTGTACATATAGGTACAGGATGCTCTGTAATAAAGTTTCAAAGCTGTTTCATCGTCCTGCATTCTTAACAATACCTTGTAACCGGAGGGAAATTTTTTCGGTTCTTTAAGAAAAAGATTTATATCTTTCTCATGTTGGCTATAAATTTTGGGTGATTCAATTTTGCTCGATCTTGATGATGGTTTTTCGACTATCTGGTTTTGACTTGAAGTACAGGCATCGGACAAAAAAAATGCGATAATCATGATTAATAATGGAAAGAGTTTATTTTTCATTTTACTGCTCCAAGGTAATAAATGATTAAAAATTTAACCCGAAAATAGCAGTATATATAAAAGTGGTAAAGAAGAAAATAATTTACTCGGAACTATATTTTTGTATCAGGTGCAAGGTATGGTATATTCCACTTCAGGAGATTTTATGAAGAAAATTTTTGTTATTGTTTTTGTTATTGTTATTGGCTTTACTCAATGGAGTTCCCTGGCTTCAGCTACTACTATTTTGGAAACTTTTGGCGACCACAATTCCATCAATCCCTTGGGGAACAAGATTTTTTCCTCCGGTGCAGGGGCTGTTTATTCCAATCCTTCTTTGCTTCTGAACCAGAAAAAGTCTTTCACCATAGGAATTGTAAACTATTACAATGGGTTGAATATATCTTATCTGCCAAAAGGCAGTCAATATAATGTTCCCGAGTCAATATTCGATTCCATACCAATTAACAATCAAAATCCTGTTTATCGCCCCCTGCCAACTTCTTTGCTCAGAAACAAAAGGGGCAGCAATAAAAATGAGGTTTATTCGCAGTATCTGTCTTTGGGGACGGTCATTCCTTTTGCCAAAGGCAATGTAGTTTTCGGATTCCAGGCAGTTTTACCGCTGAAGGCTTTTCAGGTGCAAAGCCCCTTTTATGTTGACGAGCGAGAACAATATTTTTCGAATTCACTGCATTATGAATTGTTTGAAGACAGAATGCAGGCTTCTGTTATTTCCTTTGCTCTTGCAGGTAAGATGAACTCCTGGCTTCATGTGGGGGCGGGGCTGACCATGAGTCAGACTGCCATGACTACCACCGAATTATATATGCCTGATGCATCCGAGCAGGAGGTAAGTTATCTGAATTCCAATATAGAGATAACTACCAGTTTTATCCCCCATTTTGCTGCTGCTTTGATTCTGTCCAAGCAGGCATTGTTGACAGCAACTGTTCATTTGTCCGGTGAAAGCAGAACTGAAGGTGTTTCTGATATTCAGTTCTACAATTATCAAAATCAGGAAGGAGATGAAAAAACTCTCCAAAAATTTACCATGGTCTACGGATGGCAGCCCCTCAGAGCTGCTTTGGCCGGAAGCTACAAATTTGGCAGCAAAGGTTCCTCGCTGACTCTGGGAGGAACCCTGATGTATTACAAATGGTCGGATTATGTTGATCGTCATGGGGAAAAGCCGGTAAATCCATGGCAGGATACTTTTTCTGCAGTTTTATCAGTTCAATGTGAAATGGGAGAGACCAACCTGGGTTTCGACGCTCAGTTTGTGCCTACTCCGGTTCCGGTGCAGGAAGGTCGTTCAAATTATGTAGATAACAACCGGCTGGCTTTTAGTCTTGGGGTTTCACATCCCTTTACCTGGCACGGTTTGGAAATGGCTGCCGGAATTTCAGCCCAATTTCACTATATGTTATCCCGTAGTCATGCCAAGAATCCCGACGATCCCAATCCGGTGATTGATGAATTTGTGGATTCAAAGAATATTTTTTCAGATGAATACATGCCTGAAAGTGGTGGATTTCAAACTAATAATCCGGGGTATCCAGGTTTTTCTTCCGAAGGGTGGATGACTTTATTCTCTCTTTGGCTTAAAATAGCACTCTAGTGTTTATAACTGCTATACAAACGGAGTAATTATGAAAATAACAACTATATTATCTATTCTGCTTTTGTTGCTGAGTTCATGCGAAGATTCCAACAATAACAATTATGACTGGTCTCAGGATGGCGGAAACGATGTGGAAGAGGACAATACTGATGGAAGTATTGATCTGGTCAACGATGGTTCCCAAAACGATGGAGATGTGATTGATCCTGCAGATCCTCCACCTGATTTGGCCGGTGTCTGGGTTCAAAAACAGATTCTTGCTTCTGTCATCAACTATCCGATGATTGGAGCGGTGGATACTTTTCATATCAATTATCTGCTGGTGACCATTACCCAAGATGGTACTTCTCTGGTAGCTTCCGAAAAAACCTGTGCCATCGACATTGAGGCTGATACTAATTTGCAAACAACAATCATACCCCAGGCCTTTGTTGATTCCATGGATATTGAAGCCAAACCTGTTTCATTGTTACCATACAATGAAGGTTACAAGTTTTATCAGCACAAATATTATCAACTTCAGGGGATAAATCTCAGTGATGTTGAAAACGAAGAAATGCCAACAGAAGCTGATGATCCTCGGGTTTTTGACCAGGATACTGATAGTAATCCGGGCCTCACAGTGAGAATGACCGGTACTCTGTCCGGAGAGCTTTACGTAATCTCCCGTGAATACACTGTTTTGACTTCAGAAGAAGTTTCAACCTCAGGTTTTGAGGGACTTATCGATTGGGAAGGTAGCCAAATTACCGTTGGAGCTTCTTCAGCCATTCTGAATACTACCCCGGAGTCAGTTACTCATCCGGATGCTGCCCTCAGCAATTTCAAGTATGTCAAAGTTGATGATACTTTTACCTGTGAAGATGTCATTGCCCAGAAGGAAACTTTGTTTGAACAATAGGCCGTGGTTATTATTCATGATTTCTGTAAAAGCCACAACAAACAAGATGCAAAGCAGTCAAATCCGTTCAAATCCTGCTGGTAATTACTGGCAATCCTGAACCTCAAAACTAAACATTAATTGAGAGAACATATATGAAAGCTGATAAAAAGCTTAAAATTGCAATGGTTATAGACGCATACGATGATGTTCGTAACGGTTGCGTTATTTCCACCATGCGTTTCAGTAATTTATTGCGCCAGAAGGGTCATGAAGTTATTGTAATTTCTACCGGGAAACCCGGCAAACACAAGGTTGTAGTTCCTGAATTTTATCCACCTTTTTTCAAAGGAATAATTCAGCGTTATCAAATGACTTTGGGAAAGCCCCATAAGGAAATTATCACTCAAGCTCTGCTTGATGTTGATGTTGTGCACCTCCACATGCCTTTTTGGTTGGAGTCCAAGACTGCCACCATTGCAAATAAGCTGGGGATTCCCGTGGTTTCCACCTTCCATGTTCAGGCCGAGCATCTGCTTCATGCTTTCAACATTCGTTCCCGGATGGCAGTGAAGCTCCTTTACAAGCTTTTTCTCAAGCAAATCTACAATAAAAGTGAATTGGTAATCTGTCCCAGCAAATTTGCCGAAGAAGAAATGCGACGTTATGGTCTTAAAAAACCAACTGTGGTTATTTCAAACGGCCTTCAGCCTGATTATTGCCCCGGCGATTATAAACGAACCGCCGAATTGAAAAACAAATTCGTTCTGCTCACCGTGGGGAGGCTGGCCCGGGAAAAAAGCCAGGAAACACTGATAGAGGCTGTAGCTGCATCTAAACATCGAGATGATATACAACTGATTCTGGTGGGCAAGGGACCAAGAAAAAAATACTTGCGCAAACTGGGGCGTAAATTGCCTAATCCTCCCCTTTTCAAGTTTTTGAAACCAGAAGAGGTGATTTATTACTACAACATTTCCGACCTTTATATTCATGCAGCCGAAGTAGAAGTGGAATGCATGACTGCTCTCGAAGCGATGGGCTGTGGTTTGCCGGTGCTTATTGCTTCTTCCAGTAAGAGTGCCACCAGCCAATTTGCACTTGATGATCGTTTTCTTTATCCTCACCGGGATATTCAGGCTCTTACCAGGAAAATAGACTACTGGTTTGAACATGCTGATGAACTTCAGGATGTCCAGAAAGATTATCTGGAAAAAGCACAGGAATATTCCATTACTAATTCTGCCGCTACCTTGGAATCTTTTTATTACCGGGTATGCAAAGAACATGATCCTAGATAGTTTAGCGCATTCTGTTCACTGAGTTAAGCCATGTCGCATCCTGAAAGCAAAATTCATTCTTTAGTCAGATTGTTCGTCAATCTCGCATCTTTTTCCCTCCGCAGACCTCATTTGTCCATGGGTATTGTCGGCTTGACTGTACTGGTTTCCGGATTGGTAATAGTTCTTGCTCCTCTCAAGGTAAGTACCTCCCGCAACAATTTAATCAGCAACGATTTTTCATATAAAGCCAGAGAACAACAGTTCCTTAAGGAATTCGGTCCTTCTGACTCCATGGTGTTTGTGGTTCATGGAGGTAGTAAAAATCAGCGGCAGCAAGTTATTGACAAATTATCTCTGCAACTTGCTCAGATAAAAGTACTTCAGGGTGGGGTTTTGCACAGGATGGGTCCCAGTCAGGTAGCCGAATTGTTGATAGTCCAGGAGCCCAAGCTCCTCAAATTTCTGGGTGGATTAGTGGAAAAACACGGAAAGTCACTGCTCAAAGGAGATTTGAAAACGATTGCCAAGGTTGTAAAACAGCAAATTATCGCAGAAATTGCTGAAACACTCTCGGAAAACAAATCGATATCTGCTTCAAAGAATACCCGTACTTTTGAGCCAACTGGTTTAAAGTTTGCCACCGATTTTTTGCAGATGCTGACCAGGGAGTTTAAAAAACAACAGTTATTTCTGCCCTTTTTCGCCTTGGAAGATCAGGAATTGAGCAGATCACGCAATCTCGATGGAAAAGGATATTTTACAAGTCCTGACGGCAAACTTCACTTTATTTTTCTTTTTCCACAGTTAAAAAGTGATGAAGGCAGCTATCTGGTGCCGGTTATTCAGAATATTCGCGAACAGGCTCACAAAGTACTCAACAATAATCGGTTTGGCGAAGTCAGGGTTGATCTCACCGGTCAGCCGGCTCTGGCAGCTGATGAAATCAGAATCCTTAACCGTGGCATCATCAGAACTTCACTGTTGTCAGCCTTGGGCATTCTGGTGATACTTTTTATTGCTTTTCGTTCTTTAAGATTTACTGTCCTTGCTCTCGTTCCTTTGGCCGCTGGAGTTATTATTACTTTGGGGATAAGCCAATTACTTCATGGAGGCCTCAATCTGGTTACTTCCAGTTTTACTTCGGTGCTGATGGGGTTGGGAATTGATTTTGGAGTACATACTCTCTACCGCTACGGTGAAGAATTGAGGACAGGCAGGGAAAAAGCAGCGGCCATGCATTCAGCCTTGGTTCTGGCCGGACCGGGAGTTGTTACTGGTGCCATAACCACGATTACAGCCTTTTTGTGTATTGTGACCACCGATTTTACTGCTTATTCCCAGTTGGGGGTTATAACCGCCATCGGGCTTGCTGTTATGGTAGTATGCACCTTTTTGCTTATTCCACCTCTCATAGGAATTGGTAGTGGTGATTTCAAACCTCCTGCTCGCGGAATTCCCGGTGTTTCAGGAGTACTCTATTTTGTGACAAAATTTCCTCGCTGGATTCTGGCAAGTGCTGCCATAGCTTTTTTATTGTCGATCTACCTATTTGTCAGGAGTGGTCCCGGCTATGATGGTCGTTACTTTGATTTCCTTCCTGAAAGTACCGAAGCAAGAAGAGCTTTGGGAATGATAGAAGATATCGAGGGAATGGGAGTGGCCTTTGCCCAGATCAAGAAAAACTCAATCGCTGATGCCAGGGAGTTGGCAGCTCAATTGAGGAAAGATCCCCTGGTGGCGAAAGTTCAAACTGTTGCAGATATTTTTCCAGATTTAAATCCAAGCAGGATCCTGGCTTTGAAAAAGGGCATGGATCAACTTGGAAAAGAAGCCTGTCAATATTCACTAAGTAATACATCTTTAACAGTTTCTTCCGGGGATATTAAAAAACAGCTGCTTGATCTTCAAAATCTTTTTGAGTTTATCGCCCGTGGTATTGGAAATTCCGGAGAAAAATCTTATCAGGTACGCAAAGTTGCAAACGCTCTCAAGCATCTGAATAAGGTGATTGAAGAGTTGCCCAACCAAGGCAGACAAAAACTTGCAGCTTTGCAGTCAATTCTGTCTGATATCCTCAGGAGAGCTTTGTTAACTGCCAGGAAAACAAGTCAGCGTGGCAAATTTACTCCAGAGGATGTTCCTGCTATTTTGAAAAAGCGTAATGTTTCCCTGCAGGCAGATGCAGTGGCAGTTTATGTCTATCCATCCGGTGATATTTGGGATTCTGCCAGGGCCGGAGAATTTTCCAGAAAAATATTGAAAATTGAACCCCAGGCTTCGGGTCTGGCTGTAGATATCCAACCCTACGAAAAGCTCATTGTCAGCAGTTTCATGTGGGCTTCCCTGGTTTCTGTTATTCTGGTCATGTTGATTCTGCTGTTGATATTTCGCAATGGTATTGACACTCTTCTGGCTTTGCTTCCGGTTATGCTTGGTTGGGTCTGGATGTTGGGAGTGATGTCACTATTCAATCTTGATTTTACAGCTGCCAATATTGTCACTTTACCCTTGTTGTTTGGCATCGGGATAGATGCAGGTGCTCATATGGTCCACCGATATCGTGAAGGCCGTAAATCAAACAAGAGGGCTCGACTGGATACTTTGCTCAAGGGAACTGGAGCCGCAGTAATTGTAGCTGCACTCACAACCATGGTGGCTTTTGGTGCTTTGATGCTCGCTGATTATAGGGCGATGCAAAGCATGGGGCTTTTATTGACAATTGGCATTGGACTTTGTTTGATCGCCAGTATCGGTGTACTTCCAGCCCTGCTTCTGGTTTTGAACAAAGTAAAATAAACCTGACCAGGTCAATTTTCCCCTATCCTCTATTTCTCTTTTCTCCCCTGTAATTTTCCACCCCCACTGCAATGAAAAACACCTATTTCCCTTCCTAAAATATACATACCAACTGAACAAACAAACCAGACCAGGTCGAAATCACGCAAAATTCAAAATTTAACAACGATATAATTCTTCCACTCCGTAATTAA
>JAQICJ010000130.1 GCA_027858615.1 Deltaproteobacteria bacterium
CTTCTCACCCTGGTTATTCCCCCACCTTTCAAATTTTCTTATTCTCTCCTTTGCTGCCCCTTTTTCTTGAAATTTATTGTAATTTTATGGAAATAGTAACTTTAGAAATAGTAACTGACGTTGAGTCCAATAAAGAAGTTGTTAAAATCGGGCGAGTTGCCATCGTCATCTTCATCCCAGAGATTCAACTGATATTTAAAGGTGAGACCGGTATTGATCGAGTCATAAACTTCCCAGGATACACCTGCTGCCGGTTCAACAAAAAAACCGGTGTTGCTTACGGTATTACTTTGCCCGGTAATAGTCCATTCAGATTCCGAAGTAGAATAGCCTGCACCCAACTGGCCGAACAATCGCATTGGGATTGAGAAAATAGGGCATTTGTTGATTTTATGGATATATCTGGCGGCAAGACCAAAATCCATGGTATAAAATGAGTCGACACCAGAGCCGGAAAACATTTGGTAGTTAAACATCAGGCCTGCTGCAATGTTTGGTTTGAACAGATAAAAACCTTCCAGATTGGCTCCAAAAGAACCATCAATATTATTGCAATCATCACCAGTACAACCCCCATAGCCCAGTCCCAATTCGACAAAACCCAGGTGAGGCTCTTCTTTCTTGGTGTTTTCTATTAACGGTTTGCTGTCAACTGCCAAGGGTTCAACCGCAGCTGCATTGGAAATAAAAAAGGTCAGGGATAAAAGAGCCGAGAGCAAAAATGTTTTCATGGTACTCCTCACAAAATTGAAAGAAAGTTATTAAAAAAGATTGAGTAAAACTCAAGATTTTGGTGATAAATTTAACTTTTTTGTGGAAAAATACAAGGCGATTACAAATAAAACCAAATTTTCATTTATTGTAAGCAATAAATTGGCTATATTATCTTCATAGTAATTTGTTTCATGTTCAATTTATTCTATTTCCGCATCATTTTCCCCTAAGGCTTTTTACCATGAAATTTTCCAAAGTATTTATCACTTTCCTTTGTTTCCCTATCTTTTTTTCCTGCAGTAACAATAAAAGCTCAAATAATACTTTGCAGTGTGATGATAATGAAATATTGCACGAGGGTGAATGTCTGCCCGATTCCGATGGTGATTTTATTCCCGATCAACTTGATAATTGCCCTGACACTCCAAATTACAGTCAAATTGATACTGATGGGGATGGGATTGGGGATCTTTGTGATCCGGTTGAGGATTTTGATGCTGATGACGACTCCATAGATAATGATGAAGATAATTGTATTCTGGTTCATAATCCCGAACAAGTGGATACTGATGAAGACGGGGTTGGAAATGCTTGCGATAATTGTCCGGATGTTTACAACTCCGGTCAAGAAGACAGTGATGACGATGGAATCGGAGATGTCTGTGATGAGCAGCAGAACAACAATAACAACAATAATATCAATGATATGGACAGTGACGGGGTTGAAGACAATATCGACAATTGTCCCGAAACCTGGAATCCGACTCAGGACGACAGTGACAGCAATGGCATCGGAGATGCCTGCGATGAGGTGGATTCCGGCAGTGGAACAATTCAGGATCCATTCATAATACCGGTCAATCAGGATGGAGCTGATTACCAAAATCAAAAAGATACTTCCCAATCTTCTTCAGATCAAATAGATATCTATCCACCCGATGATCTGGATCAAAGTGGTCCCGAATACCTTTATTCCTTTACCCTGCCTTCAAAAATGGTGGTTCAAGCCTGGATTGGAACTCCTGAACCAAATGGAGTGGATATTGATGTCCATCTTCTTTCTTCATTACAACCTGTAAATTTGATCGAGCGTTCCGATACAATGGTCGCGGCAACTCTGGATGCGGGAACTTATTATCTCTCTCTGGATACCTATGGCGGTAACAGCAATGCCGGCAATTATACTCTGTATTTCACAGCTGTGCCGTGGCAGGCTGGAACTTCTACAGATCCTGTATTGCTGGGAACAGGCTCTTTGCCAACCCCTGTCAGTTTACCTTATGTGCTGGTTGATCATCGAGATACTTCCGAATCCAATTCCCGGGAAATCGATACCTATCCTCCTGAAACTCTTGATGAGTCAGGACCGGAATATTATTATGCATTTACAGTTAATGAGCCGGTATACTTTGCCGCCGAACTGCTTTTGCCTGAATCCTCCGGTACCGATATCGATCTGCATTTACTTTCTTCTCTTTCACCCCTTACCCTGATTCAACGGGACAACCACAAAATAGTTACTTCTTTGCAGGCGGGGACTTATTATCTGGTAGCTGATACCTACAATGGTGATACTAATGCCGGCGCCTATACGCTTAACCTCACTTTGAGAGCAAAAAGCCTGGTTCCTGCAAAAATGTTCAACACTTATATTTTGGACGCCATCGATTATATCGACGCTAATTATGCACTGCTCGGCTACGATATAAATTCAGTGTTGACCCATGATATCCCATATGGTAACTACGGCACCATTCCACAGACCGGAGTCACCAATAAAACCATGTGTGTGGCAGCCGCTTTGGAGATTTTGCTGGTTGCCATGCAATTATACGAAGACGATACCGGCGATTCCACTGTCTGGGATTTCCTTCCCATGAGATCATTCCGTTATCTTGGTGCTTATGATATCAAAGCCCATATCTGGGTTAATTACGGCGATATCGATTCCGGGGGTTCCGCTGACGCCCTGCGCCATTTCGGCATGGGTATCAATGTCCCCTTTGAAGAGTTGATTCCTGGTTCCTTTGTAAATATCAATCGTACTACCGGTTCAGGACATTCTGTAGTTTTTGTATCTTTTATCGACAATAACGGAACTGAATATGAAACCTGGAATGCAAATGTCATCGGGTTCAAATATTATTCTTCCCAGGGTAGTTCAACTCCTGGTTCCGGAGGCATGAGCTACAGGTATGCCATCTTCAGCGATTATGGTTGTCCCAGCATGCCCGGTTCAAGAGATTGCAATATTATCTACAGCGAAAGTCAGCACTATCTCAATACAGGGGTTATTTTCCATCCCAATTACTGGCTCAATGCTTATTATGCTCAATTGGGTAATCAGAAAAGTGCTGCTTATTCTCCTCAGGTAAGCTATTTCGATGCCGAATACTTTAACGGTGTTACCACTGACGATTAATTTGCCGAAAACAATAAAAGAATTGAAAGAGGGAAGTGGTGGGGGAGGATTGCTCTGTTTATTTGATGATGGAAGTAAGAGCCGAATAACTTGAAACCTGAATTTCCTGATTAGTTTAAAGTTGAAACTCTGCCAAAGAAGAGAATGGTTCCGCTTACTTTATCCCGAATCAGAAAGATGAAGGGGCGATTCATGTTTACTGACACTGCAGGAACCGAGGTGTTACCCACAACTACTGCGGTTGCAGCAGCAGCTTCTGTTCCCTTTTCGTCAACAGCCACAAAGGCTTTATGCACAACATCGGTGATATAAAGGGAATCTTGCGGATTGATATTGGAAAAATCAGCCAAACTTGAATCAAAAGCATCTGCCATTCCCATTGCGACCAAAATATCATTGAGACCCAACTCGTATTCAAAGGAAAACTTGGGCATGGTGAGTATCATGTTAGAGTCTGTTTCGTTTTGGACAATGGTGTTGATAAAGGAAGCATCCAGTGATTGTTCCACGTTATCGAATTCGCTTGCAGCAGGCAAAATGACCATCATGGAAACATCGTCACCTTTGTAGGGAAGTTCGACAGCCTGGTAATTGGAACCTTCATAGTAGGGATAGGTGTGTTCGATATTCATCATATCAACAGTTGACTGGGAACCGTCTTGATTATTGAAAGTTCCGGGTGTAGTGAGATCTGTTGGGAAAACCTCTTTCCAGTCAGCTTTGAAATAGATGGCGTTGGTAAGAACAAGCACTGTATAAGGAGTTATTGTTCCTTCCTGGAGCAGGTTTTGTATTTTATCTTCAGTTTGATCTTCAACCCATTGGTTTATGGTAAGACGTGCTGCTTCAGGATCAGTAGCAAAATCAAGCAGATTTAAACCGCTGCCATAATTGAGACCGATGGTATCCAGAAAATCCTGTTCAAAACTGTATCCGGCTTGTCCCCAGATGGCATTAGCAATATTGAGTTGAAATTCATCAGGATCTCCGGTTCCCAGATTTTGCATATCAAGATCGAGGGCGTTGAAAGCCGGATGGAGTTCACTTTGTCCCAGATAGAAATTCATTGCATCTTCCATTTGAGTCAAGGTGTTATTGGCTGTTCCAGCTGAAGTCATGGCCAGGGCAATGGAGATAGAGTAGGGGGAATAGAAAATATTGCCCTCTTCTTCGCTGATTACCTGGGTATAGAGGTCGAAATTGAAATCTGTGTTTCCCTGAACCAGTTGAGATATCTGACCGGTAGTGGTTGCCGGATCATTATCCCTTTCCAGACTGGATTTAACAATGTCAAAATTCTGGTTATTGTTATTATTGTCGTTGTTACTTTGATCACAACCTGCAAAAACCAGCAGGGTGATAATTAGTGAAATGGTGAGAGAGAAGAAATTTTTGAACATGATAACCTCCAAAAGATAAGAAAATAAGAAAATAAGAAAATTAAACAAAAAACATGCAATTTCAACTTTAAAGTTAATGCCGGGTATTGGAGCCAACCTGTAAAATGGTTGCCGATAGTTTTGTAAGCCCGGTAAAACAAGATGTGCTGGTTGTGAGCAAAACCGGTATCTCCGAAGAATCATAAGTTGAACTGATGTGTTTAATATTTTAGTGCATGTTTGGTTAAGTGCAAATTCTAATTTGGAATGATTTGATTGGAAGGGGAAAGTTATCCATTGAGGTGATTTCTGACTACTTTGAGGATCTGGTTTAATTCGGAAAAAGAATTCGTTGCGACATATTGCCTGGATCCAAATACAGGACCGCTGATCAAATTGCCATTTTCGTCTTTTTCCTGGGAGAACTTAAAATTGTCCAGACCCAGACTTTCTTTAAAAGTTCCGATGAAAAATTTGGCCTCGGTTTCATGATATTGAACTGCAAAATCATGACCGTCGAGATAAGCTCCTTGCAACCCTCGATTTTTAACTGAAAGTGGTATTTTGTTGATCATCTGATAGCTTTTGATCATTGTTTCGAACATCTCAATTGCTACGTCCCGGCGCAGCATTGCATCTTGAATTAATAAGCGGAAATCATTTATTTGATCTTGAAATTCGGGAACAGACAATTTTTTGTAGACGACCAGACTGCTTGCGGCAAGCCACCAGCAGGTTTCAGAATCAGGCAGCATTTTGTCGGCTTCTTCCCTGATTTGCAGAACGCATTTCTCGTTATAGGCGGCATGTAAAGTAGAGATAAGTTTTTGCCGGTTTCGCGGGATCAGATCAAGGGCACAGGCGAGTCCGGCGTCAAATCCACTGGCTTTCTTCTTGGCGCTGGGAATGCGATCACAGAGAGCTCCTTTGGCATCAATGTATTCAGGCCAATTTCCCTGTTTTGCGATGCGATGGACATTGCTGCTGACTTTTTTCCTGATTTCCTGCATTGACGCATTTTGTGAGAGTTGGTTCTGTTTAAGATCTTTGGAGTCCATCATAATTAAACCTCTTGATTTGGTCTTTAGTTGCAGGTGATATTGCTGCAAAACAATAAAGACAGATTCAATCGCAACTGTCGGACAATAGATTACAATTCAGCCTGAAATTATCCATGAGTTATTATAGTATCAGTATAGTACCAGAGATAGGATTTTTGCAAACATCCATTTCAAATAAGGGAACTATTTTATCATGCGCCTGTTCAATTTTTGTGATTTTTCTCTAAAACTTGGATATAAAAGCACAGTTTGCAGGAGTCGTGCAGAAATAAACAGGGAAAATTTGTGAATTAAAAACCATCTATGTGTAATTCTAAATCCTTTATATAATAATGAATTTATTGCAATTTTTAATCTTGACGATGACATGCAAGCATGGGAAACTATATGTTGTGAATATATTCAAAACAATTCGGGTATCCGAGGAGCTGTTTTATGCATCATTTTTCCTTTTCCAAACTCCTTATAGTTTCCTTTTTTATTGCTTGTACAGGCGGGTTTGTTGCTCAGGCTCGAGCCGACGAAATCCATCCCGGAGTTTATCTTATTGTCGATACTTCCGGTTCCATGACCCGTACAGTAGGCAATTTAAAAGCCTATGGTGACGGAAGTGTTGAACATCCGCATGAGACAGGCACAACCAGTCGTATTTATATTGCAAAAGAAGCCGTCAATACCGTAGTTAATGCTTATGGGGATGTTTTGTGGGGGTTTGCTCGTTTTACTCAGGATGTAGGAAATGATATTTATTGTGCCTGTGAAGATCAAGGCAGTGTTAATGCCGGTGAGACCGGTACCTGCCAATATTATACCTTTTCTCATGATCTCCCCGGAGTAATGGATGATGTTTGCATCAATTATTTGGGAACCTGTGACGGGGCTGATGTTCTGGTGCCCATCGGCGGTTCTATCAATGAAATATTATCCTGGATCGATCACCATGAATATAATCCTCCGGCTCCCATTGATGATGGTTCTGATCCTGAATTGAGAGGAATTGGAGGAACTCCATTGGGAGGTTCTCTTATTGATATCAGAACTCAGTTATCTGCTGATATTGCAAGTGATTCTTTGCGGGGATGCCGTCCTTATACGGTTATTCTGCTCACAGACGGAGAAGAAAGTTGCAGTGGAGATCCGGTTTCAGCTGCTGCCAATCTTCGTGTAACTCCAAATAATTCAGAAACCTGTTCCATTGATTCAGATTGCGATTCCGGAAATTGTTCTTCCGGGGTTTGTGTTTATGATGTCAGAACCTATGTCATTGCTTTTGCTACTGATGCCTCTGCTAAAGCAGCTGCAGATGGTATTGCAGCAGCCGGCGGCACCACAAGTGCCATCGAGGCTAATAATGAAGATGATCTGGTTGCAGCCATGGCATCCATCATTGCTTCTTCCATCAAGCCTGAATATTGCAACGGTGTTGATGATGATTGTGATGGCGATATAGACGAAGATTTTCCAGTTAGCGATCCATGTGACAACGGTTTGTTGGGTGAATGTTTTCAAACAGGCAATTATGTTTGTTCAGCCGATGAAACAGGGGTAGAATGTACAGCCTCCGAAATAGCACCTGTAGCAGAAATTTGCAACGATCTCGATGATGATTGCAATGGACTGGTTGATGATGTGCCCGGTGGTTGTCCGGAACCAGGTCCTGAGATGTGCAACGGACTCGATGACGATCTCGATGGTACAACCAGTGATGATGGTGAAGATGATCCTGGAGCAGGGGTTATCTGCGGTACAGACGAAGGTATTTGTGAAGCTGGCATTACTAAATGTATTGCCGGCTCAATAGAGTGTTGTGCTGATGACGGTCTTGGAACTTGTACTGCAATTCAGCAGCCTCAAGAGGAAATTTGTGATACTCTGGATAACGATTGTGATGGCCAAATTAATGAAGGGGTAAATACTTATTGTTACCCCGGCGGATATGAAGGCTGCACCGAAGATCCGCCCGGATCCGGCAGCTTCAATTGTGTCGGCATCTGCAGTGCTGGTATTTCTCAATGTGATATCGCAGGAAACTGGAGTTCCTGCAGTGGATATCTTATTCCCCAGGCTGAGGTTTGTGATGGGGTTGACAACGATTGCGATGATTCGATTGACGAAGAGCTGGGCAGCACCAATTGTGGTTTTGGTATATGTGAACACACGGTTTCCAATTGTGACGGCGGGGCTTCCCAAAGTTGCGATCCCATGGAAGGAGCGGCGTCTGAAGAATGCAACAATCTCGATGACGATTGTGATGGTCAGATCGATGATGGTCTGGTTCAGACTTGTTACACCGGGTCAGCGGGCACTGAAGGCGTTGGTGTTTGCATCGGCGGCAACGAGATTTGCAGCGGAGGTTCCTGGGGTTCTTGCAACGGCGAAGTCAAACCGAGCACCGAAGTTTGCAACGGTCTGGACGACGATTGCAACGGTCTGAATGACGACAATGTA
>JAQICJ010000137.1 GCA_027858615.1 Deltaproteobacteria bacterium
CCATTCGACCGCATGCTGTGTATCCTGCCGTAAACATGATGGTTGTTGCTAAAAATACTAACTTTTTCATAATAAAATCTCCTTTTTTATATTTATATAAACCATAACTAGTTCCCATCCCAGAATGGGTTTTTTTTGACTGAATGAGAAGTTTGCCTCAGATGCGCGAATTAACTTTGCAGACATAGTTGATACTATTTCAAGAAGTTACGACAAAGCAGATGAGGTAAAATTCCGCATTCAGGCGATGACCTTCCTTTTTGGGTCGGTAACTACTTTAGTTCTTCTTTCATTTTATTGAATTCTTCACTGTCAATCTCGCCTTTGGCATAGCGTTTTTTTAAAATATCCAGTGGATCATCCTCTGGCTTATGATTTTGGTGTTTCTCAAGCGACTGCCTTTTGTTAAATATGGCGATTACTCCCCAGAGAATTAATCCAAAAAGTACCACCCAGAAAATCCAGCCAAATCCCATACCGCCTCCACAAATTCCGTTCATCATAATATTTATTCCTTTCTAAATTTATAACCGTTCAATAACTGACTTTAATTTTCCTTGCACAGTTTCGGCGATTTCGCCCAAATTTGGATTATTGATAGCCTGCATGCTCGCATTCGGATCAACTGCCGCTACTACCGTTTTTCCGCTCTTGTTTTCAAACACAATAACATTACACGGTAACATCAAGCCAATATGTTCTTCTGCCTGAAGCACTTTATAAGCAAACTCAGGGTTGCAGGCGCCCAGAATTTTGTAATTGGGAAAATCCACATCCAGTTTCTTTTCCAGAGTTTCTTTAACATCTATATTGGTAAGAATACCAAAACCTTCCTCTTTAAGCTCGGCGGTTACTTTCTCTATAGCCTCGTCAAAATTCCCATCAAAAATTTTTGAAAAATAATAACTCATGATTTGTTCTCCTTATAAGGTTTATCCGGATATCTCACAGGCGAAAAAAGGTTTTTTTCGCCTGTGATTTTGCCCGGATATATTACTATAGTTTCAGGTAGGATTTTAGATGGAACTGAAGTTGGATTTAGATACGCAGAGAAACTTCGCGCATTTGAAGCAAACTTCTTCTCCAGTCAAAACCCCTATTTTGCCCTGACAAAACTGAAAATAATGTAAGAATGATATT
This sequence comes from Deltaproteobacteria bacterium, assembly GCA_027858615.1. Lineage (GTDB taxonomy): Bacteria > Myxococcota_A > Polyangia > HGW-17 > HGW-17 > JAQICJ01. The sequence continues at coordinate 1,141 of JAQICJ010000137.1, forward strand.
CAACAAGTCAACCGAAGAGTCATAAAATAATCTGATTATTGACACTGATTGACAAATCGGTTTTCCATATTACCCTATCTTATATTAGGGTTTTATCTAAACAGTTGTACTTTCTAATAGTTTCCATCTCAGAATGGTGGTTCTGTAAATAGTTCCCGTCCCTGAATGGGAACTTAGTAACTTCTTATTTTTTCACCCATTTGTTTTGGGAGAAAAAACTTTTTATCAGTTTTAAAGGAGAATTATATGCTTAAAAAATTATTTGTTTTAATTCCACTATTTTCATTTTTATCAATACCTGTTTTTGCACAAACGCCTGCTTCCCCCAAAAATACCGAGAGTACACAAAAATCTAAATATAGAGCAATAACAAAAGTTTATAAAAGTTTTCAGATTCAACTCGGAATGGACTTTAGTGGTCCGATCATGTTTAAAGATGTCCCGGACAATAATATTGATGAGTTGACAGTTTTTAAATATGGAGGCTATTTAAATTTTGTTCTGGGTAATGAGCAATTGGATCTTCACCGTTTTGGATTAGGTGTTTCATATTTCAAAGTGGCTGAATCCGATGAAAGAGATTTATCTTTTATTAATCCGTATTTTATTTATGAAATTGGTTTTCCCTTTATTTTGCAATTGAAAGCTGGATACACAATCACCCAAGGAACCAAAGATTTTAAGGACAATTATTCAGGAATATATGGAGGAATTAACTTAAAATACTCTTTTGTCGAAGCGGGAAACTCAGTACCGGTTTCAGTAAGTGCAGGTTTGGGATTAGACGCAATCATCGCAGCAGAAAGCTTTGAATATTCCTCTGTATTCGCTGGTTTAAAAATTGAAATAATTTATCATCATTAATATAGAATAAGGAGTCTCATAATGAATTTATTTAAAACCTACCTGGTTATTTTAGTCGCTTTAGCAAATTTTTCCTGCCAGATTGAAGATGCTGATTATAATGAAACCAATCCAATTGAATCTATGGAAATTCAAGCATCTGAAAACCAACTCAACCTGATGAAGACCGATATCAGTGGTAACATTATGGTTGGATACACATCAAAAGAAAACATCAATCTTAAAATCCTGGTAAATGGTTCTATTGTTTTAGAGGATTATTTACCTTCCAATGAACTCAGTCTTGATTTTAATTACGAAATACAGTTGGAAGAAGACATCAACAATGTGGTAGTTGAAGCCAAATATGGAGACAAAACTTTATCAAAAGAAACCTCCCTGGTAGTTGCAAACCCCATAAGCAGTGTGGCGGTGCAAGCTACAGAAGATCAACTACATCTTTTTAAAACTGTAATCTCCGGTGAAATCGAACTGGGATTCATCAATGATGAAAAAATTTATATAACCATTTCAGATAATGGAACAATCCTGATGGAAGATCTTAAGACAACCTCTGATAGTTCCGGTTTAGTTGTTCCTTTTGAGTATAATGTAGATTTACTGGATACAGGTAAAAACAACCTTATTGTAAAAGTTGAATACAACCATGAAACAATTTCTAAAAATATTGAATTATCCAGCAATATGACTAGCCCTGAGATAACTTTTGGAAGTTGGAGTCAGGTTTTTACAACCGGTTCAGGTTTATTGGCATCATCAACAGTAGAAATAACCAAAGACCCCTCTTACACCATAGAGTACGTAATTTTCAACTACAAAGATAATAGTTGGATTAATGCTGAATATGTTTCCGCCAATAACTACGCTATTGATCTGGTAAATCCTGATATTGGAGAACAAAAAGTTACTATCAAAATCGGTGCTTCAATTGGTGATCAGTTTATAGAAAAAACTTTTTTCGATTACGTTACCATCGACCCTGTTTTTGACTGTAATAGCAACCCCTCACTTCTCATGCTTCCAACTACCAATCTTATCACAAACCAGAATTATGAAAATAGAACCATGGTTGGATATTTCGGAGATCCCGCACAACATCACAGTATTGAATTCGTAATCAGTGCAGAAGTTAATTCTGCAACCTACTATTCTATTGGAGAACCCTTAGATATTGGCTTTTCTTCTATCAATACAAGGTTTAACGTTGATCGTTTAACATGCGAGAATGATCCCTGCTCTATGACATATGATCTTGAAGTCTATATTGACGGGGTTTACCATTGTGGAAGAACAAATTTTGGAGATATCTGGGATTATTAAATTTAGATAGTTCCCATCCCAGAATGGGGGTTTTTGGCTGGGGAAGAAATTGGATTGAGATACGAGGAATAACTTTGAAGATATAGTTGCCATTACATCAAGAAGTTATGACAAAGCAGATTAATTCAATTTCCGTTTCCAGACGATGACCTTCCTTTTTGGGACAGGAACTAGATAGTTCCCATTCAGTCCAGATTCAGGCTGGTAAAATTCATTTGTCCTGTTGACATTGCTTGAATAACTTATAAATTGTGTATTAATGAAACGTTTTCATACTTTTTTTACTATTTTGTTAATATTTTTCATGTTGCCCCTTTCAGGCATCATTCTTGAAAACGTTTTTCATTTCTTGGCCTTCGAGCACTTCTCAATTTTTGAAACCCATCACCACCAACAAAACAACCAACATCATAAACAATCCCACACCTGTAATATCAAGCCGGTTTTTCGACTTTTATTCATGCCTTCACCAACTAAATTATCCCCTCAAAAAAGACTGACCGTGATTGCTTCAAAAATAACAACCGAGCCTCCCCGGTTGCTTTCCGGTTATGGTGAAAATCTTCTTAAACCACCTCGCAGCTAAGCTTTTCTATCCTGTAAAATTGAATTAAATTTTTATTGTTTCCTGCCCTGAAACTTGAGAGGAAAATCATCTTTTCCTCCCCAGGAATTCAGGTTTGGAAACTAAAAGGAAATAAGAAATGAAAAGCTGTAAAACAATCAGATTTTTACCATTTTTGTCTGTTTTTATCTTTTTGTCCTGCTCTCATGAAGAACATGAACATAAAGATGAACAGACGGTTCATAAAGACAAGCTTAAACAAGGGATAAAACTAACTTCAGAGGACATAAAAAAACATGAAGTAGAAGTAGATCGTGTTTCTCTAAGAAAAATCAGGCCATCTGTACAACTTCACGGCTATATGATTTCCTATCCGGGCAAAGGAATAGAGATTAAATCTCCCCTTGCCGGCTTTATCAGATTTAAAGAAAATATCCCCTACTTGGGCAGTAAAATCGAAAAAGGAACAATTCTAGCAGAAATCGTCCCCAAGGTGAGCACTGCCTACCTTGAAAAACTGCAAGGGGAAAAAGCAGCTGCCTGGTCTGTTTTCCAAAACGCCAAAGAAAAACTGAACCGCCAAAAGAAACTGAAAGCAAAAGGTATCTCTCCCCTTGAAGACTTAACCAATGCCCAAACCAGACTGGCTGTGACCAGGGCAAAACTGGCATCTATCTCCGGGATTCTGGCTCGAGTGAAAAACGCTAATAACGGCAAATACAATATTCAAACCAGAAGAAAAATAATAGCTCCTTTCTCCGGCAAATTGCTGAAAACCATAATGACCCAGGATCGCTTTGTTAATGAAGGTGAAGTCCTTTTCCACCTGGTAGATGACAAAATCCTTTACCTGAAAGTTGAAGTTTTTGGAGAGGATTTGAAATTAATCGGACCCAAACCCAAAGGCCGAATAAAACCATTTACTTCTGCTTCGACTCAGACAAAATGGACACATCTCACCAATTGCATGGTTTTGCCAAATTATAATCCCCAAAACAGTACAATCCCCCTTTATTTCAGAGTAAAAAACTCCAAGGGAAAGTTCAAGGTTGGGGAAAAAGTCAGAGTTTCATTATTTCAGGGAAATGCCAAAAAGAGCATCAGTGTTCCCCAGCAAGCTGTTATCCAGGATGGCTTTGATAAAATAGTATTCCAAGAAACTGAGCAAGGCCATTTTCTAAGAACAATAGTCAAAACAGGAAAAGAAGAAGACCAATTCATTGAGATTTTGGAAGGTTTAAAACCGGGAATGAGAATCGTGGTTAAAAATCCTCAGAAGGTTCAATATTTCGACCAAAAAAATGAAGTGCCTGCAAACCATAGTCACTAAGTGGCTTGGAAGGATATAAAATGAATTGGTTAACTAAAATTCTAAAACTGAGCGTTTATAAAAAATACCCAATAATCATCATGTCTGTAATAATTTGTCTGTACGGCCTTTTTGTCTACAACAAGATGAAGGTGGATGTATTTCCCAATCTCACCGCTCCCCAGGTTACAATCTTAACCGAAACCCAAAAAATGGCTCCCGAAGAAACAGAACTGCTGGTTACCTATCCCTTGGAGCGGATTTTGAACGGAGGAGCCGGAGTACGCAGAGTCCGCTCCATGTCCAGTTATGGTTACAGTATTATCTGGGTCGATTTTCAATGGAATGTAGAGCCGAAAGAAGCCCGCCAGGTAGTCATGGAAAAGCTCCAAATTGCTCAGGGCAAACTGCCTGAAAACATAAAATTGCCTGCAATGATGCCGGCAAGTAATGCCATGTCCGAAATTCTTACCCTTGGGCTGCAATCCTCGCAACACAATCTCATCGAATTATATGATTTTTCCCATCGGGTAATCAGGCAGCAAATAATGCAAATTCCGGGGGTATCACAGGTAATGATTGCCGGAGGCCGCATTGGTCAATGGCGGGTGGAACTGGACTCTCAATTACTTATGGCTCGGGGGATAAGTTCCGGTCAGGTTGAAACTGCACTGGAAAAAGGAGGTAAAAACGGCAGTGCCGGTTTTTGGGTGAAGGGCTCCAAAGAGATGATGATTCGAATTTACGGTCAATATCGCTCTCGCCAGGAAATTGAAAATATAGTGGTTGCCACTCAAAAAGGTATACCCATCATGGTCAAGGATTTGGGAAAAGTCAGTCTCTCCTGGGCTCCACGTCGAGGCGGGGGCGGGATCAACGGATCTGAGGGAACTGTAATCACAATAATAAAGCAACCCCGGGCAAATACAGTTTCCATTACTCGCAAAATCAAACAAGTTCTGAACAGAATTGAAAAAAACGAGCTGGCACCGGGCATGGTCCTGAAAAAGGATCTATTCAACCAGAATCGTTTTATCAAAAAAGCAGTAAATAACGTCTCCTACTCAATGGGCTATGGTGCCCTACTCATTATTATCGTTATTTTTGTCTTTATGATGAATCTGCGAGCTGCCTTAATCTCTATCGTGGCCTTGCCGCTTTCTATCTTGATGGCCATTATCATGCTTGATTTGGCCGGTTATGAGATCAATACCATGACTTTGGGAGGAATTACTCTGGCTCTCGGAGTTCTTATTGACGATTGTATCATCGGCGTGGAAAATATTTGGAAACGACTAAGACAAAACAACAATAAAAACATACAAAATCAACTTCCTCGCCGCCAAATTATTTTCAAAGGTGCCAAGGAGGTGTTGCGCTCTGTTGTCTTTGCCAACATTCTGATAATTGTAGTTTTCATCCCTGTCTTTTTTATCAGTGGGATGGAGGGGAAATTAATGGCTCCCCTCGGGTTTGCCTACATCAGTGCTAATTTCGCTTCTTTAGTGGTTTCCATTACTTTAACGCCGGCGCTTTCCTCTCTTCTGTTTACAAAATTGAACTTCAAAAAGAGAGATGAAGGAATCCTGCTCATCTGGTTGAAAAAGCTGTTTGCCCCAATTATAAAGTTTTCCCTCAACAAACCGTTTTCTTTAGCGCTTTTTGCCGGTATTATTCTGGTTTTTGCAATCTGGATTGCCATTTCCTTCCCCAGAAGGTTTCTTCCCGAATGGAATGAAGGGGCCCTTAACATCAAGGTGATAGCCTTGCCCGGCTCGAGTCTTACTGAATCGGAAAAACTCGCTGCCAAGGTTGAAAAAAAACTCCTTGCCTTCTCCGAGGTAGTTTCCGTCTCCCGTAAAACCGGGCGCACAGAAGAAGATATCCACGGATTGGATATTTTCGTATCTGAAATGGAAGTTAAATTGGATCATAAAGACAGAGAAAAAGATGCTCTCATAGCAGTTATTAGAAAGAAATTAAAAGAGGTCAGAGGAATAAAGATCCAAATCGGACAGCCTCTCTCCCACCGTATCGATCATATGCTTTCCGGTTCTCGCACTTCACTGGCTCTGAAAATAAAGGGAAAAAATTTGAATGTCATGCGAAGACTGGCCCAGAATCTAGCTGACCTCATGCAGCAAATTGAAGGAATTGTTGATATTAATGTCCAACCGGTGATCAACCTGCCACAACACCGTATAGTACCCAAAACCTATGCCCTGGCTCAAGCCGGTCTTTATAAAGAAAACCTGACGAATTTTGTTTCCAGAGCACTTTATGGCAATAAAGCGGGAGTATTTATCGACAAGGGCTGGCGCCGGGAAATAGCAGTATCAATCAAAAATGACTATACGAGCTTTAAACAAGCTTTCAACAATCTCAGAATCCACAGTCCCGTCTATGGATTTATCCCCCTCTCCTCGGTAACTGAAACTGAATTATATTTGGGACCAAACAAAATACCCCATGAAAATAGTCAGCGCACCCTGATGGTTACCGCCAACTTTTCCGCTTCCGATACAGTGGGAACTGTTAAAAAATTACGAAAGGAGATTGATAACAAGATTATCTTTCCACCCGGCTACACTTTTCAATTGGGAGGACAATTTCGCAGCGAACAAAAAGCTGCAAAAGCCTTAATTTTATCTTCAGTTGTAATAGCAATCATTATTTGTCTGATTTTGATGCTGGCATTCGCTTCCCTGACCAAAACCCTGCTCATGTTAAGCAATCTTCCTTTTGCCATGGTGGGCGCAATCTTTGCTCTTTGGCTGACAAACACTCCCCTGAGTGCAGCTTCAATGCTGGGTTTTATTACCTTGTTCGGTATCGCTGTGCGCAATGGCATAATTCTGGTTTCACACTATGAATACTTGGAAAAGAACCCCGAAAATAATCTTTCCCGCCGAGAAATCATAATTCGGGGAACCTTGGAAAAATTGTCCCCCTTTGTCATGACTGCCCTTACTTCGATTCTGGCCCTTGTCCCCCTGGTACTCAATAGAAATTCAACCGGCAATGAAATCCAGGCACCGGTAGCTATTGTAATGATGGGAGGTTTGATTTCAGCTTTAATTCTCAGTCTCATGCTTTTACCAAGTTTTTACTACAACATTTTTAAAAAAAATGAGTAAATGTGCTAAACCAAAAACACCACTTCCAGGATGGAAACTAAATGCCAATCAAAACTGACCCACTCATGCCATATATTCCCACCTGATTATAAAATTTTATTAGAATTTGTGATTTTTTTGCTATAATGTGCACGAATTAGAGATTTGGTTTTCAGAAATATTTCCCATCCCAAAAAGGAAAAGTTAGTAATGAAAAGATTTTTTTTGGTTTTAGCAGTGTTGCCGGTATTGTTTTTGACAAGTTGCGATACCGAAGAAAACATCAACAATGTCAACAACACTAACAATGTCAACAATACCAATAATACCAACAATACCAACAATACCAACAATACCAATAACACCAATAACACTAATAATGCTGATGTATTGTCCGGTCAATTATCAGTCAGCCTGGATACTGTCAGTTACAGCGGGGCGTATTCTCCTGCCAATTGTACCGTTATCTGGATTCAAACTCCCGAGGGTGAACATATAAAAACCCTGTATAAAGCTGCTCAATTTTATGGTTTCTACCTGTTAACTTACAGAGATGCCGGAGGTGTAGAAACAGCCGATACTATTACCGAAGCCTCCCGTTACAACCACAGTGAATCTATCAGCGCTCAATGGAACATGACCAACACCAATGACGCCACAGTGATTACCGGTGATTATGAAATCTGGGTTGAATTTACAGAAAATAACGGTTTGGGTGTTTATACATCAGTTCCTCTTACAATTGACGGCTCAGCCTTTACTGAAACACCCGCAGATGAAGAAAACTTTGTTAATTGGACCATCAACTACACCCCCTGAACCTGATTCCCCTCCCAGAATTTTTACAATTTGTTTTTTATGTTTGAAAAGATAGCAGTTGACAAAATAATTGGTTTTTTGGAATTTCTTTTTATGATAAAAAACCGGAAATTATGGCCTCTCTGTCTCCTCTTTTTTACAAAATGATTAAATCCCTTAACAAAATTTTCTTGTGCCCAATTTCAATTGCTTGAGTTTTATATCTTTTATCCAATTGCCCTAATAATTTCCAGCCATCTGCTATTTTCAAATCCTTTCTTAAAAAAATTATTAAATATTTAAATTTTTTCCTTTTGAATATGTTTTGTCGCTAATCTTTTGACAAAAAATTTTAAATATGAAAGGTTTGCAGGGTGATTTTAAAAAAACCATGTTGACAACCACTGCTATAATCAAAAGGAGAATAACCATGAAAATCAGAAAAAATATTTACATATTACTGATTGCTGTACTTTTCACCCTAATCACGGGTTGTCGTCCCGGACAACCTGAAAATAAACCAGGAAATAACAGTGACAAGGAAAAAATCAACAAAAGCAAAAAAGTTGAAAAACCCCTTCCACCCAAAAAAGAAGTATACAAGAAAAGCAAACTGATAAAAAGCAAACTCGGCTTTAACTTTCAACTTCCTGCCCGCTGGCAAATGATTAGATATGACGATTATATTTTTGTGCAGGAACCTGACAAAGAACTTGGCATCTATCTTTTGAAAATTTCTTCGGATTCTCCCAAAAAAGCTATTTCTGCAGCCTGGCAAATGGTTAATCCCAAATTTAATCTTGAAATAGAAAAAAAGATATCCCCTCCCCCCAGTGGTGAATGGGATAAAGTAACTCAAATCAATTATGAAACAAAAGTCGCTGACCGCAAAATTGTATTTGCTCTGGCCAGAGGAAAAAACAAAGTTTACTACATCAATCTGGTTCAGGGCAAAAAAGCCGCCTTCTCACGCCGGGGAGCCCAGATGTCCACTGTAGTAAGCAGTCTCAAAGTTCCTGGCATCAAAAAAGAATCTTTCAAGGGGAAAAAAGCTGCTGAACTTGACGACAAGAAATTGAAAATCCTCCGCGACCATATCGAAATGGTTCGCAAAAAACTTGGGGTTACTGGTGCTTCCGTGGGCATAATTCAAAATGGCAAACTGGTTTTCAAACAAGGTTTCGGAGTACGTAAACTCGGCGGCAAGAGAAAAGTTACCCCCAAAACCCTTTTCATGATCGGCTCCATGACAAAATCATTTACTTCTCTGCTTATGGCCAAACTTGTGGATGAAGGAATAATGAAATGGGATTCACCTGTACGCAAACTTTACCCTGACTTTGGTCTGGCCGATAAAAAAACAGTTGAAAAATGCCGGATGGAACACACGGTTTGTGCCTGTACCGGTATGCCGCGCCAGGATATGGAATTTTTATTTGAATTTGAGGGCAAAAAAGCTGCAGATCGCATAAAACTCCTTAAAACCATGCAGCCCACTACAGATTTTGGCGAAACTTTTCAATACAGTAATCTGATGGTTAGCGCAGGAGGTTTTATCTCTGCCCACCAGGCTTATCCCAAACTCAGTTTGGACAAAGCATACAACAAAGCCATGCGTAACAAAATTTTCAAGCCCCTGGGCATGAATTCCACAACTTTCAGTTTTAAAAAAGCTAAAAAAAGTAATCATGCTGCTCCCCACTCCCTGACTTTCAAAATCGAACCCATTCCCATTACCTATAAAGCCGAAAAATTCGTAAAATCGATAGCACCTGCCGGAGGAGCCTGGTCAAACATTGAAGACTTGGCTAAATATATCCAATTGGAAATTAACAAAGGAAAAACTTCCGATGGCAAAATCCTGATCAGTGAAAAAAATCTAATGAAACGCAGGGAACCAATGGCCAAAATTTCAGCAAAAAAATACTATGGCCTCTCTCTAATCATCAATAAATCAAAAGGAATAACAGTAATTGGACATGGAGGAGCAACCCTTGGTTTTTCATCTTCAATGATTTTCATGCCAGAAAGTAAGATTGGATTAATAATACTTACAAACACAGCCGGTTCTCAATCTTTTATTTATCTGGTCTATCGCAAAATGCTGGAACTATTGTATGACGGAAAAAAACTTGCAGACAAAAAACTGGATTTCATTGTCAATAAAAGGAAAAAAGACCTTGATGAATTCTTAAAAAAAGCCGAATTGAATCCAGATCCAAATTGGAGCAAACAATTTGTCGGGGTTTATTCAAATCCTGTTTTGGGAGAAATCAAGATCAAAATTGAGAAGAAAAAAACTGTGCTGGATACAGGAGAATGGCAGGCCAAGGTAATTAAAGTTACAGAAAACGACGGCACTGAGAAGCTGGAAATAGGCCCGCCTTTGACAGGCCTTTATTTTCTTCCCGGCAAAAAAGAAGGCAAACAAACTCTTACCCTCTATGCCGGTCAAATAACTCACATTTTTGAAAAAAAATAATCCAGAATCTGATTCTTAAACGAAAATTAGAATTTAAACCACTTGGGGGGGTATTGTCAGAAGAATACTTTCCTTTTCCCGATGTGCAAAAAGCAAAAAAAATACTCCGTATTTGTAAAATACGGAGTATTTTAAAGCGAGATGAGTACGATCTTAAAATCGCCTCCTGTCTAATTCGATTTTATTCCGTGACAGTGTTGTCATCCATTGTTACTGCCGATTGTGATAACAGCCTTCCATTCAAAGTAGCTCCGGTATTCATAGAAATTGAAGTCATTGTTAATATGATTCCTTCCATATGTGATCCAGTGTTTAAAGTCGCTGATGAGCCAACCTGCCAGATAATATTCTCGTAAAGAGCGTCGCCGGACAGAATCACACTTGCTGCACTTGCAACAGTTAAGTCTTCGCCTATCTGGAAAACCCATACGTCTGTTTCCGAACCGGAAATTGTTACATCCGTTGTTATTGAAACTCCTGTTCCCCATTTGTAAAGACCTGGTGTAAGAGTAAGTCCACCTATCTCTCCAGCTCCCAAATTCACGTAGTTGGGTGTTGTAAGACCCGCCGCTGTTGTGTAAGCATTTTCCATATCACTTACTGCTGTTGTCAAATTTGCAGGTGTCGAAACTGCATAGTCAGACGCATAGATTTGGCCTGTGACATAAATGGATGTTGAAAACACATTTGTTTCATCCATAGTCTCACTAAAACCTGTCAGGTAAGTATGATCGGCAGGACTCAAACCTACATCTCCTGTAATTGCCGTTGTTCCTGTAGTGCTGACTCCTGATTTTGCAAGAATTACATATTCACCTGCAGTTCCAAGATCAATATTGGCAATTGTAGTATTATTGGTGTTGCCGGTACAGGCTGAATCATCGAAGGCAAGGCAATCACCTGCACAAGCAAGCTCTCCACCCGTATAATCGCCGATAGTTGTACAATCTTCACTGTCAAGAGCGGTTCCGTCACATACTTCATCGGTTTCAACTAAATTATTGCCACAACCGCCGGTACAGGCTGACTCAACAAAGGCAAGGCAATCACTTGCACAAGCAAGCTCTCCACCCGTATAATCGCCGACAGTTGTACAATCTTCACTGTCAAGAGCGGTTCCGTCACATACTTCATCGGTTTCAACTATATCATTGCCACAACTGGCATTATTAGTGTTGTTGGTGTTATTGGTGTTATTGACGTTGTTGGTGTTATTAGTGTTGTTGTTGCTGCTGTCGTCATCACAAGCAGCAAAAATAAAAAATATTGAAATTGCAAAGATAGAAAGTAATTTTGTTTTCATAGTTTCTCCTAAATAAATTGTTTATTCTAATAAAAATTTGCTTTTCGCATAAATAAAGTGTAATTCATCTCTCTATTTCCATAATATACTACTATATTCTTACACCTCTAATATGCTATTTAGTTCCCATCCCAGAATGGTGGTTTTTGGTTGAGCAAGAAGTTTGCTTCATAGTTGTCACTATATTAATATATTGCAACAAAGCAGACGAGATGAAATTCCGTATTCAGACAATGATCTTCCTTTTTGGAATAGTAATAAATATTAGAGTATTTTTATTTACCTTTGTCAACATTTATTTTTATTTTGGCAATACCTGTTTTTTGAGGAAATTATTGAAGAAGTTGCAGCAAGTGGTTGTCCGCTATACAAAGCATGTAATGAGATTGCTCTTTCCATCAAAACCATTCAAAAATGGAAAAAACCACAATCCCCTAGAGATAAACGCTTTTTGGCAAAACAGGAAAAAAAGACAAAGTTCCAAGAAAATAAATTGATCAAGTTCTAAAAGTTATAAACTGAGAAAAATTCAAGAATAAATCACCCGGAGCAGATAGTTCCAATTTCGCTGGTAGACTTGAGGATCAATACTCAGAATCAAAAATGTAGCCGAATCATAAATAACCATAAATTGACTTTATCCAGCTTGAAAAGCCATTCTGGATGCAAACGAGCATTTCCTGCTCAATTATGCAACTGGTCTAAACCAGGTTTGGAATTGGGACAGGGCATGTAAATTCTGGTAATACCTGAAAAACCATGAAAACTTACTCTTACCCCTTCATAGTATATATCGTCAGTTATTCTCTCTATCTGAATTGATACGATTTCAAAAATAACTGACGCTCCGGTTCACTTTCAAAAAATACCAACACTGGTCATTTACGGCGGCTCTCCGTTCTAATATTGAAGCCGGCAACTCCCCATCCTCAGCCACCGTATTCGTCAGACGTGCCGTGGCAAAGAGCGTAGCATTGATGGCCGACCCAGTGGAAAACGCCGCGGCAACCGTGACGACCACGAGACCAACAGTTCCGAACGCTTTGCGTCCAGCTATGGCCAGCGCAACCTCTTTGTAATGCACTACCTGATCCGCTCCTATCAGCATGGCCGTTCCCAGGGCTACGATGACGTAGACTATAGTCACAATGACGATTGCCCACAGCACTGCGCGCGGTAATGTCTTCTGCGGAGTCTCAATATCCATGTAATCATAGGTCAACAGTTGAAATCCCTCGTAGGCCATGAATACCGACGCCGCTCCTAACAGCGCTGCACCGATTCCAGCGTCCGGCACACTCTGCGATAGCATCGGTGGATCCCACTGTGCAAGTCCCCAGTTTGCCAACCCAACAAGCACGACCAGTTTGAACCACACAAGAAAAACTTCGATACCACCAGCCTCACCAACTCCCTGCAGGTTTACCCCAATAAACAAAGCCACGATGGCAACGCCTGCAAAACGTGGAAACCATGGCCCGAGACCCACGACATATCCGAGGTACTGCCCGAAAGTGAAAGCATACACCGCGTTTGTCAGCACGTATCCAATGATGAGTACCCATGAGAGGCTGCCGGCTAACCCATCTGCATTAATCTCTCGGAGAAAGATGAATGCTCCGCCCCCTTCGTTGTAATGAATGGCTAATTTAACATAACTATAGCCTGCGGCCAGCGGCTATAAGCCCCGCGGCTGCGAAACTTAGCCACGCCCATGCACCAGCGATTCCGACAACCACGCCGAGGGTCGAAAAGATACCACCGCCGACCATACCGCCAACCGCCATCGACCACGTCGCGTTGAAGCCGAGCTTTGATTTTGACTGTTCCACATTCAAGTCCTTTAATCTATTTGATAACATAAAGCGAAGTTAGGGCAGTTTCAGACCCAGTCACACCAGATCCGCAATCGGTTGTACTTTTGTAGAATGTTCTTTCCTTTTACAATAACCTCTACATTATGTTGTTTTACCAATGCACCAATTGATTAATCAAAATTAGAGAGCCTTAAACTCGATAAGCTCCATATTTTGCGCATCCATTTCTAACCTTTTTTGTAGCAATCACCTGGAGAGAAAAAGCGTACCGAGTATATTCAAACAACACAAACAAAAAATTATTCCAAGATTTGACGGCGGGGAAATACTTCTAACTGTGGAATTTTATCTTTGACAAAGCTCAACCAGATGTATGAGGAAATCAGACCAGAATTCTCATACAAAAATCATTAATACAATCAGTCACAGACGGCGGCGCGAAGAACAAAAACATTAAAATCGCGCCCTGTCAGATGCTCGCCAAATGCTCCTGTGTCACCAATGGGTTCAGCCGGGCTCAGCCCTGTCATGGGCAGCGTTACGCTGCCGCCGCTGTAGGTTCCAGATACAACAGGATCGGCGTAAAAGTTCTGGGCATCACGCAGCTCAAATTCAACCCCGGCAGGTAATATCTCGCTCAGATCCACAGCAACCTCCTCAAGCCCCTCCCAATTATACACAATGATGTGGGCACGCCCCGGCTCAAAACCGTTGGGTCTGATAAACACCGCATTTTGGGCAGGTGCTCCTTCAAGATAAGTATTATCTGCGTAATCGACAGGGTCGAGGCCTGAGAGTCCTCCCTGGGAATTATCACCGATAAAAGTATTGTCTGTCATCTCTATTCCGGACCATTGATCCTGAAAAATAGTCTGACCCACAAAATAGTTCTCTACCAGCAGGGCATCTTCGTTGGCGGTATCCCAGCCCAGGCGAACATCACGATCCCCAAGTCCCCTGGTCCAGCCGTAATTCTGGTAAAGTACGGTGTTGCGCACAATACGAGTCCCGTCATGACCCACCATGCAGTTATCATAAAGCTTGCCACCCGGGGCACCGTTCAAAAACCAGACATTGCCGTAAAGTTCGTTATTTTCCACATAGTTGGTGTCCGAGTAACTGTAGTTGTGCACCCCAAAACCGTAGCCATAAAACACGATATTCTCTTCAACCTTGATAAATCCATCGCGGTTGGTGAGATAAAAATTGTGACCATGACCACGATCCGTCCCAAGCCAGCCGTTATTATACACCAGGCAGCCATGCACACGTATATTGGTACCTTCCTGAGTATCATCACCGGCCATGCGCCCACCACTGATTCCAACTCCCACATCATGTACCGTGAGATTAACCAGGGTGATATTGTCTCCCCCCACGTAAATACCCGTGGGACGTTCCGAGCGTCTGTCCGTCCCGCTGTTTGTTATCTCCAAATCCCGCAGAATAGTCCAGCGTCGGTAGATTTGCACAACAGGCTCGTCAGTGGCACCAGCGTTGTCCAGAGTAACCCGCTCACCGGGCCAACCACGGATAGTTATGGGGGAATCTTCTTCGCCATCTTGCTTGACCACAAAGGTTCCCACATAACGACCCCCGTGAATCCAAACAGTATCTCCGGGAGCAACCCCGGGAGGATCATTGAGCCCGGTAGCCAAATCCCAGGGAGCCTCCAAAGAACCGTCACCCTGAGCTGTCCCTGCGAGCGTAACATGAAATCCGCCGGTATCATCACCCTCGGGACAAGTGGGAGGTTCAACATATGGAAGATCAAGCACATTAGTCTTTTTTCCACCATCAGAGCATCCCAGCAAAACCCCAACGGTGAAAAACAAAACAAATAACACCAAATTTTTAAATAATTTCATAAAGATTCTCCAAATTTAAGAATTTAATTGTACAAACAGCAAACTACACAGTCAATACAAAATATCCCCTGTAATTTATAATCAAAATACAACAAAAATTAAGAAAAGTACTTAAGAATGGAAGTTGTCGCCTATTTAGTTCCCGTCCCAGAATGGGGGTTTTTGGCTGAATGAGAAGTTTGCCTCAGATGCGCGGAGTAACTTCGAAGATAGTTCTCGTTTCAGGATGCAGGTTATTGGCTGCGGTTGAAATTGGATTGAGATGCGCGGATTAACTTCGCAGACATAGTTGACACTATTTCAAGAAGTTATGACAAAGCAGATGAGGTAAAATTCCGTCGCCAGACGATGACATCCATTTTTGGAGCATTGTGTCGATTCCACTCTTGCGATCTCCCTGGGTACTCACCGTCTGAGGTAAGAGCTTTTTCTCAGTGTAAGTATTCCATCCTTGAATATTTTCTCGAATTTTCCAATAAACTCAACACGGCCGAAAGGAGCCCACACAGCATCCTGCTTGGGCTTTTCTTTTTCCAACCAGAATGCAACTCTAACTCTTCTACCGTCCCTCGTTAACGCTGTCACAAAATAGCGTGGCGCCTTATTAACTTGCAAAAAAATTATTCTGCGCATCACAACCTTTTTTCCATCCTTGGAAATATCAACCAGGGTATCTCCCATTTTTACCTGAGCAAAGTCTATACCCTCCACAACCCATGGTTTTTTTTTCGGCAATTTTGATTTATTGGCTGGCTCAGAATTCTCGTCCTGTTTTGTCACATCCATATTGTTGTTGCCAGAGGTAGAAGATGTATTTCTTTGCGGATCTTGGTCAGTGGGATAAGTGGAGTCATGCTTTTTTTCAGATGAGCAACCCCCCAGTACTAGAAAAAGAATGGGAATAATATTTTTCATTTTAGTCTATCCTTTGTTTTAATTTTACTACGATTTCCCTTTTTCTTAACAAAGACTAATACTGACGTCAACTATTTTACCCATAGCCCGCAATTTTCTCTAAATTAAATATTTCACCCGCCCGAGATACTAAAGCTGCACTGAATGAAAAAATATTCATTCTTCATAACAAATCAACTCAGAATCTAGACAAAAAGGAAAATCTTCTGGAAAATCTGAATCTCATTTTTAGTTTTGCTTCTTGTCCGTTCTTTTCAGGAACACCTACATTGAATATTGCCCACATTTTCTTCTTCTTGCCGTATTTCATTACTTGAAGTTTACTAACAAGATTTTTAACTTTCTCGTTATTTTTTAGCTTTTTATTGCTTTTCAACAAAGGGGATATTTGTTTTCCCAATTTATAGATGTTTATTCCGGTTGCATGAGAACTGTTCTTATCCAAAGCAAATATAGAATTTAATTTCAATGCCTTTCCCGGATTCCACAATCTGTTAATTTCTTTTTTCCAGTTCTTGCCAATTGCAAAAAGCACTTCATTCTTGCCTGGCAAAAATGCTATCTTGATGTTGTTGCCAATAACATGATTAATAACCAGATGATAAAGGTCTGTTGATTTCTTTTTTGTCTTTTTAAAATTGAGACTCATCAAAAATCCCTTTTTGCCTTTGTATCTCAGTTTTTTAGTTTTGATTATCAAGGAGTTGCTTATTTTGTTTTGTAACTTGGAGTTTATACCTTTTAACTTTTTCTTCAATCTAACAGGATTAATATGGGTAAATAAATTTTCCAAATTTTCTATTAATTTAGAGGGATTTTGTTTGTTTTTTACTCCCAGAATCCCCCCTGCCAGATTTTTATTTGCAATCTCATGTACAGAAAAAACTGCACTACCATTCCATGTTTTCAATATTACTAAATAATCATTCATCACTTCTATTATAAGATTAAGCAT
>JAQICJ010000151.1 GCA_027858615.1 Deltaproteobacteria bacterium
ATTGAATTTCTCCTGGGCGCAAGCCACGCAGTAGCCTACAATTTGAGTGATTTCATCCTTTCTGGTTCTTTTGTTGAGGGTTGGTTTAAGCCTGAATTGCCCCATGTCCACCTTGCGGGAAGTAAATTTGACGGCTCCTTTGATAATAGGGTTGGGAATCATTTTAAATCCTTTCGTTAATGGTTTGAAATTTGGGCGTAGTGGTGCCTTAAAAAAATTTCACTTCTATTTTCGAAAGTAGAAAAATAATCTCGACGTTTTTTTTTAAAAAGTTGAAAAAAGTTTTGGGCAGGCAGAGGGGG
This sequence comes from Deltaproteobacteria bacterium, assembly GCA_027858615.1. Lineage (GTDB taxonomy): Bacteria > Myxococcota_A > Polyangia > HGW-17 > HGW-17 > JAQICJ01. The sequence continues at coordinate 303 of JAQICJ010000151.1, forward strand.
AGATTGGCTGTTAGCTAGTTCTATTGGGGAATTGAAGGCTTGTAGTTAATTACGGAGTGGAAGAATTATATCGTTGCTAAATTTTGAATTTTGCGTGATTTCGACCTGGTCTGGTTAGTTTGTTCAGTTGGTGTGTATATTTTAGGAAGGGAAATAGGTGTTTTTCATTGCAGTGGGGGTGGAAAATTACAGGGGAGAAAAAAGAAATAGAGGATAGGGGAAAATTGACCTGGTCGGGTTTGGAATACACCTTTTTACTTATTGTGGTATTATTCTGGAAAGAGGTAATTTATGAATTCCATCCATTATTATATCAATCAAGCCAAGCATTTACGTTGGAAATTGTATCAAAAACTGGAAAATAATCTCCATGAATTACGCTATCTTTTTTGGGAAACTACCAGATTGTGCAACATGAACTGCCTCCATTGCGGTTCTGATTGTTCTGTTGATGCTTCTCAGCCCGGCCTGCCTGCAAAAATTGTTGAAAAAACTCTTGCACAAATTGCAGATGCTTATGACCCGAGAAATATTATTCTGGTGATGACTGGGGGAGAACCTCTGGTTAGACCGGATCTTTTTGAAATAATGACCACCGCAAGCAAACTTGGATTCAAACTTGGCATGGTTACTAATGGATATGTACTCGACCAAGCAATGGCTCAGCGTTTAAAGGATGCCGGAGTTGTCAGTATTGTTGTATCCCTTGATGGTCCCAGAATCCAACACGATTGGTTGCGCAACCGAAAAGGAAGCTACAAAAGAGTAATTAACGCTCTTGAAAGTCTTGTTAAAGTGGAAATCGACATTGTGGAAGCTATTACCTGTGTTACTCCCAGAACCTTTGACAGACTTCCCGAGATCTATGAAATAGTGAAAGCTACAGGTGCCGGATACTGGCGTGTTTTCAACATTTTTCCCATCGGAAGAGCTAAAGATAACGACCAGGTATTAATCAGCAAGGAACAATTTCGCAAGGTGGTGGATGCCATCGGCAAAATAAGGGAAAATGCAAAAAATGAAGGCATGTGTGTAAATCTGAGTGAAGAAGGTTTTCTGGGCTGGGATTATGAAAACAAGGTACGAGATACTCCCTACTTCTGTCGCGCCGGAATCAACATTGCGGGAATCATGGCTGACGGCAATATCAGTGCTTGCCCCAATCTTCCTCCCTGGATGGCTCAAGGCAATGTTTACCAGGACAATTTCGTCAACGTCTGGGAAAAAAGATATGATATCTTTCGGGACAGGAGTTGGATGGCCAAAGCAGATTGTGCCAATTGCAAACAATTTGATTTGTGCCAGGGAAACTCTCTGCATGTCTGGGATGAAGAAAAACAATCCCCCTCCTGGTGTCATTATGAGATTATGAATTCAAAACCTGAATAATATTTACAAAACACAAACAATTTCACCAGGTGCATCCAATCCAGTCTTTATTGCCTATCCAAAACTGCCGGCGATTTTGTTGAATCCTTCTTTGCCGCAAAAAACTCTGGCCCGAGCAACCTTGGAATCATAGGCTTCTTTTTTATTTTTGTAGATAATTCCCAGGGGCAGTTTATCTTTGAGAAGTTCCAGAGTTGCCCGGGAATCATAAGGATCATGTTCAGAATCCACTTTGAAGGTATTGTCTCTGAACCATTTGTATGTATTGACTTTATTCCAGGTGATACAAGGTTGAAGCATATTTACCAGAGAAAAACCTTCATTCAAAATGGCTGCCTTTAAAATCTCTACATTTTCCTTGATGTTAGCCGAAAAGGCCTGAGCAACAAAGGAGCACTCCTGTGAAATAGCTAATTCCAAAGGCTTCAGAGGTGATATCTGAACACCTTCAGGTTTGATCCCCGTCACCAATCCCAACTCGCTGGTGGGAGAAGGTTGCCCTTTGGTGAGACCATAAATTCGGTTGTCATGAACGACTACTGTAATGTTCAGATTACGGCGAATAGCATGGAGAAAATGGTTGCCCCCTTCTCCGTAAATCCCGCCATCCCCACCATGAACAATAACTTCCAATTCCGGATTAGCCATTTTAATTCCCTGAGCTGACGCAACCTCTCTGCCATGGAGTCCGTTAAAAGTATTGACTTTCATATAATGGGGCAATTTTGGAGCTTGTCCTATCCCTGTACAAATAACAGCCTGATGAGGACCAATATCCAACTCAGCCAGGGTTTGTTTTACTGTATTGAGGATGCCGAAATTTCCACAACCGGGACACCAGGCATTTTCAACATTGCTTTTATAATCTTCTTCTTTATATTTTCCCATTACAACAACTCCTTCAATTCAACTTCAATATCTTCTACTCCAAAAGGTCTTCCGTCCATTTTTCTAACAGCGTGATCAAAGTCGTGCAAAGTAACTTCCCTCATCAGGGATTCAAATTCGGAACCGACAGAATGTTCGATAATAATGGTTTTACTGGCCTGCTCCAGCTCTTTTCTGAAAAAATCAGCAGGCAGAGGCCACATCCAGCTCAAATTTACATGAGCAAATTCAATTCCCTGCTTTTCCAAGCGCTTTTGCACTTCATTGACGACACCCCAAGTTGATCCCCAGGTAAGAACAAGGGGTATTCCCGGTTTTAAATTCCAACTTTCGGGTTTTTTACAAGATTGCAGAATTGTCTTCAGTTTTCTATGACGCTTTTCTGCCATTTTCTTTGATATTTCAGCCGATTCTGTCAAATGTCCATCCTGATCGTGTTCATCGGAATCAACTACTACCGGATGGCTGCTTTGACCCGGATAGGCCAGAGGAGAAACTCCATCATCAGTAAACCGGTAGCGTTGATAAACATCAAGTTTCTCCAATTCTTCCCTGCTTAACTGATATCGTTTTTGCGAAATTGAATCGAAATCGAAATTTTTAAGACTCTGCTTGCTGTCTTGCAGTAACTGGTCAGTGAGAACAATTACCGGTATTTGATATTTCTCTGCCAAATCGAAGGCTTCTGATGTAATTGTGAAATTATCATTAATATTTTTGGGAGCCAAAACAACTCTGGGAAAAAATCCATGTCCTCCATGGATAGCAAAACGCAAATCCCCCTGGGCAGTTCTGGTGGGCAAACCAGTTGCAGGACCGGGTCTCTGGGCAATAGCAACAACCAGTGGAGTCTCAATCATTCCTGTCAGAGAAATTCCCTCTGTCATCAGGGCAAATCCACCTCCTGAAGTTGAAGTAAGAGCCCTGGCACCGGCGTAGGAAGCCCCGGCAACCATATTTATAGCAGTCACTTCTGATTCAGCCTGTTCCACATGAACTTCAAGTTCCTTCGACCAATGGGAAAGATTCGTCATGATTGAAGTAGCTGGTGACATGGGATAAGCCGCCACAAAAGAAACTCCACCTGCTGCAGCTCCCAGAGCAAAAGCATCTCCTCCCGAAAGCCACTTACCCTGCTGCAAAGACTCTTTGGGCGGATTCAAGGACAGAGCTGCACCCTCAGTCCAGGATTGAGCCATGGAATAGGCTTGGCGAGCAGCATCCAGATTGATATCAAGAATACTTTCCTTGCCTTTGAACTGCTCTTTTATAATTTTTTCCAAATCCGGCAAGGCTATGTTTAAAATGGAAGAAACCACAGCTACCGCAGCAAGGCCATACACTTTTTTGTTTGTAATATCCAGACTGCCAAGCTCAAAAGTTGATTTTCCGGCAGTTTCAGTTTTGACTCCGCTGATTAAAACTCCATTGTCAACCAGTTTAGATAGATTACTTTCCAAACCCGGGGAAGAAAGTGCGATCAAAATATCAACTCTCTCTCGGGGAGCAGATACCGGCAAAGTAGACACGCGCATATGGTTGAAATTTATCCCTCCCCTGATTCTTGATTCTGCATCGTTAAAAGAATAGCAAAAATATCCACTGCGGGTTGCCAATTTACCAAGAATATCATTTGCGGTCTGAATACCTTGTCCGGCAGCTCCACTTAATCTAATATTCAATTCCATATTCATCAATCCTTTCGCAAAGCCAAACAAAAAAATAATTTCGGCTTCACAACCATTAACAATTTAACCCCAAATTCTAATTACAAGTGAAAATATATAAAAAATTAACTGATTAATCAAATAAAGTATTTATTCCTCTTCATCGAGCTTCCAGGATAATACATCGAGCAGATGTATATACTTCTCCTGCTTTCTGGCTTCGGTGAAAAAATGAAAATACAAAGAAATAAAAAGAAATTGCATTGCCACAAACAGGAGAAATTCGGGAAAAACCCTGAAAACTATGCAAATATAGACCAGCAGTGCATTTATAAGCATGTAGGTTTTTCGCCAATCCTGCGGCGGTTTTGACAATTTTGGAACCCTGAGATGAGAGATCATGCCATACCCGATAAGTGCTCCCCAACCGAGAAGAAGAGTATAAATCCAGTGGCTACCACTGAAAGTCCCCATAATTCTCGGATCAAAACCGGTTACATTGTAGTTGAAGGCAGTGTTGTATTTTGCCAGAACCAGCATGGGAGCGAGAATAAAACCGGCAGCTATGGGCATGGGAATCCCCTGAAAAATACTGTTGAATTTTTTGGCTTGGGCTACAACATTGAATTTAGCCAATCTGAGGGATGAAGCAATTACCCAGAAACTTGCAACAATCATGGGTAAAAACTTCAATTTCCCATCAAAATGAGGACTGAAGGTAGAAGTGACTTTATAAAGCAAAATCGCGGGAGTTGCTCCAAAGGCCATCAAATCTACCAAAGAATCGAGTTCCATACCAAAATTGCCGGTTGCGTTCAATTTGCGGGCTACAATTCCATCAAAACGATCAAACAAAGTACATAAAAAAGAGAGCCAGAAGGCAGTGACTAATTCCTCCTCCATTGCATACATGACGCTGAGCAACGCTAATATCAAACTTGATAGTGTGATTGAGGTGGGGATAAAATATCTGTACTTTTTTTGCATTGAGAACTATCTCCTGAGAAATAATTTTGAGGAAAGAGATCTTCGGATCAGAACCAGATCCTGTAATTCTGAATTAAAAATCAAATTATGCCAAATAAATAAAAATGAGGGATTCAGGATGGAAACACCTGTAGGATCAATTTACAATTACTGCTTGTTGTTGAAGTAAATACGCCGGGTCTCTTTTTTTCTCGCCAGTAAAAAAAGTAGATCTGAAAGACGATTAATGTATTTCATGATTGATTTTGTGCCTTCCTGGTCAAGAGATTGTTCAATTTCAAAATAATTTACTAATCTCCTTTCGGTTCTGCGGCATACAGCCCTGGCCAGATCGAAAGCTGCGGAAACATTATTGCCTCCACCCACTATTACCAGCCCTTCAAGGGGTTCTATGGAATTCTCCAACTTATGGGACAATCTTTCCACTTTAGCTGCATCTCCAGGCCCTATCAGCATAATATCAAGAGCTTCCAGATTATCCGATGCTATTTCCGCTGAAATCCGCGGCAGATTTTTCTGAATTTCGAGTACAAGCTGGCGATCTTCATCAACTACACCCATTTGAGCATAAACAACTCCCAGTTGGGAAGAAAGTTCATCCAGGGTTCCCAAAACTTCAGTTCTGGCAGAATTTTTGGAAAGTCTGCTTTTGCCGATGAATCCCGTTGTGCCGTTATCTCCGGTTTTTGTAGTTATACTCATGGTTTTTCCAACTTTTCTGAGGGTTTGGCAATTGTGGTCATAGCAACAGCAAAATCGTCTCCAATTGGATCGAGGTTGGAGAAAAAATGATTGAGGCTTTTTTGCAAACTCCAGTTATTATCCTCCTGCAGGAAGTTAAGTTCGTCGATCATGGTGATTGCAAAGATTTCTACCTTGATATATTCTCTGAGGTATTCATCAAGTCCGCTTTCATCTTTGCTTTCATTATAAGGTGAAGAAAGCATCCAGCCTAAACTGGGATGGGATTTTTCCAAAATTTCTTCAACCGTAAGCTCTCTTTTTCGGGCAAAGACTTGAGGATCACGATAAAAATCGAAAAGGGCCATTGTATCAAGATCTACTATAGCCAGATCCTGACGTTCATCTTTATCGAGTTTATCGTAGATATTGTTGATGTAGGCTCCTATATCTGGATTTTCAATTGTGGAAAGATATGGGCTCATGCCATTGTTATCCACTTTGATTTGGGGAAATTTGCTGCTGATAATTCTGGGCAGATGCACCTTGGCAAAAAACGGATAAAAAATTGAAACCTTTCGATCCTGCAAATCATCGTCCATATATTTGAGAGTATCGGAGTCACTCATTTTGCCGTAACCATCACTCATGGCAACCAGGTACAGAAAATCAAATTCCGGCATTTCCATCTGGAAAAGAGTTATTTCAGGAGTATTACCAAATCTCAATTGTCTGGTGATAACTCCAGGATCGTTAGCTACTGTGTGCAACGCTGAAAGAATCTGACCTTCTATTGTTTCCCCGTTTTTATCTGTAATTGAACGAACCACCAGAGCAGGACTGTCACCAACAGTAAATCCTTCAATTTTCTGCTCAAGATCATCGTAGCGAAGAAAACTCACTGTGGTAGCCCCTTTATCTTTGTATTTTTCATCATTCAGGGATGTTTGAAACCATTTGGCAATTTCGTGAATATCTTCAACCTTTTGCTGGCGGCAGAACGTTTCAAGGTCCCATTGCAATTCTCGACTGATTGCGACAGTATTTTTGCCTTTTTTTCTGGATTCCGAAACTCCATCAAAAACCACTGCAACATAAAACCTGGATTTAAGATAAGTGAAAACAACGGAATTATCATGGATAGGGTGGTTGCGATCCGGATTTTCAATATCGTCAATCTGCTTTTTGCAGCAAGCCATTTCTATAGGATATTTGGAAATTTTGCCTTCCATAAAGATTACACCTGATAATAAAAATCTTAGTAGTCCAATTCCACTTAAAAATTTCTGGTATAAGCATTTTAAATTAAAAACCAGTTTTTTAAAAGTGAGACTTGCAATTTATCTGTTGGTTTTGAAAATATTTCCACTTCAAATTTACTGTTAGTTAGTTCCCATCCCAGAATGGGGGTTTTTGACTGGGGAAGAAATTGGATTGAGATGCGCGGAATATCTTCGCCGACATAGTTGACACTATTTCAAGAAGTTATGACAAAGCAGATCAATTCAATTTCCGTTTCCAGGCGATGACCTTCCTTTTTGGGATGGGAACTAGTTAGAACTAGTTATTTTTTTCTATTTTATTTTTTAATTCCTGCACCTTGTCTTCAAGAGAGATCAATCTTTTTTTCATGAAATCTATTTCTTTTGACAACAGAGTACTGGGTGCTTCCAGAATTGTATGCAACTGGTTTTCAATATTCTTCTGCCACTCTTCAAATCTTCTTTGGTAATTTTCAATGGCGTCTTTGAGATCACTGATTTTTGGTATGTCCCCCATTCTCTGATCCATATCACTTTTTAAACTATGAAGAAAATCGTTAGAGGAAGTACGCCCCATTTTAATCATCTGTACCAAAGACTGCAAAGGGAAAAGTTTCCATTTTTTTTCCTGTTTTCTGATAATTTGTAACAGAAAATCACGGGTGAGATCTTCACCCGAATCATTGTCAACGATACGTACCATATTGTTTTTCTTTATTAATTCAGATATTGTTTTTAAGGTAACATACTTGCTGTCAACAGTATCATAAAGCTTTCGGTTGGCATAACGCTTGATTATTCGGGGTTCTGATACAGACATGAACTTGGTCCTTTTTGGTGGATAATTACAGTGAACTTCCTTTAGTCATAATCAGTATTTTTATAAAACAAAGCTTCTGAGCATAACTTTCAACTTCATTATTACCACGATTCCGGCGTATTTTCTAGCTGAACCAGATAGAACCAACTTGTTCCCCTTTCAAAAATGGAGGATCATTATCTGCAATTCTTAATTTGTATTTTCTTAAAATTATTTTTTTTCCTTTAAACCATAAAAAAAGTGCTCTCCCAATTGAGCCGGGCTTCTCAATTTGCCGGGCAAATTGCTGTCATCTGTATAAAACATAATACGAGCACGAGGATATCCCCAATTTCCTCCTGAATAATCAGCACAGATAAAACTTCCCCGCCTGCAAGATCCTGCCCGATATTCATCTTTCAACTTTACCTTGATAAATTCTTTGTTAGGAACCAGTTGCCAGTATTTTCTCAACTTTTTGTATCTACCCAGTTTTTCTGAGAGATAATGGTAAAATTCCCAGATATTTCCTCTAAACCCCCAGGGATATAAAAGAGCTTCACTCCCATTTTCCAACAGCAGCAGCTTATCACTGTTCAGCAATTGTGCCAGATCCAATCTTTTCTCAACTATTACCATTCCTGTCATCCCAATCCAGTAGATTTGACCCAGGGGATTTTCATTTTTCCATTTATACAAAAAATCACCCAGCATTTTTCCAACAATATCTTTCCACTTTTCAACAATCTCTTTTTGGTCATACCTCATCAGATATTTTTCTAGTTCAGCCGCAAAATCCAGAAAAAGAAGATTGTAATTACGCTTTTCCGATATGATATTTTTGAGAATCACCTCCAGAGAAGACAAAAATTCCCCTCCAAAAATAGAAGAGCCGATATATTCATTTTTCAAACCGGAAGAATCGGGATTTCCTGAATAAACACCCCGTTGTGGTCCTTTTTGATATAGAATCACCGTATTTTCGAAAAAATCTCTGAGGTGCAAGTACAGATTGAATACCCGATTCCCCTTATTTAATCTCAAAAGTACCCCCTTTCCTTTTTCCAACTCGATTGTTCTTTGCTTTTTGCCAAATACCGAGATATCCGGGGGCAGATCCAAAAATATTCTATTTTGACGCTTGCGAACAAGGGCTGTCCATTTAGCTCCCGGGCGTCTTCCCCGGGGTTTAATAAAGAAATTAAATTTTTTCCCACAGGTAATTTTTCTTTCTCTGACCAAAATAGAAACCTGGCCCGGGGAAATAGTTCTTTTTATCACCTCGGATGACTTCAATAATTTGGCATAAGGTGTTTAAACCTTGAAGTCTTTCGCCAAATCCAACCAGGACAATTTTTTTTG
>JAQICJ010000107.1 GCA_027858615.1 Deltaproteobacteria bacterium
CAGATTTCAGGACCGGGGCTGCCGGAACTGATGATATTGCATTCGGTTCCGCTTTGATCCCCTTTGCAAACATAAGTACCGCTGCCTTGACAAACTCCGGGAACATCATCTGTACAAGCATCGCCCAGAATCGGATAGAAATCATCATCTGCCGAACCGTCGCAATCGCCGTCAAAACCATCACACAAAGTCTCATAGGATACAATCAGATTGGGGCTGCCACTGATTCGTTCAACTCCGACAGGATAATTGCATACCCACTGTACTGAACCACTGAAGCTCTGACATACTACCCCTACACTGGGTCCGCAATCACCGCCTTGGGTACAATAACCCGCCGGTGGAGCTACCAGATCCGAAGCTTCATCAATCTGGCCGTCGCAGTCGTTGTCGAGGCCATCACAATATTCCGTACCAACTGAAGCGGTTGGACTGCAAGCATATTCGCATCCATTTCCCACTGTCCCCAAACCTAAATCATTGTCCAGATCGTGATAGCCGTATTCACACTGATAGGTACAACTTGCCGATACACAACCTGTAGGATAGGAATGATCAGGGGAACTGCCCATACAGGTAATTCCGCAACCACCACAGTTGTTAATATCGGTGTCTGTATCGAAATCTTCGTCTATCTGTGTGTCGCAATCGTTGTCCAAACCGTCACACTGCTCTGAAACAGGGAGAATTTCTCCGGTACAACTTGTCCAGCTGCCGGAATTGCACAACTCCTGTCCCGAAGAACACAAACCGGTGCCTTCGGTTCCCGCGGTGCCTGTATAGCAACTGCGAGACAAAGGCTGTTCGTTGTCATCATCGACAAATCCATTGCAGTCGTTGTCCAAACCGTCGCAAATCTCAACTCCGCCATTGGTTTCACTGCACTGAGTTTCACAACCATCGGTCATGATACCGTTGGCATCTATCCAGCCCGCTTCACAGGAATCAAGTACACAAAGTCCTGTTTCACAACGACCTGTACCATTTTCGTAATTATCAAGACAGGAAACTCCACAAAAGCCGCAATTTTCCGCATCATCTGCAAAATGTCCCTGGCCGCCTTCGCTGGAGGGAATCCAGTATTCATCGGCTATACCGTCGCAATTGTTGTCAAGACCGTCACAAATTTCATCCTGACCACCTATGGTATCACAGCGATATTCACAACCATCCACCGGATCTTCATTTAAATCAAACCAGTAAGGGCCACAACTGTCCAAAACACACTCCCCGTCCTCACAGACTCCTTCTCCGTGAAAATAGGCGCAGATATTACCGCATTCACCACAATTGGCCGCATCAGTCATGAATTTGCCTTCGCCCTCTTCACTTTCGGGAATCCAGGGATCGTCCACTATTCCGTTGCAGTCGTTGTCTTCACCGTCACAAATTTCGTCTTCAGGTGTACAATTATTATTGTTATTGTTGTTGTTGGTGGTGTTATTGGTATTGTTGGTATTGTTGGTATTGTTGGTATTATTATTGTTGTTGTTATTGGTGTTGATGGAGCCATCTTCAACTATGGTGTAGACACTCTCTTCACAACCTCCGGTGAAAACCAATAAACCAACCAGAACCAGGGGTAATGAGTTTTGCAGAAAAAACTTTTTCTGCTTTTTCATCAAATACAATCCCAGCAGCATCAAATAAACAAGAATACCTGAATTGCCGCTCTGACTGGTAGAACCGGTGGAACAACCAAATCCGCCTCCAGCTGTAACTTCTCCTTTTACAGTGCTTTGGGTTACATTTTCTTCTTTGGGTACACACAAACCCTTGACAGTGCCATCTTCTCCGGTTGCAACTTCGCACTCAGCCCAAGAGGGGCAATCAACTTCGTAACAGGGATCCCAGACACAACTGCCATCTACACATCTTTCGCCCCGATCACATTGAACATTGCTGCAACTGTCGGTGACGCAATCTCCGTCAACACAGGTTCTGCCAAAGTCGCATTCCACTTCGTAACAGGAATCTGCTACGCAACTGCCGTCAACTTGGCATTTCTGGTCTTCCCGGCAATTACAGATAGAAATACACTCTCCGGTCCATTCTTCTCCACTTCGGGTTCTTTCACAATATTCCAACTCACCGCATTCCAGCTCTGAACAGGGATCGGAAAGACAATAGCCTTCCCAGCAAAATTCACCGGAATCACATTCATTACCATAGTTGGCACAGGAAGTACTCTCGCAAATGTATTGTTCCTCTACCGGCTCTCCATCCCGCCATCTGAAATTAGCGGAGCATTCTTCGAGTTCCGCACAAGGATCAGGATCACAGGGATCTATACAAATTTCATCTTCACATACTTCATTAGTACTGCAGATGGTTTCGCCGCATTCCTGTAAAATCGGCATACAGATACTTATTGTGTCATCTTCCGGATAGGTGATGCACTCCTCGGTACCAGAACAACTGAATTCTCCCTCGGTACAGCGATTGCGGCAGGCACCCTCGTAACATAAATCTTCGGGATCGGGACAAATGGCATCGTCGTCGATTTGACCATTACAATTATCGTCCTGACCATTGCAGGCTTCCTGTTGGGGCTGAGCAGCACTGCATCCTTCCCAGACTCCGTTGGAACAAACCTCAACTCCGCTGCAGGTACCATTTTCATTTGTTATTTCACATGGTTGCTGCAAGTTCTCATCTATCAGACCGTCACAATCATTATCGATGCCGTCACAGACCTCAGTACTTCCTTCTCCTCCGGTACAAGTGAGTGAACCATTCTCGCAGATATAAACTCCGCAACCACTGTCACAGGGCTGACCGACTGCCGGATCGTCATCATCGATGTCGCCGTCACAATCGTTGTCGATGGCATCGCAGATATCTAAAGAGGGTGTTTGCGCATCGCAACTGCTCCAGGAACCGGCTGTACAGATTTCTTCACCCTGGCAAATACCATAGGCGTTACTTGTTTCGCAGGAACGGGTCAGATTTTCGTCTATCGAACCATTGCAATTGTCATCGAAATTATTGCAGGTTTCAATTTCAGGCTGCGGTGCGAGGCAGATCCAGTTGCCGGTTTCGCAATAGGAAATTCCGCTACAGGTTCCATGGGAATTTGTGGTTTCACAGGTGTCGGTAAGTCCGTCATCAATCAGTCCATTGCAATCGTCGTCAAGATTGTTGCAATTTTCAGTCTCTGGACTCTGCAGAGTATCACAGACAATGCTGCCACCTTCACAGATGGTGGTGCCGGGCTGACAGATTCCGATATCGCTGCCACAGGGCTGACCAACCGCCGGATCGTCATAACCATCGGCAGTGAGAGGATCTCCGTCATCATCAATGCCATTGCAGATTTCCGGTGAAGGACCCGTACAGGAAATCCCGTCATCGACCAGTCCATTGCAATCATCGTCAAGCTCATTGCAAACTTCACCTGTTGATGAAGAACCGGGATCATCAATAAAACATTCCGTGGTGGTGTAATCTGAGGAACAGACATAATAGCCTGTACTTTTGCAAATTCCAAGTAAACCATTATCACAAACATCACCAAGTTCCGGAAAATCTTCGTCGGCTACTCCGTCGCAGTCGTTGTCAAGGCCATCACAAATCTCGGTTCTGATGGAATCAGCTATGATACCGGAAATGGCTGAACTGATTTCGTCCTGATCATTGGCGGGAATCGGTTCGTCTGTACCACCATTTTGGGCAATGGATCTGACACTTAGCCATTGGCTGGGATTGAGACCAAATCCGATTACATAGGTTTTGATTTCATAAACACAATGACTGCCGTTGCAATTGCCTGATTCACATTGAGAATTTTGAGTACAAGGTTCGTTGAGGTTGGGTGTTGCCAGTAGATTGGCTGCTGCTGTTTGAGGATCGGTGCCACATTCTTCATCACCGTCTGTAAGCAAAATTACAGCATATTGACGACAACCTCTGCGAGGATCACTGCCCAGATCACTATTTGAAAGTTGAGCATATATATCTTGCAAAGCACCACCCAAGGGGGTGCCACCAACTGCTCTGATTTCAGGGTCGCTGCCGCTACCCACGGGAGTGCCCGGAGCCAATTCTGTGTGATCTATCCACTTTAAAATAGATTCTTCATTGTTATCACCCAGATAAACCAAAATATCAGCACCTTCCAGAGGAAGATCGGGATCAAAGGGATCTGTACACAGATGACCTCCGTTACCGGGATAACTACCTCCACAATAATATATGCAAACTGCATCGAGAGTTCCGGGAAGATCATAATCGGGATAAAGGGGATCACTGAGATCACAAACCCGGCAATTGTCATCAGCAGCCCAAAGTCCCTCTCCCCCACTGCAGGAAGGATTATTATCAGTTTCATCATGGCACATGCAAAAATAGTTCTCACCGCTGCTCTGCTCAAAGCGGGCAAACCCCCATCTAACTTCACCATATCCGTTGATTACCGAGCCCAGGGCATCTTTGGCCATTTCCAGCCGGCTCACCTGCCCCGAGTCACTTGGATGTTCAAGACTGCCGTCTCCATAAGTTGAAACCCCAAGAGGAGTTTCCAGCATACTTCCCGATGTATCGAGAATAATATAAATGGCGGGATTCAATTCATCCTGTGCCTTGGCACTCTGAATTGAAAAAAAGGAAATAAACAAAGTGATAAAAACAATAATTTTTTTCATGGGATCCTCCGATAACCACATTCTATTATAGTTCAGATTGTTATTTTACCAAGCATTTTTATTTCCTTTATTCTGAAGGTTCAGATATCTCAGATCTATTACTTCCCCTGAGTTTAATTTTGTTCGAGGTTGAACGTTGGAACTATTTAACAGTTACCGGGCCGTCCACACTTTCCACATGCCATTGGAAGTTGTCAATAACAGCTGCCGAATCGTAAACATGATCACCTTCATCATGGATCCAGAAATCTATGATGATGGTTTCACCAGGAATACAAGGAGCCGTGGTTGTAACCCAGCCGGTTGTACCACCTTCTCCACCAACATCGTAACCAGTACCTCCAATGTCGGTAACCAGCGGATTTTCAAAAAGACTGTTGTTGATAGTTACAGGTTGCAAAGTATCAGCCGGATTTTCAGATGCTGCAAAAGTGATATTCTGAATCTGGCTCAGACTCATGCTGTCCATAACCACATAGAGAGTATCATTGAATGTCGAGCCAACATAGTAAGGATATTCCTCGGAGAAGAAAATAAATTGGAAACTGAAACTGCGGGCATTAGCAGGAACATCAACCATAATACTCAACCGAGACGGATCGTTATCATTATCGTCTTCACAGCAGCCTTCAGGTCCGGGATGAGCCCAAGTAGACTGAGTATCAGCAGTAGTACATTCAAAACAATTGGTGGTTGAAACCGGATTACCATTTTCACCCATGTTAGTACTGTTGAAATCGCTGGTATCCCAGGCATAGCCGCTGGAAATTGTAAAAAATCTGCATCCGTGCTGAGGCACAACATTACCATAAGCTGTAGCTATGCCGTGGGAATTACCGTTATAATACTCCACAACTGAATCAGCACTGCACATTCCCATGGCCTGAGCCTGGTCTATTCCTGTGGTGCAATCACAGGAATGTGGATCTTCGTCAACTGTTGTATCACAATCGTTATCGATACCGTCACCGGGAACCTCGAAGTTGAGGGGGCTTTGCTCGGAAGAGTAATCGTTGCAATCATAAACAACACCGCTCATACAGTGAAAAGCACCATCTCCGTCTATATCTCCACCATGATCAGTATCTCCATCACAATTATTGTCGATGCCGTCATCGCAGATTTCCAGAGCTGCCGGGTGAATCGTTGCATCAGCATCAGCACAATCTCCCATGTTGGGAGTAAAGCCGTCTCCATCTCCATCCATTTCTCCGGGATCACAGTGTTTGGCAGTAGCACAATCGGGATCGTCACAATTGGCAGTTGTATCATCATCTTCGCTGCCCGGATAGAGAACTGAACACAGCTCTTCTTCATACAAGCAGGAAGGTGAACAACCGTCCATGGGCAGGCGGTTGGAGTCATCACATTCTTCTGTGCCTTCCACTACTCCGTTTCCGCAAGTTTGTCC
>JAQICJ010000118.1 GCA_027858615.1 Deltaproteobacteria bacterium
GAATGGTATATCGCAAAGATGAAGTTGGAAATAATTTTATAATCTGGCGGTACTGAGCGGCGGCTTTCCGCCATTTGTTTTCCCGGCCTAATTTTCGGGCCGCAGCCATATATTCATTCAGTTTTTTCCCGGGTTTTTGGCTGGTTCTGTCTTTTTTTGAAGATGAGCTGCTTTTCTTTACCTTGCCAGGCGAAAAATCAGTATTTTCTTTTCTGGAATTGCCAGTTTCACCTTTGTCAACTTGCTTCTCTGAATCATCATTCTCACTAAACTCAACCTTTTTACCAATTCCCCCTCGGGAATTGTTGTTCCTTGCAACCGGTTGGCTGTATTTGCGGTTCAGGGAGGCAAAAATCTGGCGATTTTCCCGATTCTGCAAAACTATGGACTGCCTGAAAGGCTCAAAACCCTTGTGAGCAAACTGCAATTGAAGCTTTTTGCTCGGGCTCCGAAAGGAAACAGGGGTTCGACCAAAATCGATTCCGTTGACCTCGAGCTTGGCCCCGGCAGGATTACTGTTCACCATGATTAAATTGGCATTTTTATCACCGGAGTCAAAATAATCAAGACGGTCAAAATTGCTTTTGAGCTTGGCTGCGGCTCGGGCACTCAATTTATCCGGGGCAAAGTCGGCAAAATTGAACAATTGGCCTCCTGCAACCTGGAATTCACCGTTATCGGTGCTTACCTGCACCTGTCCTCTGAACATGCGAACCACAACCGAGTTCTTGACAACTTCTAACTGAAAGCGGGTTCCTTTAACTTTTACAGTGCCCCGAGGAGTAGCAATTTCAACAAGAGGATCCCCTCTTTGGCGTTTTACCGCTACAAAGATTGAGCCCTGAACCAGGAAGAGTGAAGTGCGTTTGGCTGAAAGGGAGTTTATCTGCACAAAACTGTCGGGCTTTTGCAAAATTGAGGTACCTCCAGGCAGATGGAAAACAACTTCTCCCTTGCGGGTTGCAATTTTGTCGTCAACTGTCGGTTTGGCTGAAGGTCTAAGTTCTCTGCCCGACAATTTGGCCCTCCCGGCAACATAGGCAACCTTCCCTTTTCGATCTGTCTCGTCTGCGCGATACAAAAGCAAATAACCGGCAAAAACCATGGCGACTGCAACCACCGCGGCAGCTCCTGACAAAACCAATTTTAAAGAGCGGGTCTTTTTGTTTCCCCGGGTTTGTTGGCTACCCCTGTGTACAACTTCGCTGACCATTCGGCGCCTGCTCAGATCATCCAGCGGAATCAATGGATTGTCAGTTGCAAGCCCGTTGAGATTTGACATCAGTTCATACTCAAAATTGCAATGGGAACAATCCTTGAGATGTTCACGGATAAAAGCTGTTTCTTCAGGAGCAAGACTGTTTTGAACATATTCTGGCAACTGATTTAGTATTTTCTGGCAGGTTTTGGTTTTTACTTGGTTCATTTTAAATACTCCCTATCCATTCCTGAATGGAGCTGTCTTTTTTCATCAATTTCTGCAAACTTTTCTTGCCCTTTTTAAGCCTGTCTTTGACTGTATTAAGCGGAGAATCAACAATTTCGGCTATTTCTTTGAGTTTGTACTGATAAACAAAGCGCAAAATCAGCACAATCCTTCGCTCCGGGGGCAACTCCTGAAAAAGATCTATGATTTTCTCTTTCAACCTTGAAACACCGGCACTTTTTTCAACTGCCGGCAGTGAATTTTCCGGCTCCTGTTTCCATTTGAGATAGAGAAATCGGCGTCTCTTTCTCTTTTTGAGGTGGCGCATGCATCTTCTTACAGTAATCCTGAAAGCCCAGGTTTTAATACTGCTCTCACCTTTGAATGAAGCCAGGGAATCAAGAATTTCCATGAGAGACATCTGCACCATGTCGTCGTAATCAGAATCCCCGCCGGCAATATACCAGACAGTTGTCCTTACCTCTTCAAAGAGGAAATCAAGGAGCTCCCTTTGGGCAGCCCGTTGAATTTGAGCTTTCTGGACAAGTTCGAATTCTTTTTGGTGTAAAACCGACATCATAAATTCCACTAACTGCAGTTTTTAGTTACATCCCAGAATGGGGGTTTTTGACTGAATGAGAAGTTTGCCTCAGATGCGCGGAGTAACTTCGCTGACATAGTTGACACTATTTCAAGAAGTTGCGACAAAGCAGATGAGGCAAATTTCCGCGTTCAGGCGATGACCTTCCTTTTTGGGAAGGGAACTAAGTTAACAAAGACCTTTTGTACAAGTTTAGTGCAAATCAAAAAACAAAAAGGGTGGGATAATTTCAAAATAAAATAATTTTTAAGTATTTGCATTTACGGGTTTAACTACCAGAAAAAGGAAAAGCCAAGATAAACACGGGGTTTCAGGGAAAAAGGATCAATAATCTTTTCTTCCTGGTAATAGCCCAGATTATTGTAACCGGAAGCAAGATAATATTCGTCATAAATGGACATTTCCAAACCAACTCCCAGATGAAGATTTAATTTGGAAAAAATTGTCCAACCAACCTGCACTTCAGGCACCCGTTAGAACGAATTATGCATTTTATCCTGGATTTCTGAAATAAAAACAGAATTAGAATCCGTTTCCACCTTCACAAAATCAAGTCCCAGCCTGATTGCAG
>JAQICJ010000125.1 GCA_027858615.1 Deltaproteobacteria bacterium
GCGATATACCATTCTGCTCGAACTTGGTGAAATCGAACTTGACAGACTCGGTAATCCGGCTGGGGCAAGGAGTTATTTTCAGCAGTACATAGATACTCGCAAGACCGGAGCCTTACTGCAGGAAGCACGTTGGGGCAAGATTAGAGCGTTGGGCCGATTGGGCAAAAGAAAACTGGAGATAACTGCCCTGAAAGCTTTTATTGCCGACTATCCTTCTTCCTATCAAAACAAAAAAGCCCGTCGTCGCCTTAAAGTGATTTTATCCCCCGATACTTCCTCCCAAAAAGGGCGTGGTACAAGCTCTTCTTCAACTTCAGAAAAACCAGAGAAAACAAAAAAATAATCTGTGGTTTCCCTTTACAATTCTTTTTAATATCCTAAACTTTCCCCGAAAACCGGTTGGAGCCGGTTAATCCCTGACCTTGATTTTGCGGTGCTCCGGCCAGATTATCAGTTTATCAGGCCGTCAGCACAGGTAAGTCAATAACAACTTGTTCGGGTTCCTACTTTTTCTGATAAATCGAACCTGACACAAAGGAGGAATTATGAAAGTTTTAGTTTGTGATCCCATTGCCCAGACCGCAGTGGATAAAATGAAAGCAGCAGGCCTGGAAGTAGTTGAAAAAACAGACTTGTCCCCGGAAGAACTTGTGGAAACCATTGGCGGATATGAAGCGGCTGTAGTGAGAAGTGCCACCAAATTGAGGGCCAACGTGCTGGAAGCTGCCAAAAATCTCAAATTGGTTGTCAGAGGAGGAGTGGGACTTGATAATATCGATCTGAACAAGGCCAAGGAGCTTGGAATAGAAGTCAGAAACACTCCGGCCGCCAGCTCAGCCAGTGTTGCCGAGCTTGCTATTGCCCACATGTTTTCTCTATCAAGATATATATTTGCTTCCAATCTTACCATGAAGATGGGTAAGTGGAATAAAAAACACTATAAAGGAATCGAATTGGGGGGAAAGACTCTGGGCATTGTCGGTATCGGAAGAATTGGTCAGGAACTTGCCAAAAGAGCTTTTGCTCTGGGCATGAATATTATCGCCTTTGATAAATTCATCAAAGAATCACCACTGCCTGATGTAGTTAAAATGGTTGATTTTGATTACCTTCTGGCAAATTCCAATTATGTCAGTTTGCATATCCCCTTTATCAAAGCCGAAGGACCCACCATTGGTGCCGAAGAATTGAAAAAAATGAGAAAAGACGCTTATCTGATCAATTGTGCCCGTGGTGGTGCCGTCGATGAAGCCGCTTTGGTCAAAGCCCTCGACAACGATCAGATTGCTGGAGCTGGAGTTGACGTTTATGAAGAGGAGCCTCCCGGAAAATCTCCTTTGATTATCCATCCCAAAGTCAGCATAACTCCACACATTGGTGCATCCACCCTTGAAGCCCAAGTCAGAGTCGGAGAAGAACTTTCCGACATAATCATCGAATTCAGCAAAAAATAACCACAGATCTGCTTCAATTTCATTTAAAGCTTATTTTGTAAAGCTGACAGGGGAATCAACTCACTCCAGCCTGAATTTGCCAGATTATGCAGATCTGAAGCGCTGAAATCACCATCCAGATAAAGATAACAACGAACAGGAGGGGGATAAAGGGCGGCGAGGGCTGTTCCCTTGGCCGCAAGTTCTTTGGTTTTGTCCCGATGCCCGCGATGGGCGGTTTTCCAATGGTAGATATCACTATTGTCAGGATTTTGCAAAATCCGGATTGTTCCTACCTTGCCCTCGGGATCTACCAGAGTGGGGAATCTCGATTTGAGAATCAGGTGGGGGTATTTTTCCAGCAACAGCCACTTTAATGGTTCAATTTTACGATTTTTTACAGCTTCATCGTAAAAGATCAGATAAGTCGCCCTTTCCTTGAATTGGAGTTGAGATATTTGTTTTTCCCCGCACTCCAGTATTTTTTGAGCAATTATCCGGAGCAGCTTTGGGGAAAATATCGCTTCGGTTCCGGCAAAAAGCCGGCTCACTTTATAAAGATTGCCGGTGGTTGCCTTGATTCCAGCTTGGCGCAGCAATTGACTGTGACCGAATTTTTCGGAACCATGTTGTTTGGCGAAATACCTTAAGCCTAGCAGCAGGGGATTGCCGCCGGTATTTTGGGCGTTGGCGGCTAGAGTTTCAATGCGGTCAGCCAAAAATTCAAGGGGACGGGAGGAATTTTGTAATTTGCGGCTGGTTTCCAAAAAGAGGGTGTAAAAAAGGTCGAGGTTTTCCACTCTCTTTCTCTGTCCGGCCAAAAAAGGAGCAGCCCGGAGTTGAAATTTTTCCAAGGTGGATTTTCCCAGGAGATTACTACTCGATTCGATCCAGTATTTGTAAGGATTTTTCCACTCGAGGCCCCAGATTGTTTCCCTGGCGATTCCCTGGAGGTTGTTTTTGTCCAGTTTTTTTTGTGTGGGCGGATGGAGAATTTCCGGGTAGATAGCACTCAAGATTACGGCTCGTTTCAGGGCGGTGGGGAAAAAGGGTTTGTGAATTTTGGCCCTGGAGCCGGAAAAAACTTTGTTGTTGAACAAAAAGAGCCCTGGAGAGTTTAAACTGTCCTCGAATTGTTGGCAGATATATTTGAAAACCCGTGCCAATTCAGGTTGCTCCAGCTGTTTTTGCAAACGCTGGAGAATTTTTTGCTGAGATTCAAGGCGCTCACTGGACTGGACAAAGGTATGAATGAATTTTTCAAAGCCTGTGTTTTGACCAAGGTCGTTAATCTGCAAATTGGCATCAAAGAATTTTGCTGTGGCCTGAGGCCAGCGGCGGGAAATTTCGGGTCCGTATTTTATTCTGATGGTTTTGGTGGCGGGAAATTTTTGTTTGTAGAGAAAAAATTCGTGAAGATCACGCCAGTTTTTGGTTTGGGCAGCATTTTGAGCATAGGTGTGGGTAACCAGAACCACCATCTCCGGTTTTTGGGGAGAGGGTCCGGTGATTATATCCGCATCAAGGGGAACCGGTGAACGAGCTGGTTGCCAGAAAATGCGGGAGGAGGGAAGATATTTTTGCAAGGCCAGAACAACCAGGGCTTCAAGGGGGCGATGCATCAATTTGGCCGTATCCATTTTATTTCCCTGTAATCAGTTGCCAGAGCTGGTCCACTTGTTGCTCCAATTTATCCATGTCTCCGTCGTTGAAGATGATGAAATCGGCCTTTTTTTGCAATTGCTCCTGGGAGAGTTGGGAGCCCAGGCGGTTTTCAATTTCTTCCAGGGTAAGCCCATCCCTTTGTTGAATCCGTTTTTTTTGCAATTGGGGAGGAGAGATGGTTGCCACCACCAGATCACAAAACCGATGGTGACCTGCTGCAAAAAGCAGGGGTGCTTCGTAGATCAGGGGCCAGGGCCCTTGGGCAATCAACTGTTGCAGGCGATTGGTAATCAGAGGATGGACAATGGCTTCCAGTTGTCCGCGGGCTTCGGGATCGGAAAATACCAGGCGCCCCAATTTGTTTCGCCGCAGCAAACCGGCATCATCTATGTATTTTTCCCCAAATTGAGCCATGATTGCCCTGAGACCTCGACTGCCCGGAGCGCTAACCTCTCGAGCCAACAGATCAGCCTCGACAATTTGAGCTCCCCTTTGGGCTAACAGTTGTAAAATGGTGGATTTGCCCGTGCCCATCTGGCCGGTGAGTCCGATAACTCGATAGTTCATGAGCCCGAAGAATTGAGGCGACGCCCCAGAGGTTTTAAAATTTGGCGGGCGGCTTGTCCCAGTAATTGTCGGCAAAAACGAAGATATACCCGAGGGCGGGTATATGGTCCCACCGTGGCTTCAAATTGGGGAATAATCACCTTGCCTTTGATTTGATCGAGCCGGGAGAGGGTAAAGCCCCGAACCCGGTCGCCCTTTTGCAGAAAAAGATGGCCAAAAGGCGGGGGCAGTCGATAATAAAAACGATGCACATAGAGTTTACCCTCATGGTGCAAGGCAATTATCTCCCCGCTACGATAGCGATCCCTGGGAACAGAATACACCACATCTCCGGTCTTAATAAGAGGAGCCATACAACCACTGATCAATTTGAGCTTATGAGAGGGCATCAGTTTGCAGATTGCTGACCAGGAGGAAATCTATCACAGGAATCTGTATACTCAGTACACGCACCCAGAGCATGTTCTGAAAATAGTTCTTCACTTTTTAATGTAGGAGTTTTGTATTTTTTATTTTTTGTATTTTTCATTTTATATCCTTAGTAGATCAAAGTTATGCGACCGCGATTAGGATGATTTTGGGGGCCACCGTAAAAGCCATCCCAGACAGGATCACCGATGGCCAGATCGGAATAGCCGTCACCATTGATATCTCCCAGCCATTTGACAAATAATCCCCAAAAACCGTGGTCAGAGGGTGGCTGAAACCAATAACTAGATTGTTCATAGGTGTAAAAGGAAGTAGGAGAAGTGTCGGGAACAATCTCCTGGCTGCCGTACCAGAGGAAGGCCGAGCCGTGATAGGTGCCAAAATGCTGGGTTCCCACCAGAAGATCGGGGATGCCGTCATCGTTAAAATCACCTCGGGGGGTATTGGCTGTTTCCACGGAAGTTCCCAAAGAATAACCAAAATTGTCATCGACAGTGATGGGCCATTCACTGCGGATTTTCATGCCCGCATCGGAGGTGGTAAGATTAGCTGTGGAACCGGAGCCAAATAAGATAAAAACAGCACCTTCGGCATTGTCATCAGTTGAGGGAATAGAATAGTTCCTGTCAGAGAGAGCAAAATCATTGAAACCGTCATCGTTGAAATCCCCAATACCGGCAACGGCCCAACCCAGACATGCGGTGCCCGGCAGGTTGAGGTTGTCTTGGGTGATGGTAATTAGCCGGGTGCCACTGTAGGTTGCAGTATCAATTAAATTAAAACCGGGGTTGCCCAGAACGATAAAAGCTTTACCAGGTTGATTGCCGTAAAAGGAACACCCTGGGGCTCCAATTATTAAGTCATCATAGCCATCACCGTTGTAATCAGACAAAGTTGACATGCTTATGCCAAAATTTTCGTATTGGGCATCATTTATATCAGGAGCATTGATATTTGCACTGCCTAGAATTTCTGTGTCTGTTTCTGCAGGTAAATATAATTTGGAAGGAGGATTGGTTCCGTTTTTAAAGGGGAGGGGACGACTGTAGAGTACATAGACCGCTCCGCCGGGCATGGCCCCGGGGGCACTGATGGCAACATCACCATAACCATCTCCGTTAAAATCACCAATGGGTGCAAATTCTAGACCGAATTCGTCATAATACCATAAACTTAAGTCAGCGTATTCTGATGGATCACTGCGTTCATAATTTAAAATTACATCCATGCCTCCTATTTGAGATTCATTCAGGGTGATTTCTGTGGCACTCCAAGTGGGGCGTCCTTTTAAAATATAAGCTTGTCCTGGAGCATAACTTTTATC
Source organism: Deltaproteobacteria bacterium (assembly GCA_027858615.1). Lineage (GTDB taxonomy): Bacteria > Myxococcota_A > Polyangia > HGW-17 > HGW-17 > JAQICJ01. Next base: position 5,419 of record JAQICJ010000125.1, read on the forward strand.
TTCATTTTCCATCCATTTTCCTGCAATGCCTAAATCTTCACATGCTTCAGAGTCATTGGAGCCGTTGGTGTGCTGGGTGAAATTACCGATTCCATTAATAGTTCCACCAAAATCTCCCCAATAAATGTCATTATTGCTTGGGGAAGTTTTAATAGTAAGACTAGGCGTTGATAAAAAAACTCCTGAAGCTTGGGCAAAATGTACATACACTATACCATACCTATTACAAAATCCATCAGCGCAGGAAGGATCATCATACCCACTGGGAGCTGAGACTACCAGATCCTTAAGACCGTCACAATTTAAATCAGCCGAAGCGATAGTTCCTCCATAGGAACTCTGACTAGAATAGCCTTCCATGGTGACTGTATTTTCCGGTTCAGCAGGGATGGTCCAGGCCAGATCGGGGTTGCTTGAATAATTGCCGCCCTCATCCACCACATCAATACCCAGGCAGTTGCCATTGGCAGGTATGAAGGGGGTGAAATAATGGGAAACTTCGGTTCCGGGAAGACCCGAGCCGTCCAGGGTAACCAGGTTGGGAGCTGTTTCCAGAGTAAACCAGTTACCACTGAAATAACTCGATACATCGTCAAGGCAGGAGGTTTCGTCGTTGTAGGCTCCGGTATAGCGCACGTCGGTGGCAAAAACTTCTTCTCCCGAGGCGGGAATAGTCCAGGTGCACTGGTATTCGATTTTGCGGGGGTCGGTGATGGAGCAGGCAAAATCAGCTGGTGCTTCCGGAGCCACCGTGTCCACAAAAATTGTGTGACGCTGGGAGGGATCGAGGATTTGATCTCCGGTTTGGGCTACGGTACAAGCGGGGGTGAGAGCCACGGTGCCGTCGGCAATAGTACATTCAACAGTGACAACATCGCTTGCAACCGTGGTAACAGCACATTGCTCTGTCCATTGCTCGGAACCATCGTCAATAAGGATGGCGACTTTTTCTACCCGATCTCCGAGGGTGGTGATCTGGAAGGTGGATTGGTGGCCGGCAGCCTCAATATCCTGGTCGGTGGCAAGATTGAGGGTATCTACTCCGGCGGGAGTGCTGGTGACAAAATGGGTGTCTTCGGTCCAGCCTAAAGAGCAGGGGATAATCCCCTCGCAGCAGCTGGTACCACTGGTGATAGAATGGGCCAACTCGGTGCCGGTAAAGGTGCCTCGGATGGCTACTGTCACCGAATCGTGGCAGACTCCGGAAACCGGAAAGGTGATAACGGCCTGAGCCTGACCGCTGTTATCAACAGCGGCAGTGGTTTGCACATTGCCGTCCACCAGAAAATCAAGCTGGGTCTGGGGATCAACGTCCACACAATTGACGGTGATAATGCGCTGCAGACCAAATTGACCTTCCACCTCATCGTCTGCGGGGCAATTGTAGGCTTGTCCTGTTTCGATGCCTTCGATAATGGTGCATTGGGGAACGCCGGCGCTGTTGATTCTGATCTCGGTTGTCTCCGAGGTGCAGTTGGGGATGCTGGCTATCAACTCGAGGGTGCCCGAGGTGGAGAAAATGGTATAGTCGGTAAAGGTGGCAACTCCATCCTGGAGAGGAGCCTGCATATTTTCCACTCCTCCGGCGAGGGTAACCATTTGGCCGTTAGCAGGAACACATTCAGCCTGGGGATCCACCGAAACCTGAACCTCTATTTGAAAACCGCTCACTTCGGAGTTGGTGTCGTCGCTGGTGGAGGTGAGGGCTGTAATTTCTCCGGGAGCCGTGTTGTTGACTGTATCAATGGTGATAGCACAATTGCAGTTGTTATTATTGTTAATGTTGTTGGTATTGTTGGACTTGTCGTCGTCACAGGAAAAGAGACCAAAAACCACGATCAGTAAAAAAAGGGAAAAACGGCGCATTGAAACCTCCGTGCAAAATGTTGAACCCAAGGGTGTCGGGGACAACTAGTGAAGACAATCCCAATTTTCTTTGGTTGCACACAAATTAAGCTTACCTTCATAAATTGATTTTGTCTTAGATCAGTTGCTTTAATATAGAATTAGTATAGATGAGAATTGAGGAAAGTAAACCAGAAATCTTGGTTAAAAACAGGATTACTTTTATCTGTCTTGTTTTTTAAATTTATCATTGAGTTTTTTTCGCAGGCGGGCGATCTGACAATTGCGGGAACTGATTTTCAGGGGATCCCCGGTTTCAAAACTGTCTATAATCGGACAGCGGGCACAAAATTGCCAATATTGGCAATTTTTACATTCAGGGGGAAGAAGATTTTGGCGTCTAAACTCCTTCAGTTTTGCAGAATTGAATATTTCCGAAAGGGAACTTTGATGAAGATTGCCTAAAACCAGAGAGCTCATTATGCAGGGATGGATATCTCCATTACTTTTGATTGATAGACTGCTGATTCCAGCGCCACAGGCTGAGCTGGGAGTATTTGTTTCTACAAAACTTTTCCTTTCCTGTTCTTCTTCAAGATCAGGTTGAGTATCCAGTCTGATAAGTTTTTCCAGATCAGTTTTTGATTCTATGTTTAAAGACAGGGGATATTTATCTCCATTTTCGCGACCGGAGATATAGGGCTGGAAGTGAACGATTATACCCCGGGAACTTAGTTTTTCATAAAGGGAAGCAAGATGTGTTTGTTCATCTCGGCGGGCCAGGAGAGCTACTTTGAAAGTAAAGCCCAATTTGGCCATAGTATTTATTGTTTGCATGGTTTTGGCGTAAGCCGTTGCATCCCCAGTGATTTTTTTGCTGGAAGTTGCATTGTGGCCGTAAAGGGAGATTTGAAAGAGTACTCCTTTCCACTTTTTGAAAAAAGCAAAGAGCTTGGGAGTAAACAAGGTGCCGTTGCTATTGATGGTGAGGGCCATACCCTTTCTCAAAGCATAGTTGGCTAATTCCAGGAAATCCGGATGTAAAAGGGGTTCTCCGCCGTTGAAGCCGATTTTGATGGCTCCGGCGGCTGCGGCTTGATCGATTGCTTTTTTGAAGAGATTTACCTTGATGAAATTGTGGGAGCGGATTTTGTAACAATGATCACAATTGAGGTTGCACTTGTCGGTAATTTCGAATTCAAGAGAACTGAGTCGGTGATTGCGGGCCGACTTTTCCAGGTAGCGGTTGAGAAGATCACTCATGGTCAGGCTCTAAAATATGTTTGGCCAGCAGCTGCTCCAGCAGATTTTGGGCATCAGAGGCGATATCTGCAGCTTCAGCTTCATAGCCTTGGGCCAGCTCTTTGCCAATTTCAGTACAACTTTTGCCTGCCAGCAGCAGATCCACCATTTCGCAACCGGGACCGTCAACACTGTGAATTTCGCTGGAGCGGGGGGTGATGAAGAAGTATTCTCCTTCGAGTTTACGCCAGGAGACTTCGGGAGCGATTTTGTATTTTGAGGTCATGTTTACTCCGCTGGTTTAAAGGTCAAGGTTGAAGATTTAAAACAAATTGTGCCAAAATTTGCCGTCTTTGTCGAAAAAATATTTGTTTCCGCTGACACTTTCGGCAATAAAGGAGGCCAATTCCATAACTTTAAAAGTAATTTGGCTGCTTTGATTGAGATAAATACTGTTTTTTAACAAAAGCCGCAATATTTCTCCCGGGAATAATTTTTCACTTTTCAGGAGCTCAGATTGCACCAGATCCCCTACCTCAAAATCATGGCAACTCAGATTGTGGGGAGGTAATTTGCTGCCGAAGGGGGTACCGCAAATTGCCGGCCGCTCCTTCTGGCAATCCACCAAAATGACCTCGTCTGCCAAGATAGTGCCAGGGGTGGTGGAGATAGCGGTGGTTTTGCCTTTTCTGGAGTGGCCGGGAAAAATAATCCCCTTATCTTTATAGATAGCAGCGGAGGCGTGAACCAGCAATCCCCTTTTTTGCAAAATCAGAAAATGAGCCAGAACTATGCGCAATCCCGTGAGAAGTTGCCCATATTCATCAAAATAAGTAATTTGCCAATTTTGCAAATCCTCAAGTTGGCTTGTGGCCGCAAAATAATATCCCTGCAGCATGATTTTATCTGTACCGAGGTGCAAATCTACTCTGTTTTGGGGGGGAGAGTTGCTGTAGAAAAATTGGTAATTGCGCCTGGGAGTCAGAACCAGATCAATGTGATCAGGTTTAGACTCAAGTTTGAATTGTTCCAGTTTTTGTTTGATTTCAGGGGTAGGCTTGGGCCCAAGGTGAGGGCGAATCAGAATGTTAAAATTGCCCAGGTTGAGGTATTGTTCAGGCAGTTGAAAAACCTTGGTGGTTTGGGGTTGTTTATCCTGATAAAAAATATTGGAAGCTGCCTGGTTTGGGTTCATGCCTGTTTCCAAGGGTAGGGACTATTTCTTTTTGGTTTTATCTTCGGGTTTCAGTTTAGCTTTGTCGGGATTTTTTGGATCTTTTTCCGATTTTTTTGCCTTTTCACCTTTGGGGGCTTGGGCATCGCTGATGACAACGGTTTTGATGACAACATCTTCTACGGGCAAATTTTGGAAAGCACCGCCCTGGTTGACTACTTTAACTTTTCTGATTTGTTCTACAACGTCCATACCTGCAATAACCTTGCCGAAAACTGCATAGCCGTATTTGCTGGGACTTTGGTAGTCAAGCTTCTGATTGTCAACCACATTGATGAAAAATTGAGCCATGGCACTGTGGGGATTAGGGGTTCTGGCCATGGCGATGGTGCCTTTAAGGTTGGAAAGGCCGTTTTTGGCTTCGTTGGTGATGGATTCTCTCAAAGTTTCGGTTTTTTTAGTTTTGTCAACCTTGAAGCCACCGCCCTGAATCATGAAAGTGGCCATGACCCGATGGAAAATAGTGTTGTTGTAATGTCCGCTTTTGGCATAGTTGATGAAATTATTAACGCTGATCGGGGCTTTGTCGGCATCAAGTTCAACCTTGATATCACCCATGCTGGTTTTAATGAGAGCATGATATTTACCCTGGAGCTTTTTTGCGGGAGTTATGTTCTTTGGAGCTTTGTTATTGATTTTCTTTTTTGTTTTCTTTTTTTTTGGTTTTTGCTCGTTTTGTAGATTGTCAGTATTGACAGCACCTTTGTCGATTTGCTCCCCTTCAGCCTGTGGGTTTTTCTTGGAGCAGGAAACTAAGACAAACAAGAAAGCAAGGATTGGTAAATATTTGAAGTTCATTGTCAACCTCCGATAAAAGTTTTGAACATTAATTCATTTTATCAACGCTGAGGATAATTACCTATTCGACAAAAAAAAACAAGGGGCAAGTCTTTGCCTTGACATTTTTTGTTATTTTGCCTTTACTTTTGTTTGTGAACGATTTCTCGTATTCGGTAATTTTTGTTTTCCTGCTAAGGAAGGAGCTAAAATGAAAAAATCAGTTATTGTATCAGCTGTCAGAACTCCCGTGGGTTCTTTCATGGGAGCCTTGAGTAAGGTAAAAGCCGTCGATCTGGGTGCCAAAGTTGTGGCCCAGGCCGTAAAACAAGGCGGAATAGATAAATCAGAAGTTGAATATGTGATCATGGGATGTGTGCTGACAGCAGGTCTTGGTCAATCCCCGTCTCGGCAGGTAATTATCAAGAGCGGATTGTCCGAAAAGGTCCAGGCTCTAACCATTAACAAGGTTTGCGGCAGCGGTCTCAAATCGGTGATGATAGCCGACCAGATGATCCGTAGTGGAGATCACGAGGTTGTGGTAGCCGGCGGGATGGAATCAATGAGCAATGCCCCTTATCTGCTTCCCGGCGCCCGTAGCGGTTTGCGCATGGGTAACAAAGAAGTAGTCGATTCCATGATCAATGACGGACTTTGGGATGTTTACAATGATGTTCACATGGGATCCTGTGCCGATGATGGCGCCACCAAATATTCCATCTCCAGGGAAAGACAGGATGAATTTGCCGCTCTCAGTTACCGGCGCTCCCAGCGAGCCATAGCCGATGGTGATTTTGTCGATGAGATAGTTCCGGTGGAGGTCCCTCAGAGAAAGGGAGATCCGGTAATCGTTGATACTGATGAAGGTCCGGGTCGGGTCAAATTTGACAAGATCCCCAAATTGAGACCTGCTTTCAGCAAAGACGGCTCCGTTACAGCTGCAAATGCTTCTTCCATCAACGACGGAGCAGCCGCTTTTCTAGTGATGTCCCAGGAAAAAGCCGAGTCTTTGGGTTTGCAACCTTTGGCAACCATCGTTTCCCATGCTGGGTATTCCCATGAACCCAAGTTTTTTACTACAGCTCCTGTGGGAGCCATGAAAAAGCTCTTCGCCAAAACTGCTACCACTCCTGAAGATATCGATCTTTATGAGATCAACGAAGCTTTCAGTTTTGTTACCCTCCATGCCGCCGACCAGTTCAAGATCGAGCTGGATAAGGTCAATGTGAATGGGGGATCTGTCGCTATTGGGCATCCCATTGGTGCCAGCGGCGGTCGTATTCTGGTGACTTTGCTCCATGCCATGAAAAACCGCAAAGCTGCCAAGGGCATGGCCAGCATCTGTATCGGCGGAGGAGAAGCCTTGGCCATGTTGTTGGAAAATAATAGTTAACTCCCAACTGAACTTGTAAACTCCATTCGTTAAAACAGATATTTTGAACATGAAAAAATACAGGGTAATTACGAGATGTCGGGTTAAACCAGGATTGAGTTGACTGGTTTTATCCTTGATTCGAACCAAAACCGGGCAGGGGAGGTGTTTCAGGATTTGGGGGTGTAGCGCAAGTAAACAAACATAGTGGCGCAACTTCCCAGCACCCAGACGATTGCTGTTTTGAAGGCCAGATTGTTGCGAGCAGCTTTTTCCTGTTTTTCCAATTCTTCAATTTCCTTGTTTTCTGCAAGCATGACAGCGGTGTTGCGCTTGATTTCTTTTTGGGAAACCAGATCGGTAACCCGATCCAGGGAATTGGAAGAAAAAAGCCAGGCCGCCAAAAAACCCGCCAGGAGCGAAATAACCATGCCTGCAATAAACCGATTATGAAATTTGGACATAAAAGAGGCGTAAACTGACTTTTTATGTTTGCGCAGGGAGATGAATTGCTGATTTTTATGATCGAGAGTAGTAGTTTCCTTGTCTTGCAGATCTTTGGCGTCAGGTTCGAGCTTTGTCTGGGAAGTATCATCTGCATGATCCGGCTGGGGATTATCCTTCATTTTGTTTCGAAGGTTTTCTACAGATGAAGGGTCCTGGTGCTCTCCGAGATCGAGAGAAAGGCCGCTGGAAAGGCTCCTTTGTTCTAAATTTTTTTGTTCTTTCTGGAGTTCATCATCGTTTACTCCTAATTCCATGGAACTGCTGACAGTATTGAGGTCCCTTGAGACACTGCGTTCTTCACTGTCTTTGAAATAGCCTTTAAACTGAGCTTCGGAAGCCGGTGTTTTGTCATTGAGTTTCTCCCGAAATCCCGAAGCAATCCCCATGGTTTTTTGAGACTCTCCTGCAGGTTTGAATTTGCCTGGACTGCTTTGCGTGTTTGAAGTTTGCAACGGTTCAGCCCTGAGGTGGGGATCATAATTGCTGGTAATATTTTTAAAGTTGAAATAAAGATCGAGGATGGAACGATTGCGCATTTTGCGGGATTTAGCCAGAGCTGAACGAAAAACATCGTCAAATTCCCGGGGCAGTCCTCTGGTGATTTGGCTGGGGGGAGCTGGAGTGTCCATGACAATTTTGGACAGCAGTTGGGCAATGGAGTTGCCGGTGATGGGAAGATGCCCTGTCAGTAACTGGTAGGCGATTACGCCCAATGAATAAACATCGGTTTCGATGCCGATGTTGTTGTTTTCTCCTCGGGCCTGTTCTGGAGCCATGTAGGCGGGGGTGCCCATGATCTTTCCCTGCTTGGTTTTGAACATGTGTTTGCGGTCTTCAGAACGAAGTTTGGCAATTCCAAAATCGAGGATTTTGACAAAGGGGCCCGAATCACGGTTTTTGACCATGATATTGTCGGGTTTCAAGTCACGATGAATAATGCCGTGTTTGTGGGCTGCTGCCAGGGCATTGGCGATTTGTTTGATCAAGGTGTCAAAATAAGCCAGATTAACTGGTGCTTTTTCATCGATGATCAGGGAGAGTTCTTTCCCGTCAACGAATTCCATGATGTAATAAAATCTGCCGTCATCGAGGTTGCCAAAATCAAAAACTTCGATGATGTTGGGATGATTGATCTTGTTTACAGCTTTGGCTTCAGAGATAAAACGCTGGACTATCTCCTGATTGTCGGAAAAATTGTCGTGTAGCACTTTGAGGGCAATTTTGCGTCCGATGGTTGGATGTTCACCGTAGAAAACTCTGCCAAAAGCCCCGTCACCCAATGGTTTGATGATTACATAATTACCGATTTTGGAATTGATTACTGGATCATTGTCAAGAGTGGAAGCCATTTTTTGTACCTTGGAGAAAGTTGAAAACAATGCTGTAAATGAGCAGTGTATTTGGTTCCCGTTCAGAATGGAGGTGTTTGACCGGGTAAGAAGTTACGACAAAGTATATCAATTCAACTTCAGAGTTCCAGACGAGTTCCTTCCTTTTTTGAAAGGGGAATTACTTATGAAGTTTAATCGTTTTTCCGGATTGACTCAACAATATTTTGCGGGGTGAGGGGAAGGATTTTAAGATCTTGATTGAGGGCATGGGAAACAGCACTGATGACTGAAGCTCCCACGGAAATAAAAGAAGGTTCACCAATACCTTTGGCTCCAAATGGACCTTGGGGTTGAGGCTCTTCAATAAAGTCCATGTTCAATTTTTCCGGCATATCCATGGAGGTGGGAATGAGATAGTCTGAAAAACCGGCGTTCATCATTTTGCCTTTATTCAATTTGAATTCTTCCATGAGAGCCCAGCCGAGACCCTGGACGGTTCCCCCGTGAACCTGTCCTTTGATGCCCTGATAGTTGATGATCTTGCCCACATCATGCACGGCGGTGGTTTCGAGAACATTTACCCTTCCGGTATCGGTGTCCACCTGCACTCTGGTTACGTGGCCCCCAAAAGCATAGAAGGCGTAGGCTTTTCCCTGACCGGTTTCAGGGTCGTACTGACGTGGTTCGGAACGATACCAGCCGATGGCTGCCGGGTTGATTCGGCGCAGATAGAGTTCTTCCACTACTTTTTCAAAGGAAACAGTTTTGGTTTGATTGGATTTGGTCTGGTAGATGCCATCTTTGCATTCAACTTGTCCCGGATCTTCACAATCAAGCATTTGGGCTGCAATTTTGTCTAATTTTGGTTTGAGACGATTAACAGCATCAATGACAGCCCTGCCACCGCTCATTGTTGCTCTGGATGCAACAGTTGGGCCGGAGTCGGGGACCTTATCAGTGTCAACTTCGGAGATCTGGATAAGATCTTCGCTGATTCCGAGGGCAGCAGCACAAATGGTGCGCATGGCCGCATTGGCTCCCTGACCCATGTCGGTTACACCCACAGCCAAACTGATGGAACCGTCGTTGAGAAGTACCAGATAAGCAGCGCCGCGATCCAAACGTTGTCCGCCCCAATGGAGATTGACTCCGTAGATCATAGTTCCGATACCGATTCCTTCTTTGAGGTTTCCCCGGGATGGTGGTTGTAGATGAGTCCTCCATTTGGAGATTTTTTCCAGTTTGTTCAAGAGCTCTTGATAAAGATGGGGCTGGGCCAATTCTTCTCCGGAAGCGAATTTGCGTTTTTGAGCAGACATACCGTTGATTCTGCGTATTTCAATTCTGTCTTTGCCAACGGTTCTAGCCAGTTTGTCGATTTGAGCTTCGTGAACCGCACTTACCTGGGGAGCACCAAAGCCTCGGTAGGGACCGCCGTAGAGATTGTTGGTGTAGATTACTTTGGTTTTTACCTGAATATTGGGAATGTCATAGGGCCCCACCGATGAGATATTAGCTCTTTCGGCCACTACCGTGGACAGTCCTGCATAGGCACCGGCGTCAACATCAATGTCAAGCTTGACTCCTTTAATCTGCCCCTGTTTGGTGGCAAAGAGCTTGTGTTTGATTTTCATGGAATGACGTTTGGTGGATGACTGCATGTCATATTTGCGCGGGTAGATGACTTTGACGGGTCGTCCGGTGGCTTTGGCCAAGGCAGTGGCGCAAAGAGCGGGTTCATCCGGAAAATCTTCCTTCCCCCCGAAAGCTCCTCCGGTGACAGTTTGGAAAACTCGAACCTTGTTTTGAGTGATCCCGAGAAATCTGGAAACACGAGCTCTGATATAATAAGGGCACTGGGTGGTGGAATAGATGTGCCAGGAATCGTCAGCCTGAGGAACAGCGATGGTACCCTGGGTTTCAAGATAAGCGTGTTCCTGTCCGCCGATCTCATAGTCTTCTTCAATAATGATATCCGAGGAGAGAACGGTTTCGTCAAGGTTGCCGCGACGAACATTAAATTCCTTGAAAACATTGCCTTCTGGATGAATTTGGGGTGCAGAAGGGGAAAGTGCTTCCCGGCAATCGTAAACTCCGGGGGTTTCTTGGAGTTTCAGATTGATCAACTCGGCGGCTTTTTTAGCCTGGAGTTGAGTTTCTGCAGCTATCAGCGCAAGCCGGTCTCCGGACATTCGTACCCGGGAGGAAACAAGCAATTCTTCGTCGTCGAAAATCATGCCGATGCGGTTGGAACCCGGCAGATTGTCGGCTGTCAGAATTGTATGAATCCCAGGAGCTGCTTTTGCTTTTGCAATATCAAGTTTTTCAAGTTTGGCTGAGGCCAGGGGAGAAGAAAAAATGTAGCCATGCAGCATGCGGGGGAATTTGATGTCGTCAACATAGAGTGCTTTTCCCGTGGCTTTGGCTTTGGCGTCGGGTCTTGGTTTGCCCTGATCGAGTCCTTTTTTATTCATTGTTTTCCTCCCTGGCTGAATTGTTGGTGGTACTGAGAACTTTTTCCACTGCGTCAATTATGTGTTTGTATCCAGTGCAGCGACAAAGGTTTCCGGAAAGTTCTCTTTTGATTTCTTCCCGGGAAAGCTCCAGTTTGTTTTGTCTCAGGAATTCTGTGACTATTTCGAATCCCGGGGTGCAAAATCCACATTGTACAGCGCCTTTTTCCACATAAGCTTCCTGGACTTTCCCCATGGAGCCGTCAGGGTTGGTAATTCCTTCAATGGTTGTTATTTGTCGGTTGTTAAGTGAACCCATGGGAACAAGACAGGAGTTTACGGGAATTCCGTCGAGAAGAACAGTACAGGCTCCACACTCACCTTCTTTACAACCATTTTTGGTGCCGGTTAGGTGCAGATCTTCCCGGAGATAATCCAGAAGTCTTTGGCCCGGTTCGCCAGTATGGTTGTGTTCAACTCCGTTAATGACAATCTGGATGGTTTGAACTTGGTCGCTTGTCTGGTTTTGAGAAACAAGCTTGGTTTTGAGGTTGGGAATTGTGTTGATGGTTTCCAGGAGGTGTTTTCCCCCAAAATTGGATTGATGCAGGTGTTTTTTAAGAAAAGAACTGCAAATATGTTTGCGGTAATCGGCGGATCCACGAAAATCAGAAATGGGGGATATTTCCTGTTTGAGAATTTCCCTGGCCTGCTGGATAGTTTGGTCATCTAATTCTTTGCCGGTAAGGAATGCATCGGTTTTAAGCGCTTTGACGCAGGTGGGGCCCACACTGGCCAGAGCTGTGGAGCTGGAAAGAATGCGATTGTCCTGATCGAGGCTGAGGCGGGCAGCAAAGGCTGCCAGTGAGATGATTGCCGCTTTGCGGTTGCCCATTTTGTACCAACTGTGAATGGTTTTTACTTCAGGGTTTTCTTGGGGGATTGGAATGTTGATCCAAGTGATCAATTCTTCAGGTTTAAGTACGGTTTTACCCGGACCGGTGATAAATTCTCCCAGGGGAATTTCTCTGATTGCGGTGGAAGATTGTACGTTGACTGTTGCTTTCAGTGCAGTAAGAGCACAAACAGCGTCAGCTGCCGGGGAAGCATTACCAATATTTCCTCCCAAAGTGGCCCGATTTCTGACTTGGGGGCCTCCGGTTTCAGAACAGGCACGGGCTAAGATGGGAGCGTGTTTTTGCACCAGAGGATTGCTGGCAATTTGTCCCATATTTGCGGTGGAGCCAATAATAAGCCGGGGAGGAACAGTGTCGGTTATTTTAATTTCATTGAGGGACAGATTGGACAAGTCCATGAATTTGTCTTTGCTCGAGTCCAGATCTTCAAGTTTTATAAAGAGATCAGTGCCTCCGGCAATCAGGATGAAATTATTCCGGGATAGTGATTCCAGACATTGTTTGAGAGTAGAGGGACATTGGTAGTTCATTGTATATCCTCCGTGGCCGCCACCAGCACTTTGCAAGAGATAAAACCTGCGGTTGGCCACTGAAATATTTGTGGTTATCTGATTGCAAACAAGTAGAAGAAAAAGAAGTGGTTTAAAATCAAGATTGAGCTTGGCTAATAAAGCCATAGTATGTTAATTAAATCACAACAAATATGCAACTGTTTATTAATCTTGAAACGGGAACTGTTAAGTTCCCTGGATGTATTATGGCAAGGAAAGAAAAGTATTTGACAATATCTTCCAAAGTGGCAGGTTTTTTCAAAGACAGGGGCAGCAAGTTTCACGCCTTTGCCTATCCTGTAAAAACCAAGGAAGAGGGAGACCGGATTAAAAAAGCTCTGGAAAAGGAATTCCATGATGCCCGACATATAGTTACTGCCGGGGCTGTTGGTGTTGAACAGACTTTGTATTATTGCAGCGATGACGGCGAGCCTCCCAATTCTTCGGGACCTCCGGTTTTAAGAGAGATCAAATCCAAAAATGTAATCAACGTTTTTGTGGCGGTGGTTAGATATTTCGGTGGAACCAAATTGGGAATACCCGGTTTGATCAACGCATATGGGAGTGCTGCCCAAGATGCTTTAGCCAATGCTGTGATCGTTGAAAAAAATCTCAAGGACAAAATCATAGTCAATTATGAATATGACGATACTGCCAAAGTAATGACCCTTGCCAACAGAGAAAAGCTTGAAATTATCGATCAGGAGTTTGGTAAAGCCTGCAAGATGATTTTGGGAGTAGAAATGGCGAAAACCGCGAAAATCATAAAAAAGTTGAAGTCAATCCAAGTGGATTTCGAATTAATTGAATGGAAGGAATAAGAAGATGAAGGAACTCAAGGTAATTAAGGGAACTTTTGTTTTTTTGCTGATGATTTTACTGGCAGGCTGTGCTTCAACCGCAAAACCGGGCAGGGAAACAACATCAAATTATTCCCGGGTTTCAGAGCCGGTGAAAAAACAATTGATGGCTTATAATAAGCGTAATCTCAAGCAATTTGTAGCCCAGTTCAGTCCCAAGGTTGAAGTTTATGATCTGAAGACGGGGAAATTACTGATGCAGGGTAAAAAAGCCTTTTCCGCCAGATATGCGAAATTATTCAAAAATACACCGGAGCTAAAATGCGAAATCGTCAAAAGAATTATCTGTGGCAATTTTGTTATTGATGAAGAGTTGGTTTCAGGAATGGTTGCCGGGAAG
>JAQICJ010000126.1 GCA_027858615.1 Deltaproteobacteria bacterium
GTTTATCTGACCGCTGGAGCTTTTATGGCTTTCAAACTCGGCAAAAGCGTTCAGGCTGGGAAGATGTTTACCCAGCTTGTAGCCAAAGATCCCTGGATTCTCTACAGTTGGTTGTTTCCCACCAATCGAATCGGGATTCTGTTTGCCATTGAAAAGCTTTTTGCCAGTTACGAATTTAAAGGACGTCTTTATTTTAATCTTGCTGTTTTGGCCTGGAGGTCAAAATATCCTGATCTTACTGATTATTTTGTTGATAAAGCTGCTAAACACTTCCAAACCCCCAAAAGTTACATTTACGAACTGAAATTCAGAACAATCAGAACTCTGGGTGACAAAAAGCTTACCAGAAAATTTTTATCCCGGTCCCTGCAGCTTTTCCCCAATAATATTCATCTCAATGTTGTTAAAGCTTCCTTGCTTGAAGAAAAAAAAGATTATAACGGAGCGATCAGAATTGTAAATAAAATGATGAAACTGAGTCCTAATTCAACTTTGATTCTGACTAATCTAGGTTACCTTTATCTGGAGAAAGGCAAATTCAAAAAGGCAAAAAATCTGCTGGATTATGCCAGGGTTAAGGAAGCTCCTCCTCCCCGCCTTTATTATAGTTTGGGACTTCTGCAACAACGCAAGGGCAAACTTGACAATGCCCTTCGATTTTTTAAAATGGCTTTTTCCATGAAACCCTCTTCTGAAAGATATCTCTCTTCCCTGGTTTCCATTATGCAATTGAGTAAGGATAAAAGCAGGATCAAAAAATTTCGCAGAATTCTTTCCAAAACCCGCAAATACAATCAAAACAAGAAAACTATAATTGGAAAACGCAGCAAGAGAATAAATTCTCTATTGGAAATGAAAAATCGAATTGTTCTGGGTAAAAAGTTCAATAAACCGTTGAAATGTGGATTACAATGTCGGATATTGGAATCATATAAAACTTTCAAGGCCGGCAAAAAAGTTGATTTCAACCGCTATCTTGCCAAATTTACTTCTCCTCAACTGTTTTCTACTTCACTTCCCCTCAATGTCTGGAGCAAAACCCATAAAATTACACCCAAAATTCCCCTTTTCTATTATACTTTTTTCTACTGCAATTTACCGTCTCACTTTGATTAGAACAAAGCCTGAATAATTTATTTCTTTTCTTTTTTCTTATCTGCAATGATTTGTAAAATTTCTTTTTTATCAAAATAGTAGGGAGAATTGCATTTGTTGCATTTGATTTCCAGAGGAAAGGGACCTTCTGCAGCTATTTTTTGCAATTCATTGGTTTGTAAAAGTTTGAGATAGTCGGCAATTCTTTGGGAATTGCATCTGCACCAGAATTCCACTCTGTGCTTGTCGAGAATTTTCGGTTCGAGATTTTGAAAATACTCTTTAATATAATCGTCTCCCATTTTTTTACCTGCAAAATAATCACCCAGAGAAGGCAGGCTGGTTATGATTTTATCGGTTTCATCAAGAATTTCGCTGGGAGTGCCGGGAAAAACCTGGAGAAACAACCCTCCTGCTCCGGAAATTTCCCCCTTTTTATCAAATTTAATGCTGAAAATAAAAGTAGTGGGCGTTTGTTCTGACTGCAGGAAATAAAGGGAAAGATCTTCGGCGATATTCTTGAATTTGATGGCAACATTACCCTTATAGGGAGTTTTGGCGTCTTCCAGATATTTGGTGATGCTGATAGTCCCTCCCTGAATAAAAGGGGCAAGGGAAAGGGATTTTATTTTCTGGTCAATCTGGAAGGATTTCAGATAGCCGTTGATTTCTCCACGGGAATTAGTCTGGGCGTAAAAGCCTTTGAAAGCTCCGGAAGAATTCATTTCCAGGGTTAAATAGTCATTTCCCTGTAAATTTGCTCCTAGAAGTGCAACTGCCAGATAAGCTTGGCCCAAGGCATAAGTTTCCAAAATTCCCAACTCGAAATTTTTGCGCATCTCTTTAACCAGAAGAGTACCATTTACCAGGGCACCTCGAATCTGATTATTTTTAAGGGTGAAACTCCACCTTCTGTTGCGGGCTTTAGCTTTAAGATATGCTTTTGGGTCATTGTACAAAGCCTTTTTTTTCATTTTACACCTGTTAATTTTTGAGTTTGATGGGAGGATCAAGTGAGAGGGTGGACAGCCTTGAAGAAAGTGACGGAGTGTTCTTGTCGTCTTTTTTAACGACAATCATTGTGTATTTGGATGGAATATTCATTGAATCAAATCCAATTTTGGAATGGTTGCTGTACCAGTACATCATGGTTGAATTGGTTCCCAATTTGCAAAGAACCGTCATTTCCCAGCGAGCTCGCAGAAATTTTCCGAAATATTCTTTGCGAGGTCGCGGATCCATAACTCTGAAGATTGAATTTTTGCCCTTTTGTTTAACACTCTTGGTAAAAATTTTGAATCTCTTATTTATCCTGGTTCGAATGGCTTTAACTTTGGAGTCCAGTTTGGATAGATCTTTGGGTAGAGAAGATGTTATTTCTGTGACCACGGTAAAAGAGGGAAACCTCTTGGCGGCAAAATCCTCCGGAACTATTTCTTCAACAAAATTTTTAATTGTTTCAATTACCATTTTGGGACTGTGAACAATGGGAACTTCAAGGAAGGAAAGCCAGTGATTGGGATGAAGACGGGTCTTAATGATCAAAGTAGAAAATACTTTGCGGGGAGTGCCTTCGAGTTGATAAATATCATCACCGATCTTTATTTTATGGCATTTCCACATTATTTCCACTTTGGTTTGCTTGGATTTGGTCCAGACGTGCATGATCCAGTCGGTATTGCATCCGATGTCGCTTATTTTGTTGATCAACTGCATCAGATTTAGAGAGCGAAGAGCTTGTTCATCTTTAAGATAAATAACACCGACCCGGTGTTTTTTTTTGGAGGCCAATTTTAGATCTGCAGCCATAACCAGCAAGCGGGAATCATTGGAGAGTTTGCCAAACAACTGGTTTCTTTCGGGCTTTTTGGTTTTCCCGGACTTTTTGGGCTGGGAGTAACTGGTGCGTCTTACTTTTTTTCCTAATTTGGCGGGATCTGCATTACAGGAAAGTATTGCAAATATAAGAAATAACAAAAAAAAACGGAACATAAAACAAGATTAACTCTTTCTCAATTCTTGGAAAAAATTACTTAATACTTGGGCGCATCTATCTTTTAAAATGCCTGGTACAACTAGACACTGGTGATTGAGTCGTGGATCTTCACAAATTGCATAAAGGGATCTGACTCCGCCTCTTTTGGGATCATCAGCTCCATAAACCAGAGTTGAAATTCTGGAGTTTACAATGGCTCCGGCACACATGGGACATGGTTCCAAGGTAACGTAAAGATCGGTATCTGACAAATTCCACCTGTTCTTTTTCCTGCCGACTTCTCTTAAAACCAGAATTTCAGCATGAGCGCCTGGATCACCAGTTTCTTCCCTGCGATTATGATTACTGGCTATAATTTGGTTGTTGCAGACAGCAACACATCCCACGGGAACTTCTCCTCTGGATGCGGCTTTTTGAGCTTCAATCAGGGCAGCTTCCATAAAAGGTATTCTATGGGACTTGGGGGTGGACATTTTATTAGAGATGGGAGGCAATATCAATAATTTTGAGAAAACTTTCCGGATCAAGGGAGGCTCCACCGACCAGAGCTCCGTCAATATCAGGTTGCTCGAAAAGAGATTTGGCATTTTTGGGTTTGACACTGCCACCATATAAAATAGCAATTTTTTCCGAAGTGTCTTTAAGCCATGATTTTTCAAGTTTGTTTCTGATTTGAGCATGAACTTCCTGAGCTTGTTCAGGAGTTGCTGTTTTACCTGTTCCAATGGCCCAGACCGGTTCGTAGGCGATTACCAGTTTTTCCCGGTAAGTGGGGGGAACGTGAAACATGGAAGAGGTCAGTTGTTTTTCGATAACTTGCCAGGTTTCACCATTTTCTCTTTGTTCGAGGGTTTCACCAAGGCAGAGAGTAACATCGAGTCCTGTTTGCAGAGCTGATTCCACCTTTTCGCTGATTAATTCGTTGGATTCGTTGAAGAGATGTCTTCTTTCGGAATGACCTATAATCACACCCCGGCAACCTGCATCTTTTAATAGGGGAAAGGAAACTTCACCGGTAAAGGCACCTTTGGGTTTGGGATAACCGTTTTGGGCAAGGAGTTTGACGGTTGAATTATCACCAAGGATATTACGGACATTGATCAGGGATGTATAAACCGGAGCAACCCCAATATTGACCTTGTTTTTGTATTTCACGGAACCTTCTTTGACGGCTTTGGCCAATTCTTCACTTTCCCTGATTTTGTTGTGGAGTTTCCAGTTACCATAGACATGCAGTTTTCTCTTCATTTTAAAATCCTTATAAATTTGTTTACAGGAGAGCCATAATTCCAGGAAGGTTTTTCCCTTCCATCATTTCGAGGGATGCTCCTCCTCCAGTTGATATGTGATTAAATTTATCAAAGACTCCGGCTTTGTTGATGGCAGAAACTGAATCTCCGCCTCCGGCCACAGTGAGTCCCTTATTTTCTGCTACGTTTTTGGCTATGCTATTGGTTCCTTTGGCAAATACGGGGTTCTCAAAAACTCCCATGGGACCGTTCCAGAAAATAGTCTGGGCTTTTTGTATTTCCTCGGCAAAATATTCCCTGGTGGCAGAACCTATATCAAGAGCCATCATGTTTGGGGGAACTCCCTTTTCAAGGGTGGTTATATCGGCTGCTTTTGAATTGATATCTTCAGCTATGACCAGATCTTTGGGGAGCAGGAACTTGATATTACGAGCTCGAGCCGAATTGATTAATTCTTTGCACAGAACCATCTTGTCTTTTTCAACTCGCGAATTGCCCATTTCTACCCCCACTGCACTGAGGAAGGTATTGGCCATGGCTCCGCCTATTATCAGGGATTGAACTCGGTCAAGCAAGTTTTTAATGACGCCGATTTTGTCACTGACTTTGGCGCCCCCAAGAATGGCAAGGAAAGGCTCTTCTGGAGTTTTGAGCAATTTCTGGAAAAAACGGATTTCTTCAGCAAGCAAAAATCCAGCACCCTTTCTGTCGAAATGGTAAACCATGCCTGTTGTGGAAGCGTGAGCTCTATGTGCAGTTCCAAATGCATCGTTTACATATATTTCAGCCATCCCAGCGAGCTTTTTGGCAAAAGCGGGATCATTTTTCTTTTCTCCCGGATCAAAACGCAGGTTTTCCAGAAGCAGAATTTTGCTCTTGCCGAGATCCTGGGCCAGTTTTTCGGCAACGTCTCCAACGGGATAATCGGTTAGAATAACTTCAGTATCCAGTTTTTCAGCCAGAATTTTTCCCACAGGTTCCAGGGAGAGTTTTTTGTTGACTTTACCACCGGGTCTTCCGAGATGGGAAGCCAGAATTATTTTTGATTTTTTGCGCAGGGCATGTCTTATGGTGGGAAGAGCTGCGTCAATTCTGGTTGTATCCTCAACTTCTCCATTTTTGCCGATTGGAACATTGAAATCAACTCGGATAAAAACCCGCTCACCTTCTATGGGCAGATCTTCAATGGAAATTATGCTCATGGAAACCTCATATCTGAAGCAGGTTCCCGTCAGCCTGAAATTGAGGTGAGGCTGACGGGGACCTTGGATTCTAAATTAAAACAATATTATTTGATTAAAAAATAAATATTGTCTGTTATTACATTTGTTTGGCAATATGGGAAGCAAGATCAATGAGACGGGCTGAATAGCCATATTCGTTGTCATACCAAGAAATAATTTTTACTTGTTTTCCACAGGTTGAAGTGAAGTCCATATCAACAGTTGAAGAAGCAGTATTGCTCATATAATCCACTGAAACCAAGGGTTCTTCGGAAACAAAAAGTCTTCCCGCCAGAGGACCGTCTTTGGCAGCTGCTATCATTGCTTCGTTAATTTCACCGGCGTTTGTTTCTTGTTTTAATTCAGCTACCAGATCAACCATGGAAACATTGGGGGTTGGCACTCTTACGGCCATGCCGTTGATTTTTCCGTTTAATTCGGGGATTACCAGACCGATGGCTTTGGCAGCACCGGTAGTGGTTGGTATCATGGAAACAGCGGCAGCTCTGCCACGACGCAGATCGCTGTGGGGCAGATCGAGAATGCACTGGGATGAAGTATAAGAGTGGATAGTTGTCATCAATGCGCTTTCAATTCCAAAACGGGAATGAAGAACCTGAACTACAGGAGCAAGACAGTTGGTGGTACACGATGCATTGGAAACGATGTGATGAACATCGGGATCATAATCTTCGTGGTTGATTCCCATTACAAAGGTTGCAATATCGGATTTGGCCGGGGCACTGATAACTACTTTTTTGGCTCCGGCAGTAATGTGCTTTTGTGCCCCTTCCTGGGTTCTGAAAATACCGGTACATTCAAAAACCAGTTCAACACCCAATTCACCCCAAGGCAATTGGGTCGGATCTTTGATAGCTGAAATCTGAGGTTTGTGATCACCGATGATCATGGTGTTGTCTTTAAGTTTAGCTTGGGGGAAGGTGCCATGAACTGAGTCATATTTGAGCAGATGGAGCAAAGTTTCAGGATCGGTCAGATCGTTGATGGCTACTACTTCAAAATCATTTTCGATTGTTGTGAGCAAACGCATGACAGCGCGCCCTATTCGTCCAAAACCATTAATAGCTACTTTTTTTGTCATTATTTGGAGTCCTTTCTTGAATCGGTTTTAAAGCAAAATATAGAATTAAATTTGAAATTATTGTGAAATCAAAATCATTTTGTGTGAAGAATCATAACAGATTTAACTTTGAAGTTCGCAAAACCGATTGAAAATATCATAATTTATTAAACCAGTCGTATTTTTTATTCCTACAAGGGAAAATGTCAAGTTTTAACTGGTTCCCATCCTAAAAAGGAAGGTCATCGCCTGAATGCGGAATTTTACCTCATCTGCTTTGTCGCAACTTCTTGATATAGTGTCAACTATGTCTGCGAAGTTACTGGGCGCATCTGAGGCAAACTTCTCATTCAGTCAAAAACCCCCATTCTGGGACGGGAACTACTTAGTCTAAACCGGTTAAAGAATTATTCCCAAGATAAACTCATTTGTTGTTTCATTTATTCCAAGTGATGATAGAAAAAAATTAATCTTCATCAGGGATAAAACCCGATAATAATTCGATTTCTTCTTTCCATTTTTTTGGTTTGGGAGTTTCCAGTTCCGAGCTGTGCCATCTCCTTTGGTTTTTGGTGAACATCCCAAATGCGGTAGCACCTATGGCAACAGCATTCAGGGGTGCATTATAAATTCCTCCGGCTATGCTTACATGAGCACCGATATATTTCACTTTTCCTCCTTAAGGAGAATTATGTTGAACTTTCAGGTAAAATCAATATTGTTTTAGTGATTTAGAACTATTCAGGCCGATATAATTTTTCCGGGAGTTAACAAATGGGTTTGTCAAAACTATATTTTTTTCTTTGTTTTTCTACACTTTTCCTTTTTTCCTGCCAGCAAGAATCTCTAAAAGATCGGAATTCAAAAAAAACAGCAATACAAAAGCTGGTGAAAAAAAAGCAGAAATCCGACGAAATATCAAACAAAACAAAGATCCAAACTAATCGAAATGAAAAACAGGAGAAAAGATGGTTCCAGGAAGCAAAAGGAAAGCCTTTTGTCTACAAGCCGGCAAAAGACGGTCAGAATGCAATTTTCTACAAAAAATATGAAAAGGATAAAATTCTTGAAGAGATCAAGAGCAAACGGGAAAAAACACAGAAAAAACACAATAAAGAAATAGAGCAATTTGTTAAGGAGCAGAAAGAAAAAAGAAAATTGAAAAAGGAAACCAGAAAAATTCTGAAATCCGATATTTCAACTTTGCATTATCCCAAAAAACTGAAACAATTCCATCAAAATCCTCATTTGCCTCCTGTACCTCAATATTATACAGGAACATGCTGGTCTTTTGCTTCAACTTCCTTTTTTGAATCGGAAATCCAGCGTTTATCCCAAAAACAGATCAAACTCAGTGAAATGTGGCCTGTTTATTGGGAATATGTGGAAAAAGCCAGAAGATTTATTAAAATGAAGGGTTTTTCCTATGTTTCCCAGGGAGATGAACCCAATGCTCTTTTGAATGTTTACAAGCAGTATGGAGCTGTTCCTTATCAGGCTTACAAAGGGGTAACAACTCCGGGAGAAAAATATGATCATACTCCCATGGTCAACGAATTGAAAACCTTTCTTAATTTTATCAAAGCCAATAATTTGTGGGATGAAAAAGCAAATCTGATCATGGTCAAAGCAATCTTGAACAAATATATGGGCGAGCCTCCCCGAAAATTTGTCTGGAAAGAAAAAGAATATACCCCTGAACAATTTTTGAAACAGGTAACGGGTTTGAAAATGGATGATTATGTTGCAACCATGTCCACTTTGTCTCACCCCTATTTTACCAGAGGTCTGCTGGATGTTCCCGATAACTGGTGGAGATCGGAAGATTATCTCAATCTGCCTTTGGAATTGTGGACAAAATTGCTCAGAGACGGCGTAGAGAAGGGATATGGTTTTGTGATAGGTGGAGATGTCAGCGAACCCGGCAAAATTCCCGAGAAAGATATTATCTTTGTTCCCTCTTTTGATCTTCCTGTTGGCTTGATCAACAAACATTCCCGAGAATTCAGAATTAGCAACAAGACGACCACCGACGACCACGGAGTTCATTTGACCGGACATTATTTTGACAAATCCAATAACAAATATTGGTATTTGATCAAGGATTCCGGACGTTCATCCCGCTATGGAAATTTCAAGGGTTATTATTTTATGAGTGAGGATTATCTCAAATTAAAAATTCTCAACTGGATGGCCCATAAAGATGTTATTTCATCTATCGCTAACAGGATCGGCAAATAAAACTAAGGCAAAATTTCCTTCTGAACCCGAGTTCCAAAAAAAAATATCCAAAAAATTGAAAAATTTTAACAGGGTGCTTTGTGATAAATATTTCCAACTTCTGAGAATTTATCCGTTCTTGGATTGACATTTTTCAAAATAGTCATTATTAATGACATAATGCGTCATAAAAAATAATTTATTTTCATTGGTTATACAAATTGGTAAGATAAATTTTGAACTGTCCGGTTTTTGGAGCGGTTCTTCACATTCATTCAGGAGGAAATAATGCTTAGTTGGTTTTCAGAAAATTTTAAAGATACAGTTATCAAAGTTGTAAAAGACATGGATGAGACAGCTAACATGGTGATGAAAACTGTCAAAGAACGAATTATCGCCGCCATCAAAGACATCAGAAATATTGTCGATGAAATGAGTGAAGCCACTTCTTCAATTGCAAAATCCTCCATCAAAATGATTAATGAAGTTGGGGGCGATTCCATCAAAACTGCTACTGAATTGGTCAACAACAGTCTTCTTGGTTTTGGTGGAACTGTCAACAGCGCCAGTGAAACAACCCAGGGAAGTGTCAAGGCTCTTGGTGCAACTGTCAGGGGCGTCATAACAGGCCTCGAAGAAATCAGAGCAGATCTTGACAAAGCCATAACCAATATCATCAGAGGCGTTGTTCAATCAACGGCAGCTATAGGTGGAGATGTTTCAGTAACAGTCAATGAATCGATCCGCAATATTGTCGCTGGACTTACTGGAACCAGTGTTGAAGTTACCAAGTCCATTGAAAATGCAGTTGGAACAGCCATCAAATCCGCTTCTGATTCCGGTGAAGATGTAGGCAAGGTTGCTGTTGGAGCCATCAATGGGTCTCTCACAGCTGTTGAAGATATGGGTGGAAGTGTATCAAAGACTTTGACCGCAACAGTAAATATGGCTCTTGATACTGCCAGTTCCATCAGCAACGAATCATTGAACAGAGTCAAAGAAAGTCTGATTAATTCCATTGATGGAGCTAAAGAAATCATCAAAAAAAGAGAAGATAAAGAATAAATAGTTCCCGTCCCAGACAGTTCATATTTCTTTCAAACTTCTATTTTATAAACTTGCAAAACTGGCCAGAGGGTTCAAGGCAAGCTTGAGAATTTCCTTGGAACTTCCGCATAATCAGGAAAGTCACATGGATAATTTTCTGTTCAGAAAAGATTTTTCAACAAACAACTATTTTGGAGAGGAGTCTTTGCCGGAATTTGGAAATCTTTGCAGTCAATATGATAATTTGCTGGTTTTTGCAGATGAATTTGTTTTTTCCCTTCACCAGAATTTCCTGCAAAATATTCTGGCTCAAAGTCGAATTGATTATGAAGTATTCAGTCTTCCCCGAGGAGAAGATGCTAAAGATATCGATCTGTGGAAAAATTTAACCAATAAAATCATGGAGAAGGGGCTTTCCAGAAAAAGTGCAGTTGTGGCTATAGGCGGGGGAGCAATTTCGGATTTTTCCGGTTTTTTTGCTTCAACCTGCATGAGAGGACTGGATCATATAATATTTCCAACTACAGTTCTGGCCATGGTGGACGCTGCTCTGGGAGGAAAAACAGCTATTAACAACAAAGCGGGAAAAAATATGGTGGGAACCTGGCATTTTCCTGAAGCAGTTTTTTTTCTTCCTGCCTTTCTTGGTACCTTAACTGGTAGAGAACTACTTTCAGGGCTGGGAGAAATGGTTAAACATTCCATTCTGGGTTCTGCTGAACTTTTTGAAGAATTACAGGCTTTTTTAGAAATTTTCGAATATTGGCAAGATTTTGATAAGGAAAGCAATTTTACTCTGGTTGAAAAAATCTTTCCTCTCGTAATTTCAGCCCAGAAGATAAAAATGGAAATAGTTCAAAAAGATCCCTTTCAACATAATTTGAGATATATTCTCAATTTTGGTCATTCAGCAGGTCATGCTTTGGAAGCACTTTCAAATTACAAGCTTTTGCATGGAATTGCTGTTCTTCAAGGAATGAGAACAGAATTGGAAATAGGATTAGAATATTTTAATTTTCCCCAAAAAGATTTTGAGTTAATAGTTTCATTTCTTGATTCTTTACTGGAGTCCGAATCCATCAAGTCGGATTATGAGGGGTTTAGAAAATACCTGGTTCGCGATAAGAAAAATTTGAAGAAATCAACAATTATTTCCCTTCCTTCAGGCTTGGGTAAATTTGAATCGGCTTCCTTTTTGAAAAAAGTAGATCCACTCTGGTTTGCAAATACCAATTTGTTCCGGGACGGCTAATAATGACTTTGATCTGTTCTACCGGCAAAGAAAATAAACTTACTGACCTGAAAAAAAGATTAAATCAAAAGGCGGATTATCATGAAATAAGAATGGAGCTTTATTCAGGACAAGAAGAAGAAATTCTGCAATTGGCACAAAAAAAGAAGATCATTTTTACTTTTTCTTTTTTTCAGCACAAATTTAACTGTTATTTAGCCGCCAACCAGCAGATTTTCAGTAAAATCGCTCAATTTTTCGATTATTATTGCGATCTGGATTACAAATATCTAAGTGATGAGAGTAATTTTGCCAAATTGACGGCAATAATTCCTGCTTCCAGGATTATTGCTTCAGCCCATTTTTACGAATTAACTTCCCTTACTTCCATTTTTACAACTGTTGATATAATCAATAAATTACCCTGCACTGGTGGAAAAATTGCTGTTCAAATCAACCAATATAAACAGTTGCTCGATTTGAGAAAAATCAAATTTCATAAAAAAATCCGAGTAGTTATTGCCATGGGGAAAATTGGCAGAATTTCCAGGTTCAAACCTTCTTTTTTTAACGGAAACCTCACTTATGGATATGGTGTTTCCAAATTTAAGAGTTCCCGGGAGCAACCGTCCTTGCAAAGTTTGGAACATGGGCGAATTTTCGAAGAGGATAAGCTTGAAGTTTTAGCATTGGCAGGGGGAAAACTTATTTCCCAATCCCCTTCATATCAGTTTTACAACCATCTTTTTTCCAGATTAAATCTGAGATATCACTATCTTAAAATTCAGGTTTTTCAGGAAGAACACCTGAAAGCTCTGTTAAAATTTCCTTTCAGGGGACTTAGTGTAACCATGCCCCTGAAAAAAAGCAGGTTTTTTTTCCAGGATATGACAGGAGAAAAAGATAATCTGACAAAAAAACTCCATGATTCAGTTGTAATAACCCGAGCAGTAAATACCCTGGTTTTTGAGCGTAAAGAGCGGGTAGTGAAATTGGAAAATACGGATTTTCAGGCTTTTCAGAATATTTTTGCCCAGAATCTGCCCTCTGAAAATCGTCTTGCTAAAACCGTATTGGTTCTGGGAAATGGAGCTGCAGCTCAAAGTTGCCTGGCGGCTTTGCCTCCAGAATATTCTTTAGTGATAGGCTGTCGACATCGGAGCAAGGCTGCATCGGATCTGGGATTTTTGTTGAAAAAGAGAAAAACAAGGTACACAATAAAAAAGCTGGAACAACTTCAAAATTTGAAACCGCAAATTGTGGTAAATACTTTGCCGGTCAATCTGTCTATTCCAGCCTGGAACAAAATATTAGCCAATCGCAGTCAATTGCTCATTATCGACCTGCTCATGGAAAATAATGCTCAAACCAATCTGGTAAAAATTTTCTCAGAAGAAAAATGCAAAGTAGTTGACGGTCATGATTTCTGGTTGCAGCAAGGTCTTGTGCAACTATCAATTTTTTTTCCTCCTCGGGAATTTCAAAAAATTAAAAATGCCTTCCGATATTATCAAAATTAATCTCCCTGCTTCAAAATCACTGACTCAAAGATACTTGATCATGACTGCTCTGGCCGCTTCTCCCTCCTTTTTGTCATTTCCCAGTTATTGTGCTGATTCTCAAGACTTGCTGCAGGCTCTTACCAAGTTGGGAACTGTGTTTAAAAAGCAGGCAGTTGGTATTGAAATTTACCCGGGAAAATTGAAATTTCCATTACAACCTGTTTTTTGCAGGGATGGAGCCACTACAGCGAGGTTTCTGGCCGCTTTTTCTCTTCTGAAACTGGAACCACTCTCACTGACCGGATCTTTGCAACTCAAGGCAAGACCCATGGAGGAATTATTCAATTTACTGGAAGAAGCGGGAGTTCAAGTGGATACTCCAGAAAAAGCAGGTTGTCTTCCTTGTCGCCTGCACAAAACCCGGGCAGTACCCGCCAGATTTGAAGTGGATTGTTCCCGCTCCAGTCAATTTTTATCGGCTCTGTTACTGGTTGCCAGTCAATTTGAGAATCCTGTTACCTTTTTCTGGAGCAACCCTGTTTCTGAAGCTTATATAAAGATGACCCTTGGGGTCATGGCAGAATTTTCAGTTGTTTTTCAGTCTGTTCCAGGTGGAGTTAAGGTGTTTCCAGGATCATATCCCGGAAAAGAAATAACAAATGAACCTGATCTGTCCTTGTATCCATTTGCATTGCTGGCACAGGAATTCAGTTCTGTTCCAGTTGAGATTCGCTGGAACAATCAACCCTTTCAGCAACACTGGTCCCGCTTCAAACAGGAAGATAAAATCTTCAAATCCTGGTATTATCAACTTTGCACTGGCAGAAAAGAATTCAACCTCAAGGCAACTCCAGATCTTTTTCCTCCTCTCCTGCTTGCCGGAATTGTTAAGAAAAGGCAATTGTGCTTGCAGGGAGTTTCTCATCTTCGGTATAAAGAGAGTAACCGAGGATTGGTTCTAGCTCGGGAACTGGCCAGGTTCGGAATAGAATTGAAAATAAGAGGAGACTCGATAGAATTGGTAAATCCTGATTTTAACCCCGGAAAAAATATTCAGGTGGATCCTGCTGCAGACCATCGACTGGCTATGTTTTTTGCAATATTTTCTCTGGTTTATCCGGGAAAAATAACCATTGCCAATAAAGAATGTACAGAAAAATCCTGGCCTGGCTTCTGGGAGGAGATGAGAAAATTAAACTAGACAATATTGCTTTGATTGGAATGAGAGGAAGCGGAAAAACAACCCTGGGCATCAAATTGGCTCAGATCTTGGATTTGCCTTTTTTTGATATAGATCGACAGATTGAAAAACAAACCGAGTTGACGGTTAAAGAAATCTTTGCTCGAGGTGAAGAAGAGCTTTTCAGAAGAAAAGAAAAGGATTTTCTGAATCAAAAATCCAGTCAGTCATCCTTGGTTTTGGCAACAGGAGGAGGAATAGTTGAAAAATCGAGTAACAGAAAACTATTGAAAAAGAATTTTTTTTGTATTTGGCTTGAAACAGATCCGGGGGTATTGATCAAAAGGTTGAAAACTGAAAAGCGTCCTTCTTTAACTTCTTTACCTCTCGCCGAAGAAGTTGAATATCTTTGCAAACGTCGGGAATCCTTATATTGTGAATGTTCCAATATCAAAATAAATACATCTGTAATGAAAGTTGAGGAATTAACTGATGTGGTCAAATACATTTGGTCAAAGTTTTAAGGTCACCAGTTTTGGTGAATCCCATGGGCCAGTGATGGGAGTTGTGATTGATGGACTCAATCCTGGTATTTTACTTGGACCGGAAGATATTCAAGATCTGTTGGATCGCAGAAAACCAGGAATAGGCCCCTTTTCATCTTCCCGCAGAGAACCGGACAAAGCTCGTATAGTTTCTGGTGTTTTTGAGGGCAAAACTACTGGAACTCCCTTGTGTATTCTCATTGACAACAAAGATTCCCACAGCGCGGACTATGAAAAACTAAAAAATCTTTTTCGTCCAGGTCATGCCGATTACACCTGGTGGAAAAAATATGGAATCAGAGATTACAGGGGCGGAGGCAGAAGTTCTGGGAGGGAAACTGTATCTCGAGTTGCTGCGGGAGCTGTTGCCAGAAAACTGCTTGCAGAAGAAGGAATTGAATTTTTATCTTTTTCCCATGCCATTGGAGGAATTTCCTGGGAAAATTTTTCTGTCCGAGAAATCAAAAATAATTCTTTGGCTTGTCCTGACCGGAAGATGTACGAGCAAGCTGCAGCAAAATTGACTCGGGCTAAGAAGAACAAGGACAGTCTTGGTGGTATTGCTGGATTAATAATTAAAAATCTTCCCCCGGGTTTGGGAGATCCTGTTTTTCATAAACTTGATGCCAGATTGTCCTTTGCTCTGCTTTCCATAGGAGGAGTCAAAGGAATCGAATTTGGCCAAGGCTTTGAAGCGACTTCCATGAGCGGCTCCGAGCATAATGATCAGATGGATGGTTCCGGTTTTTTATCCAATAATGCAGGGGGAATAACCGGGGGAATCAGTACGGGTCAGGATATTTTAATCAGGGTGGCGGTAAAACCGGTAAGTTCAATTGGACATCCTCAGAAAACAGTAGACAAGGAAGGCAATGAAATTGAATTGCAATTGGAAGGTCGGCACGACACCTGCCTGTTACCGAGGATTCTCCCTGTCATGGAAGCGATGGCGGCAATTGTGCTGGCAGATGCAAAGTTGATCCAGGGGGCAACAGGTAATTGCCAAAGACAAATCTATGATTACAGATATGAACTGGAGCTGCTTGACAGTGAACTTTTGGAGTTGCTGGCTCGCAGATCTCAACTAGCAAAAGCCGTTGGAATGTATAAAGAAGCAGAAGGATTACCTGTTTTAGATTCTTCCCGAGAAAAAGAGTTGGAAAAAAAATGGCTGGAGATGGCACAAATACTTGGAGAAAACAGTGATTACATAAAAAAGATTTTTAATCTGGTGGTGAAAAATTCCAGGCAGATTCAGAAAAATCTGAAGGAGAGTTAAGATATGAGCGAGATAATTATAGTACCCGGAGAAAACAAGCGAGTGAAAGCAATAGTAGGTGATCGCACTATAAAAACAGATCAAAGCAGATTAGCCGGAGGGGATTCTAGCGCTCCCGAACCATTTACTTTGTTTTTGGTTTCATTGGGAACCTGTGCGGGCAGTTATGTTTTCCAGTTTTGCCAGTCCAGGAATATTTCGACAGAAGGTATGAGCATCAAGGAGAAAATTATTTCCCGCAAAGATGGTAAGGGAATAGGAAAAATTCAATTTGAAATTGAACTGCCTCCTGAGTTTCCAAAAAAATATGAAAAAGCTGTGGTCCGGGCTGCAAATTTATGTGCAGTGAAAAAACACCTGGAAAATCCTCCTGAAATTTCAGTTGATATCAAAAAGGACTGAAGCTTATTTCCACCTTGTTATGCGGATGTGTTTACGGTTTTTTATTTTGATGTTTTTAATCATGGTTTTCTTTTTGTCATGGGAAACCAGTTTCAATTTGTATTCCCCTTCAGGGATACCAATTACCTTAAAAAGACCCGCATCCATGTATTTTCCTTTGCGGCTGCCTGTCTTGGGGGCTATGTAAACTCTGGCCCAAGGTTTTAATTTAACTGAAAGGGTGCCGTAATTAAAGGAGATTGTTTTCTTTTCTCCGGGTTTTATTTTGACAAAAAACCTGCGAGCAATGTTGTGTTTTCTGCAGATAAAACCGATGGGATAGGTTCCTGGAGGTAATTTGATTGATTTGACAGGGGTTTTGTAAGGACGTCCCCTTGAGGTTCTCAACATTTGGGAACCTATGGCCACATAGCATTTGTAAGAGGCTTTCAGATTAACTTTGCCCAAGGATTTACGAGCTTTTTTGGATAGCTTTTTGCGGACCTTCCTGGCATTTTTGCCGGCAGGTCTGGTTTTGAGATACCAAAGATAAAATTCATCAGCTTGTTCCGGGATATTGAGTTTGTCGTAAATATCTCCCAGTTGGCGATAAATACCGACATAATCGGGATTTAACTTTATAGCCACATTGAAGAGATCTTTGGATTCCTTGTATTTTTTCTTTTTTTTCAATTTCAGGGCTTTTTTATAAAGTTGTTTTGCCAGTTTTACTGCTTTGGCAGCAAGGGGAACTCTATTTTCTTCTTCGCTTAATTTTTTCAATCTGTTAACAGTGATTTTAAATTGGGAACATTTGACCTTGGTAAAACAGCCGGTTGAACAACCACTTTCGCAGTAATTGCTGAAAAGATATTCATAATGTTCAAGTGCCGGTTGATTACGTCCGCTGGAATAATAAAGATCTGCCAATCTATTGTAAATTTGTTTGTTTTTGGTTGAAAGCACCTTGGCTGATTCAAAAATTGTTACTGCTTTGGCAGTTTCTCCTTTTCGTCTAGCATTGTCCCCTTTTTCAAGTAAAAGCTTGGTGTATTTTTGTTTGTAATTATCGGATTTTGTTCCTGGGTTAAGGAAGAGCAAAAAAATTATGGAATAAAGCATTGAGTTCTCCAGACAATAGTTGATACAGGCAGGAAGAAACATATAACTGCAGTTTGATCTTTGTCATATAACTGCAGTTTTTAACTTTGGAAGTAACTATGTCAGTTTTCAGTTTTAATTTATACTATTTTATCTTAATGTTCAACTTATGTTAATTCTTTTTTCCAGCTGGATATTTTGGAACTTCAATGACAAAACAGATGAGGTAAAATTCCGTGTTCAGGCGATGACCTTCCTTTTGGGGATGGGAACTAGTAGCTGGATAGTATTGGGGAAAATTGAGAAGTTATCGAGTTGAGGAAAAAGAATCATTGATAACATGACTGTTAAAGTGTACAATTTACTTGCTTTTTAGCCGGTTTTCATTTGCAATTGCCTGAAATTGGCAAATATTTTATTATTTAAAAGCCATTCTTTTTTAATTTTATCCCAATTATGGAAAATTTAATATGTCAGCTTCAACCAGTCCTGTAGCAAATATTTGCATAAAAGACAGGATGTTACTGCGTCGAGTTGAAAAACTTCTTTTTGCCTCGGAAGTTAAAATCAGATCCAAAAATTCAGTTCCCACCCTGGAAGAGCTCAAAAAAAATCCAAATGTACTTATAATATCTCAGGATTTTATTGATGATTTCCTTAAAATTCCCAAAAGTTATGCTTTAGTTGAAGTAATTGTTCTTTATAATGAAGATATTGAGGATATTATCAGCAAAGCCAGCAATGATCGCCGCATCAATCATCTTATCGGTTTGCGGGAAGATGGTTATCCAGATGCTCGTGAATTGGTCCAGACAGTTAAAAGGATGGTATATTCTTATGAGATCAGAGGACTGACTCCATATCTGGACTGGTATAGTCGTATCCATGAGGTCTATGTTCCTTCTTCCGTAGAAATGAACAAGATAGTCAATTGGATCCCGACTTTTTGTGAATCCTTCGGAGTGCCCTCAAAGGTTGGTAACTGCTTTGCCGAGCTTGGTCATGAACTACTGATGAATGCTATCTATGATGCTCCTGTAGACGAAAATGGCCGACATATAAATGCTCATTCCCGCAAAGATGAAGTTAAACTGGATAAATCACAATATCCAGCTTTTGCAATGGGAACCAATGGTGAAATCCTGGGTATTTCAGTCAGGGATCCTTTCGGTGGACTCAAAAGAAAACATATCTTTTCAGGGCTGGATCGAGCTCTTTCCAACCGGGGAGAAATAGATACAGCAGGTGGAGGAGCAGGTTTGGGCATGTTTTATATTTATAACCATGGTATTTCCTGCTGGTTCAACGTTGCTGAGAATGCCTTTACTGAAGTATCTGTTTTATATGATATAACAATGAATCGCCGGCAATTTCGCCAGACACCAAAATCAATTCATTATTTTCATAATTAAAAGAACATAAAACTTTAGGTTCTGGTAATATTTTTCGTCACTGATAGTTTTTGCTTATTTTATCAACAAGGACTACAATAACCCTGGCATCTTAACCAATTTTTCTAGGAGAATTATTGATGGCTCAAGAAAATCGTCTCGAAGTTAAAAAAGTTGTAGACAATAATATTCTGGCTCTCCAATTACATGGTAATATTGACGAAAATTTCAACGGGAAGCAATTGGCTGAAGGGTTGAAAGATATTCTGATCATAGATTTTTCCGAAGTTAAAAGAATCAGTTCCTTCGGAATCAGGGAATGGTTGGAGTTCCTCAAAATAGCCAATGACAAATGTGAGGCCATCTATTATATCAAGGCACCTTCCAGAATTATCGACCAGTTCAATATGGTTGCCAATTTTGGAGGCAAGGGGAATATCCTTTCATTTTATGCCCCTTATCGTTGTGATTTTTGTGATGAAGATCATTCCAGGCTTATTGATGTTCAGGATAAATATGATGAAATAAAAGAGTTTAATCTGCCAGATCATCCTTGTGATGAATGTGGAGAAGCCGAATATCTTGATGAAGATCCGGAATCGTTCCTCTCATATCTTGAAACTCAGGAAAAACCGGAACCAGAGCCTGAAGTAGTTGCTTTTCTCAGTCATCGTCTCAAATATAAAGTTTCCCGTTCCAAACAAAAACTAAAAATTGACATGCATGTGGGGGAAGCGACTTTTGTCAGACTTACAGGAGATCTTGACTCCGGGTTCAGAGGAAAAAAACTGGCAGAAGGCATTGAAGGTAATATTATTTTCGATCTTAATGCCCTGGGTGATATTCTGGATGATGCCATTCCCCACTGGATCGAAATGATCGAAGCCATGAAGGAACATGTGGAGAATATATATATCCTGGGAGCATCACAGCCATTTGTGGATAAACTTGTTTCTCCGGAATCTCTAGGAGGCGGCAAGGTAAAGATTGTTGATCTCTATCTGCCTTACAAGTGCAAAAAGTGCAATACAACCATCGACCAGCATGTTCTAGTCGACAAACATTATGAAGTCATCAAATTTGCAACTGCTCCGGAATTGGATTGTCCCGACTGTTCGGGTAAATCGACAATTCAAGTGGAAGAAAATATTCTTACCAAGCTTTCCACTCTGGACAAACCCGAATTTGACAAAAAGCTGGAGTCTTTTGTCCAAACGGCCAGAGATGCTATCAAACAGGCAAACAAACCTGTTACCCCTCCCCAGGAAAGTTCTCAGTCACGCAGCAACCTGGTTTTGCTTTTAGGCATGTTGATCTTTTTGATAATCATTCTTGGCGGCGGCTATTACCTGATGAAAAATGTGTTAAAAAAAGAAAAAAAGGTACAAACTGTTCAACTTGTTAAAGCCTCTTCCTCGGAAAAACCAAACTGGGTTAAAAAAACAACCGCAAAGAAAAATTCTTCTGGTAAATCTATTCAGATAAATAACAGGAATAGAGTAGTTGTTGATGAAAATACGGTTACAATATTTGCCCAGAGTGAATTTGCCGTGAATCCTCAACAGGGCATTAATCAGGCTAAAGGCTGGGCCCTGGATCTTTATGTTGAAACTCTAGCCGACCGCATTTCAGATAAAAACAAACTTTGGCAGACTGTAATCAGAGGACTTTATTCCCAGTTGAGGGAGGATCTGACTAACCAGTACAGCGATTCCATGGCAGATCCAAGTTTGAGAGGAGTTATCTACGACAAGATTAAAAAATATCATAATGCAGTTTCAAAATCTTTCAAAATAGCCTTCGGTAAAGATATCAATCCTTCCCAGGTTTATTGGGAAAAATATCTGAAAAAAGAAAGAGTCAGAGCAGGAGAGAGCACTTTTTACAAGGTATGGATCAAGATGGAAATACCTGAAAGTGTAACCAAAAAGATGGTAGATTACTTTTCAAGGGTTGAAAAATTCAAGGGAGTATCCATTGTCAATTTTTTCCCGGGACTCAACTGGGCTTTCACAAAAACCGCGAGAGGTCCTGTAGTAGTTAAAATGGATCCCGAGTCCGAATTCCAGGGTATTCTCAAAGTTGGTTATATTTTGTCCAAGATTCAAAATGATGAATTGATCAGACTTATCGATTTTAAAGAGAAATTTGAAAGTTTGCACAAAGTACAGCAGGAAAAGGGACAGTGCAATCTTACTATTCATTATAAAACCTATAATACAGATCTTAAAGATATTACAGCTTCCACCGGCCAATACAACTGGAAGTGCCCCGAAAAAGAGGGGAAAACAAAAATAATTATCAAAAATGTGCCAGACAATAAGACCAATACAGGTTTCCAGGGTAATATCTGGAACGATCCCTCCCGATAATAAAACTATTAGTTCCCCTTTTAATTTTAACTCCGTATTTGATTATTTCCAACAATGCAGGTGAATATCCAAAGTTTTCGGTTTTGAAAGGATAAATTAATGCATAAAATTTTATTTCCGATTATATTCATAATGTCATGGACTGCTGCTTCCTTGGCCAATCCTTCTTCCGAAACTTCTTCCCGTCCATTTTTACCAGCCTGGGAAACCCAATCTGAAAAATCCAAAGATAATGATCAACTACTCTGGGATTTTAAATATGCTCATCCCGAACTTTACGGCATTACTGAAAAACCTCCTGCAGAAATGAGACTTTACGCTGAATTTGATCCCGTTGACAGGCTCTATATGGCTTTTGACTCATATATTTCAGATTATTATATGGCAATAATAGAAGCAGCTGCCCAGACAGTTGAAGTGCATGTTCTTTGTGGAGGAGTAAATGAAGCCGAAGAGATGGTAACTTTTTTTGACAATAACCTTACTGCTGAACTTCGTAGTAATGTGCATGTTATAGATCTATATCCCACCGATCATTATGTTTTTCAGTCTCCCTATTATGACAGTGCCCTTGATGCTATCTGGGCTGTAGATTTTGGACCTTTCTACCTGGTTAACGATCAGAATGAGATGGTTCTCACTGATCCCCATTACTATTTTCAGCGAATAAATGATGACAGTGTTCCCACAAAGTTGGGAAATATAAATGGTGTTCCTGTTTACAGATCTGATCTTGAAATTGAAGGGGGTAATCTGATTTCCGATGGAGCCGGTAATTGTTATACCACTGAGGTGTTATTTTCCAACAACAGCCAGCTCGATCAGACCCAGATTGAAGAAAAACTCAATGATTATTTCGGTTGTACCAATGTTGTCTGGCTTGAGCCTCTTTCCGGAGAAGGTACTGGTCATATTGACATGTTTTTTATTCTTGCTTCACCTGATACAGTTGTTCTAGGTGAGTTCACCCAGAGCCAGGATTCTCAGAATGCGGCTATTCTCAACCAGAATGCCCAGATTCTTGAAAATACAGTTTCTGGGGATGGTTCTCCCTTGACAGTTTTGCGAATTCCAATGCCGGACAAGGGTCAACAGGGTGGATATGCAGTCTGGAGAACCTATACCAATGGACTCAGACTAAATGACAGATATCTGATGCCTGTTTATGACAATGAAAATTCCAATCAGGTTGAAGCTGTTAATGTGTTGCAAAATGCTCTGCCTTCAGTTCAGATTATTACCATTCCTTCAGACACAATTATTACTTGGGGTGGTGCAATCCACTGTATCACCCGTAGTCGACCTGCAGCCACTCCCTTTGTTCCTGCCCAGGAACCCCAGTATCTATGCGAAGGAGCTCCCGTTTGTGATGATTGTGAAGATGAGTGTGTAGCCGAAGAAACAGGTTGTCTTGAAAACGACGATCGTTATGTCTGCGGCAACAACGACCGCGACAGTTGTCTGGAAATAATACCTTTGGTCTGCCCCGATGATCAGCCTTGTTCAGAAGGAAACTGCGGTAACCAGGATTGTCTGGATGAATGTTTGCCCGGAGAACAGGGATGCAGTGATGATTCAACCCGTTGGGTTTGTGCCGAAGCCGGAGATGGCGATTCCTGCCTCGAAACAGTTGAATTTGCCTGTGACTCAGAACGTAGTTGTTTTTCTGATGGGATCTGCCTTTATTCCGATGGAGAATGTGGCGATATTGATTATAATGGAGAATGCCAGGGTGATTTCAGTGTTTATTGTGATGATGGCCAGTTGGTTGTTGTCGATTGTTCCAACTATGGACAGGCATGTGACTATGTAAGTTCAGACGGTTGGTACGACTGTGTTGAACAGCCGGTGTGTGAAGATGAATGTGTTGCCGGGGAAATCCAATGTTCTGATGATCAGTCAAGTGTACAATATTGTGCTGAAACCTTTGATGGCGATCAGTGTCTGGAATGGAAAAATGAAGTTTGTGCAGATGAAATGATCTGTGAAGTTGGAGAATGTGTTCTAGATTGCGAGGATCAGTGTGAACCGGAAGAATTTGGTTGTATTGATGAAGTTACAGCCTATTCCTGTGAGTTGGCAGATAACGGCTGTTATGAAGTTGTCCAGCAGGTCTGTTCGGAAAAGCATAAATGCAATGATGAAGGAATCTGTGCGGAGATCAAAAGTTCAGATTCAGGTTGCTCCTGCAGTCACAGTGCTCATGAGCAGACCATTCCAGCAGGTCTTCTTTTCTTCCTGATTCTCGGAGTATTTATTCGCAAAACCAGTTCGAGATTTACTCTTTGAGTTTCAACCCCTCCTTGTTCCTCCCTCTTTTAAAACAGCAAAAATTATTTTTTAGGAAAAGCGAAACTATTTAATTCTTTAAATATTTGTTTGTTTTCTGAAACCAGGATTACCTTGGCGGGATATTTTTCTTTGAAATTACGGACTTCGTCCACAAGAGCTCGGGCAATTTCCTTATTGCGAATATAGTTGGCACAGGGTCCGGGATCAGGAATGGCCAGAGAATCAATTTCAAGATGATTAGCGGCTACCAGAGCAGCATGGACCGATATCCTGACATTTTCAATTCTGGCTGTTTCTTCAGGTTTGATCCGGTTGGGCACGTGGATTATCTGTTTGATCTTTTTCATTTTGCCGGAACCGGTTACTGCGGCAGCACCAATTGCAATGGGAGCAATATCGACGATTTCATCTTCAATTTTTTGCCCACCTATTGTTTTGATGGTTTTTCCGGGAGACTGGTTCATCAAACCCTGGCTTGAAGTTGGAATCATGAGAGCTTCACATTCTATTTCCTTCAGAGGGGTATTAAGTATTTCTACATCCATTACAAAAACTGCCTGGTGAGACATGAATTTCTCCTTGAGTGGTTGGATTCAATTTGAAGGGGTTCAAAAGAACAGATTAAGCCTGAATTGTTGTTTTGCAAGGATTAATCGTTTTATTTGCGATAGCGATTTTTGCGATATCTGGAGTGTTTTTTCGATTTGTAATTGCGTTGGGGACCTTTAACTTTTGGAGTTTTGGGAGGAAGAGACAATTGTCCTTTACCCCGGGGAGGAGGAGTTTCAATATTATTTTCTTCAGTAGGGGTTGTATTTTCTTTCTTTTCTGGTTTGCTGCAGGCTGAAAGATTAAAGGATAATAATGTTGCAATTGCTGTAATGATTAGTATTTTCATGTGGTTACCTCAACCATATTCTAGGGTCCAGAAATCTGGTTCCTTTTCTTAGTTCGTAATAAACTGGAACATAGGGAGTTTTCCCCAAACTGGCAGCAGTTGCCAGAATTTGGGCGCGAGATACTTCTTGATTAACCTTTACTGTAATATTGTCAAGTCTTCCAAGCAAGGAAAAATATGAATCTCGGTGTTGAATCAGGATCGATTTGCCATAGCCTTCTATTTCGCCGGCAAATTTAATAACCCCAGCCTCAGGTGCTCTTACTGCAGAGTTGGGTTTGGCACTGATATATACACCTTTGTTCAAAGTATGGTTGGATAAATAAACCCCGGGAACCGGTTTTACCAGAACTCCTTTTTTTTGTCGAAAAGGAGTTTGAGTAGTATAAAATTTTCGGTTGATTTCAGAAATTCTTTTCCAGAATGACCAGCAGTTTTTATCGTACATGGTTCTGGGATATTTGCTGCGTTCCTTTCTAATTTTTTCTATTTTAAAACGGCTTTGGTCTATTTTTGTTTCGATATCTTTTTGTTTCAATTTTAGTTTTTCCACCATGGAATCTATGTGTTCCAGAGATTTATTTAATTTTTTCAGGCGGATTTCAAGTTGGTTCAAATCAGAAGAGATGAGATTAATTTCTTTATATTCCCTGATAATTATATTTTCCATTGATTTGCTGACATCACCAGGTTTTGGCACTTGGGAAAGAAGTGAATCTCCCCAGGAAGAACGGGACAATTTGTAAAATGAAACAACATATTTTTTCAACAGCTTTTTGCGATTTTTAATAATTTTAAGGTATTGCTTGATTCTAAGAGCAGCCTGATCACGGAGACGGAAAAACTTCATTTTTTCTTCTGAAGCCAGAATTATTGCCTGTTTTATATTACTTTTTTCCTGATGAATTCGGGCGAATTGTTCCAGTTCGTTTTTTTCTTTTTCCAGAATATTATGTAGTTTTTCCCAGGGAGAAGAATTGTTTGCCAGTAAAAAAAGAATGAGTATTTTGATCATTGCCATAAAATATAATTTTTAAATTTTAACTGTTGAAAGGGCTGCCTGACCTGCAATAAAACCGGTTAATCCGGCCAGACCCAGACCAATGATTACCTGGTTATAACTGAAAAAAAATGGAATGCCGCTGGCAGGGAGAGAAAAACCCACCAAAATGCTTAAAAATGGAAAAATAAAAATGGAGAAACCCCAAAGGAGAAAGAACGCTATCACTGCTCCTAATAATCCCTGAATAATTCCATGGATAAGGATTGGACCCTTGATAAAACCTGGGGATGCTCCCATCAATTTGATAATCTGCATTTCTTCTTTTTTGTTTTCTATGTTCAATCTGATGGTGGACATGATTACATAGCCTGAAGCAAAGAGAACAATTGACATGACAATTATGCCGATAAAAGTTAGTATGTGTATGATATTGCCAACTTTACGGTTCCATTTCTGTACATCTCGGATATCGGTTATTCCTGTCACCAATCCATCGAGTTTTTTGATTTTTTCCTGGGTTGAACTGACGAGGCTTTTTTCTCCTTTGATTACAATTTCCAGAGATTGGGGATAAAAATTATTTTCGATCTTTCTTATAACCGAGGCATCTTTCTGAAGTCCTTTGATCAGTTTTTTGCGAGCTTGGGCCGGACTGATGTATTCTATCGATGATATACCCTCCATTTTATTCAGCCTGTTTTTTATCTGGTCGATTTTAGTTTGGGATAGATTATTTTCGAGATAAACAGCCACGAGGGCGCCATTACCCCAGTTGTTTTCGATATAGCCAACCACCTGGGAGGCAAGAAAAATTAACCCCGCCAGGAGAAGAGCCAGAGATACTGTACCTACAGCTACCAGATTGGCTATCGGCCTTTTTTTCAACTCTTGCAGGGCATGATTGAATTGGTAAATTATGGACTTCATATAAACCTCGGAAAGGCACTTGACTAAATTATTATTTCTGAATCTTTACTTACAGACTGAACAGGGTTTGTTTGAGGTTTTGAAATTATTTTTCCGTTTTTCAAGGTTAAAATTCCATGGACTCCAAGATTCTCAAGTAGTGCTGAATTATGGGTTGCAACTATTACAGTGATGTTTTCTTCTGTGGGCAAAGAGTGAATCAGGGTGCCCAATTCTTCCTGGCTGTCCGGATCCAGTCCTGAAACAGGTTCATCAAGCAGCAAAATTTGAGGGCTCGAAACCAGAGCCCTGGCAATGGAAATTTTCTGTCTTTCCCCCCCGCTCATTTTGCCGGCAAAGGTGAAGGCAAAAGGAGTGAGGCTGAAAAGTTCCAGCATCTTTTCTACTCTGTTTCTGAGCACAGTTCCGTGAATACCTGCAATTCTCAGGGGAAGAGCAATATTTTCAACTACACTGCGATCATTGAGTAATTTGGGTTCCTGATAGACAATACCCGTCTTTTGTCTGAAGATCCTAATGGATTTTTTTCGCAATCGATTGATATCCTTGTTATTTATTTTAATTCTCCCCTTATCTGGAGCAATTTCCCCCCTGATCATTTTAAGCAGAGTGGTTTTGCCCGAACCGGATTTGCCGGTGAAAACAGTGAGGGTACAGGGATAAATATGAAAGGAGATGCAGTCAATTAAACCTGGTTTTTCTGGAAAAGATTTATGGAGATTTTTAACTTCAATCATAACAGGATGAAAATATCATGAAGTGCAGCAGGTGGCAAAAAATTGGACTTATTTGGGAAAACCATTATAAATTATTGTGAAATTAACTTTCTTTGTCCTCCTTTCCAATTCAGTTTAAATTCTACTTTTTTTTGTTAAACATTAAATATCAATTTTGTTCTGCTGATAAGACAATTTACAAAAAAGGAATATTCTTATGGTTTTCAATTTAAGAAATCTTTATTTTTTTGTTGTTCTTGGTTTGTTGCTGTTTTCAGTTTCAGTTTATGCTCAAGAACCAAACTCTGTTTCAAAAAGCAATGAGGTGGAATTAAAGAATAAAACCAAAACTCAATCATCTTTGACTGAAAAAATATATCCTACTCTGAAGTTCAAAGGAAAGTTTTTTGGAGATTTCAGCATCAATACATCTGACCAGAGTGTAGATGGTAACGATATTAACGAGACTGGTTTTAATATCTCTCGTTTGTATCTAACTGCCAAAAGCAAAATAAGCAAAAAATTCTCAGCCAGAGCAACATTGGATTTTGGTCGTTTTACGGGAGACGCCACAGATATCGGCAGTGATCCTCTTTTCGGTTATATCAAATATGCTTATTTGGATTTCAAACCCTTAAAAAACATCAAATTAAGGTTTGGTCAGCAGGCCAGAGTCTGGGTTGGAAATGCTGACAAAGTGATGAATTATCGCT
This sequence comes from Deltaproteobacteria bacterium, assembly GCA_027858615.1. Classification (GTDB taxonomy): domain Bacteria; phylum Myxococcota_A; class Polyangia; order HGW-17; family HGW-17; genus JAQICJ01. Next base: position 27,444 of record JAQICJ010000126.1, read on the forward strand.
ATGTTTTCAAATCCAGTATGGATTACTTCAAGTTGATGAGCAGTGCAGATCTTGGTTTCAGTGTTCTGGGCAATTATGGAAAAATGTTTAATTATCAGGTGGGTGTATTCAACGGTACCGGATACAAAAAAACCGCAGGCGGAGAAGAAATTTTCAATTTACTGATGGAAGCCCGTGTTTCTGTTTTTCCGCTGATTAATTCAAAGTTGGGTTTTGTGGAAAAATTAGGTCTTCATTTTTATGGTGGAACAGATGGAGAGGAAGATGGAGAAGGTGAATCAATTCGAAATATGATCTATGGCGGTGCCCTTTCCTTGAATCATAAATATTTTGATTTCATGGTTGAATTCATGATGATGAACAGTGATATAGAAGAAATGGATGATGTTATGGTTGTTTCTCCTTATCTATCAGTTAAATATAAAAACATGGCCTTGTTTGGCACTTGGGGAATGT
>JAQICJ010000020.1 GCA_027858615.1 Deltaproteobacteria bacterium
ATAAAGTTCAAAAAAAAATCTACTAAATTCATCCAATCATTTCTGCTAGTTCGCCCAACTACTCGTCTCTCACATCCCGCATTCCAACCCAACCGGGTTGCTCGCACCGCCGCCAAAAACCCCCAACCGGGTTGCTCGCCCCATCGCCAAAAACCCCAACCGGGTTGCCTGCACTGGCCACCAAAACCCCCTAACCGGGTTGCCCGCACCGCCGCCAAAAACCTATTTTTGGATACAATCTATTAAGATGGAAACTATAAAACGAAGGGTTAAAAAAAATCAAATTGTAATCTTTGGTTGTTCTGCTAAAATACTGGTAAAGGAGCACTTTATCATGATTTCAAAACATCTCTTCTTTTTTAAATTATTGAGTTTAAGACAGTTTAAAAAAAATACAGGGTTTGCCTTTTTATTGGCATTTGTTTTTGCAGGTTGCAGTTTTGATCCCAGTGGTCTTGACGAAGCAGGGCTCAACAACACCAATAATGTCAACAATGTCAACAACGTCAATAATATCAATAATGTAGATAGTTGTGGCAATGAAGTTCTTGATTCCGGTGAAGTTTGTGACGGGGAATTGCTCAATGGTGAAGATTGTCAATCCCAAGGTTTTGATTCAGGTGTTTTGGCATGTGCTCCCAATTGTTTGTCCTTTGAGGATTCAGGTTGCAGCGGTAGCGGCCCGGTTTGTGGTAATGGAATTGTTGAAACAGGTGAAGTCTGTGATGGTACCAATCTCAATGGTGAAACTTGTGAGTCCAGGGATTATCTTGCAGGCATACTTGCATGTGGAGCAAATTGTGATTCATTCGACGAGTCTCAGTGTCATACTTGCGGCAATGAAGTTAGAGACGGTAATGAACAATGCGATAGAGATGATATGGGAGACGAGACCTGTGAAAGTTTGAATTTCGATGAAGGGGAATTGCTGTGTGGAGTTGATTGCACCTTTGATACATCAAATTGTATAAATGCCAGTTGTGGTAATCAGATTGTCGAAGGAAATGAAGATTGTGATGGTACAGATTTTAGTGGAGAAACTTGCAGTTCATTGGGATATGAAGATGGAGCCCTGGCATGTAATTCCAATTGTACTTTCGATGAATCAGATTGTCATAATTGTGGCAATGGTTCTATAGACAGTGGTGAAGATTGTGACGGCGATGCTCTTGGTGGTCTAACCTGTGCTGATTTTGATTGCCGCTCGGGCCAGCTTGCTTGTATGACAGATTGCAAAGATTTTGATTTGGCAGGATGCTTGGTCAATCACGACGAAGATGAAGACGGGGTTGATGATAATTGCGACAATTGTCCTACCTACAGTAATTCAAATCAAGATGATACTGATGGCGACGGGGTTGGTGATGCTTGTGAAAGAACCGGTAATCCCGGCGAACTTTCCACTTTCTCAGTGTTTGATTCATTTATGAATTCTCCCTCTCAGTGGAACTCAAGGGGGGGTAACTGGAATCATTCTCCAGATGAAATTCGAGGAGATGGTTCTGGAACATATATCCATTCCCACAATTTACCACAGAATCAATATTCAGTTGAAACAACCTTTTCCTATCCTGAAGATGACAGGTCGGGTGACAATTGGACTGGGGTGGTCATGGCAATCAGATTTACCGGTGGTTCTCTTGATTCGATGATATTCTGTGCTTACGAAAGAAGTTACAATGATATTGAGATTTGGGAGCTTGATCCATCTGAAAATTCATTGTACATGCTGTCTTCAGGTGATGTTACAAACCCAACTAACAACAACAGTGCTTTTCGCAGAGTCAGAGCCTATGTTGATGCCGCAGGTATTTTGTTCTGCACCTACAAAGACGAAGATGGAGGCGAAGGAGACACAGAATACACCTTTGCAACAGGAGATACTGTTTTTTTCACCGGCAAGGCCGGTGTTCGTATTTATAATGAAAAAGTAGATTTTTACTCTTTCATGATTTATCAGTAAATTCAGGTTTTGGTTCCAGGTGTTAATGTGAAGCATATATTTTTTATTACATTCTTTGTTTTGTTTTGGGGGGGGTGCCGGCAAACCGAGTTTGAAGTAGATCTTGAAGAATATTATTTTAAACTGGAAAGTTGCGGGTCTCTTACTTCGGGTACATACATCATGCCACAAGGCCTTGATCCCTTTGATGAATGTATGCTCTATTGTTTTTCTTTGGAAGAATGCGATGTTATCAATACAGCTATTTGTGGGGTAGAAGCGGCTCAATATTCCCAGGAATTTCAGGATTGTTCTCAAAGATGTCTTGATGAATATGCTTTTAATTGCAAAAATGGGCAGGAAATCCTTCCCGGTAGCAGATGCGATGCTCAGGTTGATTGTATCGACGGCAGCGATGAGGAAGGTTGTACAGAATTCATCTGTGACGATGGCGAAATTATTGTTCCCAACACTTATTGTGATGGCAAACCGGATTGTATAGACGGCAGTGACGAGCCGACGGAATGTGGCCGGATTGTTTGCCAGTAAATTGCGAGTGCGCTGAGGAATCGTCTGCACATAATCAAATATACATTTAAGTAGAGGGAGGTTTGCATTTGTTGTGGAGTGGTCGGTAGTTAGGTTCGATTCAGAATGGGGGTTATTGCCTGAGTACTGAAGTTGTATTGTGAAAATTAATCAGGAAAAGAATGTTTTTACCAGGTAAAAAGCTGCCGGAATAGTGAGCAGAGAAAGCAAATTGGAAAAGGTGATGATGCCGGATTGAATTTTTTCATCAAGGTTGACATAAGTAGCGAAAAAAGTGGAGAGAACTGCTGTGGGCATGATTGACTGCATGAGGATGACTTGTCCTGAAATAGGATCGAGCTTGAAAATGAACCCACTGATGAGAAGTGTAAGCAGGCCAATCAAAAAGCCGAAAACAACTCTGTGGGCGGAACCGACGAGGATAAGCTTGAGGTGATTGAAGTCTAGTTTTAGTTGAAAGTCGAGTCCTATTGTAAACAGTATTGCCGGAATGGTGATGGCTGCGAATTTGACAATGAGATCCCACACAACTTTATTGATGGAAAATCCAATGACATTGAGCAAAATAGCGAGGATGGAAACACCAATCGGGACACTGGCGTTTTTGAGCAGGATTTCGAGGATTTTCTTTTTGGAGCGGCGGGCGTTGGAATTGCTCAGGAATTCAAGGCCGAATCCGAAAATAAGAAAAACCGGCCAGAACAGCATGGAAAAGAAAACAGCTCTGGTAAATCCAGCCTGGCCAAAAAAGTAGGCCATCACTCCCCAGCCCAGATAGCCATAATTTCCCATGAATACAGAAAAAAGATAGGCGTTTTGTTCTTTGCTTTTGGAGGTGAGAAAGCGGCTGGCCAAGTGAGCACTCAGGGAGAAGAAAATTGTCATCACTATAAAACTAACAGAGAGAGGGAGTAATTGACTCAATGTCTCCATATTGGAAGTATAAAGATTTTTGAAAATTATGAAGGGGACGGTAACCTTGACCACAAATTTCCTGATGGAATTAATGTCGCTGCGGTTGAAGATTTTGGTCAGTTTGAAGAAGTAGCCCAGAAAAATGGGCAGCATTATTGCCAGTACAGAGATGATAATCTGCATGATTTTCCTTGGGTGCAGAATCTTTGGGAATAGAATGTATTTCTGCAGAAAGCACAGGGTTTATAATCCATGGTGCAGACTAATCAGATTAATTTTTATGTCAATATCGTTTGGATATGTGTTTGTTACAGGCAATGGTTGCAGTGATTATACCCCAACCGGGTTGCCCACACCGATGCCGATAAACCCCAACCGGGTTGGTTGAATGTATTCAGGGTAAAGAGCCGGATAAATTTATGTTCTTTCAAAGTATTTAGTTCCCATCCCCAAAAGAAAGGCATTCTTCTGAACACGGAATTTTGCCTCATCTGCTTTGCCTTAACTTCTTGGAATAGTATCCACTATGTTTGCAAAGTTACTCCGTCCATCTGAGGCAAATTTCTTATCCAGTCAAAAACCTCCATTCTGGGATGGAAACTATTTAGTTCCCGTCCCAAAAATGGATGTAATCGTCTGGCGACGGAATTTTGCCTCATCTGCTTTGTCGTAACTTCTTGAAATAGTGTCAACTATGTCTGCGAAGTTACTCCTCGCATCTGAGGCAAACTTCTTCACCATCCAAAAACCTCCATTCTGGGATGGAAACTATTTAAGTTTTCAATGATAAGGACAATTGTTTGATAAAATATGTCCGAGCAGTTTCTTTACAAAGTTGATGTTAATTGAGATAGACTATCTCTCAGGATAGAGTTTTTGCAAGGTATAAAGCAAAATTTAACAAAGAAGTGGAGTTAAAATGAGAATATGGGATCTTAATCCGGGGTATTTGAATAATCAAAGTTTGTTGGGGGAGCATGCGGAGCTGCATGGGTTGATTTCTGTTTTGAAAAAGCAATCAGGAGGATATTCCAATCATCCTGAAACCAAACGCTGGGTCGGTCATGCCGGAGCTTTGCAAAAGCGACATCAGTTTATTGCTGCTGAAATGAAGTTGAGGGGAATGAATGAAAAGTCTCCTGTCAACGTGGAATCAGGTACAGACTGGCCAGATGTGTTTGTAGATGAGCCATTTGAACAAATTCAAATCTTGAAAAAGAAGTATTCGGAAAAGAAGCCAGGCAGAATACCGCTGCCTGACAATGTCCAACAGTTGTGGAGTCAGCATAAATATTCAGTAATGGCCAGAAATACAGAATTTTATCGGGAGGTGGGCAAAAAAGCAGCTGCAAATTCAAGCTGGGAATTTTTTCAGGAGATGGCTTTGGAGTTGAGTCAAATTCTGAGGGTGAGACCGCAAAAAGGCGGGATTTACAATTCCCTGCTTCATATGTGGGGATACGTTTCAGATTTGGGCGAAAAGTTCAAAGGAGATGTCAATAAATTATCACTTGAAGAATTATTGCGAGAAGTTCGGACAAGAGCCTTTGAATTTGATGAGCAGTATCTGCTGCATTCTACAGCTCTAGGTGAATTTGGCGCTTGGTTGGAGGGATGAAAGTTGAGATAAGCAGTGAAAAAGTAAATATATTGAGTTTTCAAGTGAATCCAGTTATTAATTCCCCAACCGGGTTGCTCGCACCGAGGCCGATGAACCCCAACCGGGCGTTTTTAGCCTTCATATACGAAGAAAGTGATCTTACTGATTTATGGCTGGTACACGATTTATTCCTGCAACTACTCAGGATCTGGTAAAAAATGGAATTTTAGCTTCTTTGAATGATTTTAATTCTGAAAAGACCTATCTTGATATAATTTTTATTTCAGGTGATGCTTATGTGGATCACCCATCATTTGGAGTTCCTCTGCTGGCCAGATATATGCAGAGTAAAGGATATAAAGTTGGCATTATTCCTCAGCCTCATTGGCAGAAAAAAGAAAGTGTAAAGATCTTAGGACGCCCCAGACTATTTTTTGGTATTTCAGCAGGTAACATTGACTCAATGTTGCATCATTACACTGCCAACAAGAAAAAAAGGCACAATGATCCCTATTCTGAGAGTGGAAAACACGGTAAAAGACCAAATCGGGCAACCATGGTTTATACCAGCTTGGTTAAATCTGCCTATAAAGGTGTAACAACAGTGGTGGGAGGGATTGAGGCTTCAATTAGGCGCTTTGCTCATTATGATTATTGGAGCGATAAAATCAGAAGAAGTATTCTTTTCGATTCTAAGGCTGATTATCTGATCTATGGCATGGCTGAAAAGGCTATTTTGGCTCTTACTAAATATTTGGAAGCTCAATCAAAGGTAAATAAAGATGGTGTTTGTCAGGTAAGAGGAGTGTGTCAGATTGTAAAAAAAGAAGAACTGGCTCATTTGACGGAACTTGTTTTTTTGCCTTCTTATCAGCAGATTAAATCTGATAAAAAAGAATATATCAAGGCATATCTGATATATAACTCAACAAATAATTCCAGTTCAGAAAACAGACTGGTGCAAAAACATGGAAATAGATACCTGTTGGCTAATCCGGCAGCAAAACCATTGACAACCGACGAGATGGATGAGATTTTTCAATTGCCTTTTCTCAGGAAAGCTCATCCGATGTACAAGGGTGATATTCCTGCTTTACTAACTGTTAAATGGTCAATTATTTCTCATAGAGGATGTTATGGCGGGTGTTCATTCTGTGCGCTTGGTATGCATCAGGGAATGATTGTTCAGTCACGCAGCAAGGTTTCAATAATTTCTGAAGTAGAAGCTTTAATTCGGGATCCTGAATTCAAAGGGGTGATTTCAGATATTGGTGGTCCTACAGCTAATATGTACGCTACTTATTGTGAAATCAATGGTAAACAAAAGGGATGTAAACGAGACAGTTGCCTTTACCCTGAGATATGCAAAAATTTGGTTTTTGACCAGAAAGAGATGTTGGAAATCTGGAAAAAATTGGAAAAAAACTCAGAAATAAATCATGTGTTTGTAGCATCGGGAGTTAGATTTGATTTGGCAGTGGAAGACAGGAAATATTTAAAACAATTGTTGCAGAGTCATGTTTCGGGCCAGATGAAAGTAGCACCTGAACATGTTTGTAATCACGTACTTTCTTTAATGCATAAACCACCGAAACATGTGTTCAATCGTTTTTTGAAGCTTTTTCGCAAATATGGAAATAAAAAGCTTTTTCTGATTCCTTATATGATCTCCAGTCATCCCGGTTCAACATTGAAAGATATGAAAGCGGTTCGGTCTTATCTTGAACGCAATGGTCTGGCATTGGAGCAGGCTCAAGATTTTATTCCAATTCCAATGACTCGTTCCACTGTAATGTACTATTCGGAAATAGATCCGGATAATGGAAAAAAAGTATTTGTGGAAAGAACGGCCAGAGGCAAATTAAAACAGCGATTTTCCATCAGTCCCTGCAAAAAGAGAAGATAGGGATTTGGGCTTTCCCCAACCGGGTTGCTCACAACGAGGATGATTACCCCCAACCGGGTTGCGCTATTTGGTACTTGTTTCAGGATTGGTACTATTGATCGGGCTTTTGCAAAATTACAATGTTTTGGGTGGATAAGACCAATTCAGCCTCAAGATGGTGGGTCAACCAATTGAATGTCTCAAGACTGAAAAAACATATATGGGTAAGATCCCTTATGTATGACCAGTTTTCAAATCGAGCTTTGTTGATTACCATTCCGGTCATGATTGCCAAGTAACCTTGAGGCAGTAATAAATCCCATAGTTTTTCGATTTCTTTTCCTGGATTTGCGAGGTGTTCCACAACTTCAGTACTGGTAATGAAACTGTATTTTTTGGTTAAATAGAGTTTGTCTGGATAATAAAAGGCATCAAATATATCCATTTCAAAACCGGCTCTATTAAAAATATCTGCCAGAGCAGGGCTTGGTCCACAGCCAAAATCAAAACCGACAGCACTTTGAGGCAGCAGTGGTAGGAGTTGAGAAGAAAGTTTAGATAAAAAATTGCGATACAGAGGATCATCAATATTATTTTCATGAAGATCATAACGTTTCTTTTCTTCTTCAAGGCTGAGATGATAAATTTTCGGAACTTGAACAAGTTTGCAATGATCGCAACGATAATATTTACGGTTTTTATCTTGGTGAAATAAGTGCAGGCTGTTGTGTTTACACAGAATACAATTGGTAGAAATAGTCATTGTCTTGCTACGATGATGATTAATTTAATCAAATATTTGATTTCTGGATTATACAGAATTTTATTGAATTGAACTGAGGGCTTTTAAATATTTTGCCTTAATTTTGACCAATTTTTATTCTATGGTGGAGTTTGATACTATTGGATCTTCAGCTGCAAGAACAAAAATGCCGGGGTAGCCGGAAGTTTCGAATCCATCGCTAGGATTGTTGCTTAAAAATGAGTCGCGGATAATCAAATGGCCAGTTCTGTCATTACTTACGAAAAATATAGCACCACCGCCTTCATTGGCATGATTATTGGTAATTTTTGTGCCACAAAGTTCCAAAGTAAATGTATTTCCGTCATTATATATTGCTCCGCCGCTTCCTCCTCCTGGTGTACCTTCTTGAGCAGGATTTGCACCATTGCCAACGGCATTATTATGAGTGAAAAGACTATTGATAACGTTGTAGGATACCCCGATACTACTCAGCCCGGCACCATTTGAACAAAAGTTTCCAAGGTTTTCGTGACCTCCAAAAGTTGAATTGACAATATAAACAGGTTTATCTTCATATTGACTCAGGGTTCTTATTGCTCCCCCTCCGACATCTGGACCCGTTGGAGCGCACTGATTGTTATAAAAACGCGAATTTATGACTTTAAAACGGCCCCCGCGGACAAAAATTGCTCCACCCCCGGCCGGATCTTCTCCGGTGGAGTTACCATTTATGAATGTGAGGTTTTGTATGGTCAGATGCGGCTCATCTTGGTTCTGGCAATGACTGGTTAACCAAACAAGGTTTTCATCACATGTATTCATATACAATATGCGGTGATCTCCCCCTCCATCCAGAGTGACCATATTTTCACCGTCAATTACAATTTCCGGTCCGGTATCATTGTAAATTTTAGCTGTTTCCTCAAGAGTTATGATGATTGGTTCTGGTCCGCAATCAAAAGTAATTATTCCTCCTTGAGCTACTGCGTTGACAAATGCCTGACCGGTGCAACTATCCGGAGTTCCATCTCCAACTATGTTATCAGGTGAAGATGTATCAACTAATACCGCCTGACTTGGAATAGTGCAATTTCCATCTGGGTTTCCAGTGGGGGGTTCATCTATGAGGTTTTCATTTAAATAGCAATAATCATCATTCCAATAGCCGCCTGCATTATCACAGGAATCCTCGTTTTGACACAGGTTCAAATGGTTAAACCCACAGTTTGCTTTTGATGAGTCATCATC
>JAQICJ010000185.1 GCA_027858615.1 Deltaproteobacteria bacterium
GTAGCTTGTCATGATCTGGAATTACGTATCAAGTGTCAAGCCTGGCTCAAGAACTGGCGAATTACTTATCGTCAGCGGTGGCTTGAATACAAGCGGGGCAGGCGCAAAATCAAGTTTCCCTATGGCACGTTTAAACTAGCTTGGGAACACCCGGTGCGGGTAGTTACCAACTTCAGCGCCGAGGCAGACCAGTTGGCTCTGGTACTACCGGAATTTGCTTAAGGGAACTAACTAGTTCCCTTGGGGATAGAAAAAATTTGGGGGGTCACCCGTTTGACGGGATAAGTGTATTTTGGGCAGTAAATTTCAGGAAAAAAAGCAAAAAACAAGAGGGGAAAGTAGAAAAAAGTGGGCAAAATAGCCGGAAATAGAAATAGTGGAGAACAATTTTGGACTTTTGGGAAGAAAGGAGAAAAAATAGAAAACTTGACCTGGTCAGGTTGGGAAAAACCAGGAAGAAGTGGGGGTGGAAAGGGAAATTTGACCTGGTCTGGTTTTTATTCTTGCGTAAGAAAAGGAGATAAATTAATTTGTTGTGTTAAAAGAGGTGTTTATATGGAAAATTTCAGGTTTGGCAGTTTTCGCGTGTTGACTGAATGTTCTTATTGTGGTTCTGCCCTTGTTCTCAATGGTCCCCAAAGAAAAATTGTTTGCAATTCCTGTCGGAAAGAGAATTATTTCAGCAGTGAGATCTGGAGAAACATCATTTTGATGGTTGATAAAGATACTTATTCCATGCGAGATGCTCAAAGGGACAGTTCTATCCTTGTGCAGGATGGTTACACTTTCAAGATTTCCTATGGTCGAGGTAAACCAGTGTGTAGCAATTGTCAAAATCAATTGCAGTTGGACGGAAGTATTGAGTTCAGGGACAGTGTTGAATGTAATTCTTGTGGGACCGCCCACTCTGTAAGCAGTGTGCCTTCCTGGCTGGAAGGTTACCAGAAATTAAAATTAATCGGAACTGAAGCAGGTCCTGTATTGTCAGAGGAATCACTTGTTAATTTCGATCCTGTTTCCATGAATTGCCCGAATTGCAGTGGAGCTCTCAAGATTTCTGTTGAATTGGAGCGACTTACCAAGTGCGAATATTGTGGCGGCGAATTTTACATTCCTGATCCTGTCTGGAACAGATTGCATCCTGTAAAAATAGCAAAAAACTGGTATGTGCGTTTCAAGGGAAAACCACAGTGGTTGATCAAAGAAGAAAAGGAGAGGGCAAATTGGCAAAAACAACAGAAATTGGGCGAGGCCAAAGAAAAATTCAATCGGAATAAACTTGATTTGAAGCAGAAGATTTCCAAAAAACAGGGCAAATGGAGAATATATGCAGGTGTGGGATATTTTGTCGCTTTGATGCTTGGCATTTTTGCCATTGGTTTCCCCATAATTTTTATTCCATCTCTTTCCCAATTTGTGGGTGAAAAAATCTGTGATGGAGAATTTGTTCGTTCCACCAGATCAACTAATGATGGTACTTCGATAAGTTTTTCCTGTAAAAAGGGAAATATTCGCAAGTCAATGGATGGAAAGATGTTTTTGTATGGTCCCGGTTTAGGGGTGTTTTTGCTGGTTAGTATCTGGTCTTTGTATATTCCACTGCTGATCTACAAAAGTAAAAAGAGAGTTCGTGCCTTGCAGGAAGAACTGGCCTCTTTGGAACAAAAAGGAATATAAGTTTGAATCATTTCATGGACTGAAATTAGATGAATATAAATATGGTCTGAAAGAACAATAGTTGATTTATTCTTTTGCTTGACAAGATCTGATCAAATTGGGAATATCTCACCGACAGAAATTAAAATTGCAAAATAGGTGGCAATGGTTGATTTTTACAAATTGCAGGTAAAAAAGGATTTCTAATGATAGGTATATATTGGTTGGCACTTGGTTTGGGGGGTGCTTTTCTTGTTCTTACCACTTTTTTGGGTGGTGATTCGGATAGTGATGGTGATTTTGACGGTGATTTCGATGGTGATTTTGACGGTGATCTTGGCGGCGGTGTAGATCTTGATGTTGAAGGTGGTGGTCTTAACGGCGATATCCAAGGCGATATCGAAGGTGAAGGCAGTATTGATGCTGGTGCTTCTTTGGGAATGCTTGATATTCTTTTTCTGATCAAATCCATCCGTTTTTGGACTTTTTTTATCGCCTTTTTTGGTTTGACAGGTGTAGGCCTCACTTATATCAGAGGTGATGGGGTGATAACCCTTTTTGTTTCCATTGGCATGGGAATTTTTTCCGGATATTCAATTGCCCACCTTTTCCGTTACATGAGTCGCAGCAATGTCAGTTCGGCTGTCAGCGAATCCGATATTATCGGTTCCCCGGCCAGAGTGCTTCTTCCCATTAAGCCTGATGACAAGGGTAAAGTCAGAATAATTCTCAAAGGAAGTATCATCGATAAAATTGCTACCTGTGATGAAGGGGAATATGAACTCGGAGAAGAAGTAACCATTGTCGAAATATTTGGTAACAAGGTAAAAGTCACAGGCAGAAAAAAATAAATTACAGTTGCATATTTCTCAAAAAAATGATGTTGCAGCTTTCTACAAGTATTAAAATTGTTGGTTCAAAAGAGATTTTTTAGCTAATTCCATCTCAAAACAGATGGTAATTGTTGAGACCCAAGTTTTTCTTCTTTTACAATTTTTCGGAGTTGCTCCCCTTGTATTCGAAGTAAACTTCTTTCACAAGTTACAGCTTTCAGTTAATAATCTCGGAAATGTCATCAATCTGAGTTCTGAGTTTTGTTTGTCAGGTATAATCTGCACTAAACACTCGAATCAGATTTGCAGTCCAGGAGGTTCCCATGAATATTGCACCATTTTTGTATGGAATTGGCGCCGGAGTAGTTGTTTACATTTTTTTGATGATGATCATCAAAATTTTCTTCTATATCGGCAAGCCAAATCAGGTCCTGATTTTTTCAGGTAGAAACCATAAGTATCCTGACGGTACAGTTCGCGGGTATCGTTATGTTATTGGAGGTTGGGCTTTTCGCTGGCCCATTATTGAAGAAGTTTCCTATATGAGTCTCACTGAAATGCCTGTGGGGGTCGAGGTTGATGGAGCTTTTTCCAAAGGTGGAATCAGTATCGATGTTACTGCAATTGCCAACGTAAAAGTTTCTTCAAAGATCAATGTACTTGATGCGGCAATTGAGCATTTCCTGGGACAACCCCAAGATCAAATTAAACATGTTGCCAAAGAAACCCTTGAGGGGCACTTGCGTGGGGTTCTGGCCACTCTTACTCCCGAGCAAATCAATGAAGATCGCCTCAGTTTTGCCGGCAAAGTAGAAGATGAAGTAATCCCTGATTTTGAAAAATTGGGTTTGCAATTGGATAACTTTAAAATCCAGTCAATTTCCGATTCCGAAGGTTATCTCGAAGCCATCGGTAAACTGGAAATAGAGCAAATCAAGAAAAAGTCCAATGTGGCTGAGTCTGACGCCGACAGAACTTCCCGTAATGTTGAGGAAGAGTCTCAAGGTAAAGCCAAAGCAAGAGCTCAGGAAACCGAGATGATTATCAAACAGGCCACAAATGAGCTTGATGCTTTTATCAATGATGAACTGGCCAAAGTTACCTCGGAAGAAGAGAGAACAAAAGTTGCAGCTCAGCAGGCCAGGGCGGAAGCCGAGCAGGTTTTGCAGAAAGTAAGAGCCCAACTCGAAGAAAAACGACGTGAAGTTGAAGAAATTCTTCCTGCCCAGAAAGAGAAGGAAGCTGCTGAAATCAAAGCTGTTGGCGAAGCTGTTTACATGCAGAAAAAAGGTGAAGCAACAGCCAAGGTTCTTGAGATCATCAATGAGGTATGGAAAGACGCCGGTAATATTGCCCGAGATGTTTATGTCTTGCAGCAAATTGAAGAAATTCTCGACGAAGTTGTGGAATCTGTCAAAACACTTAATCTTGGAAAAGTTGTTCTCCTTGATGGTGGAGATGGTGAAACTCTCAAACATCATATTCAGTCTTATCCAGCAATGATAAGTGCAGTAATGGAAGAACTCAAGAAAATCACCGGCATTGATATTCCGGGTGTGCTTTCTGCTGATAACAAGAAGAGTGTTTTGTCCTCAAGAAGGTATTAATAAATTTAATTTCATGGTTTAATTGTTGTAAACAGCTGCCATGACAGATTTATAGAGGTTTGGTTATGTTAACATCAGTAAGTTTTTTAGTTGGCGTCGTTGTCATACTTGTCGTCATGTTCATATTTATTGTCAGAAATATTATTCACATCTGCCCTCCCAACAAGGTCGTAGTATTTTCAGGGCGTTATCGCAAAGTTCTGATTACAACCAAAGATGGAAAAAAATATCGAAAAAAACTCGGTTACAGAATTATCAAAGGAGGTAAAGGTTTCAGAATGCCACTTTTTGAAAGTGTTGATTCCATGGACCTTACCAATATTATGATCGAAGTTATAGTTGAAGATGCCTTTGCCAAGGGAGCAATCCCCCTTGCCGTTGCCGGGGTTGCCAATGTCAAGATTGCCGGCGAGGAACCCACCATCCGCAATGCCATCGAAAGATTTTTAGGACGTCCCCGTTCTGATATTATCAGGATTGCCAGAGAAACCCTCGAAGGTAACCTGCGTGGGGTTCTGGCCAAGCTTACTCCACAGGAGGTTAATGAAGATCGTCTGCGTTTTGCCAAAGAACTTCAGGATGAGGCTGATGAAGATCTGGCCAAGCTGGGTCTGATTCTCGATACTCTCAAAATCCAGAATGTTTCGGACAAGGTTAGTTATTTGAGTTCAGTAGGTCGCATCAGAAATGCCGAAGCTCAGCGCAACGCCAGGGTGGCAACAGCAGAAAACTGGGTTGAAGCAACTTTGAGAGATATCGACAACAAAAAAGAAAAAGAATTAATCAAGGTGCAGGTAAGACGTAAAACAGTAGAAGCCGAACTGGCCAAACGCATGAAAGATGCCCAGACAAGAAGAGCAGCCATTGTTGCCGATGAAAAGGCCCAGGTTGCAGCTTTGGTTGCCAAGGCCGAGGCCGAACTTGAAATGCAAAAAGCTCGCTATATTCAAAACGAGCATCAATTGGAAGCCGATGTTATCAAACCTGCCAAAGCCAAAGCTGAGGCTGATCATTCCAAGGCTCAGGGTGCTGTTGCACAGCAAATAGAAGAAGGTCGTGCCAAAGCCGCTGCCCTTAAAGCTATTATAACCCAGTGGAAAGCATCCGGGAAATATGGAAAAGAGATCTTCCTGCTCCAGAAACTCGAAAAAATTCTGCCTAAAACTCTGGAAGTTCTCAAGCAGGTCAAAGTTGATCAACGTACCTATCTTCCCGAAGGCAATTCCCTCGGTGGCAATTCTGCCAAAATAGTAGAAGAGGTAAAAGCTGCTACCGGTGTTGATCTTGCCAAAATCGGCAAAAAACTGGAAGGTAACTAAATAGTTTCTATCCCAGAAGTGGTGTTTTTTCCTGGGGAACTAAATAGTTCCCGTCCCAGAAGTGGGGTTTTTGGATGGTGAAGAAATTGGATTGAGATGCACGGAATAATTTTGAAGATATAGTTGCCACTATATCAAGAAGTTATGACAAAGCAGATTAATCCAATTTCCGTCGCTAGACGGTGACATCCATTTTTGGGACGGGAACTAAATATACTATCACCTGATTGGTAATTCCTTTCTGAACAGGAAACTTTGGATTTTCTCTTACTTTGTGTTCCACATATTTCCCACCCTTTGCCTGGTTTTATCAACCAAATTTCCACCCTTTAAGTTACAAAATTTTCTTCATTGATTTTTCATCTGTATATTTTCTGAAAAAAAATTAAAAAATTGTTGCTATTTTATCTCAATAATTTTAAATCCAAACACACAATGCTAATTATGATAAATCAAAATCATTTTGTTAATTATAAGTTTATTTTTAAAGTTATCAGTTAATTTTACAGGGAGTTTCTTATGAAAAAACTAATTGTTTTCCTGATTGTATCTTTTGCATCATTCAATATATCAGCCCAGGATAAACCCCAAACCGGTGAAAAAGATCAAAGCAAAGTCAAAACTGACGAAAAGTCCGATGAAAAGTTAAAAGCAGATGGAACTGAAGCGGAGACAACAAAAACTGAAGTTAGCAAAGATGCTTCTTCCATTGACCAGCCTCCGGCAACCCCGGTCAAGCCTGTGCGGCCAGTGCCCCTGGCTGTAAAAAGACCCAAAGATAAAGAGAAAAAAGAAAGTGATGACAAGAAAACTAAGGAAATTGACAAAGTTGCCAAAGAAACTCACAAAAAAGACACCAAAATCAGGGTGGAAGCCAGAGTAAGCCATCACAAGGTTTATAACCCGAGAAAAGGAATCTCAATAGGCAAAAAAGGCTGGAGACTGGAATTGGGTGGTTTTGTCCGTCTGGACGCTATTTACAATACCGAAGGTGTTTTCATGCTTGATTCTCCAGGTTTTGCTTATCCGGAAGATCAATCCCGGGGTGGAAATCTTTCCTTCAGCGCCAGGGCAACCCGTTTGAGAGCAAATTTTATGGCTCCCCGACTCGGCAACTGGAAACCTTCAGCGCTCTATGAAATAGATTTTTACGGTAATTTGCCAGAATCCAGTACTTCCATCAGACAATCTCAACTCAGAATGAGACTTGCTTATCTCGAGTTAAAAAATTCCGGACTGACCCTGCGAGCCGGTAATGACTGGATGGTAGCCGCTCCCAATTTTTCCGCCACCATGGAAATTTTCAACCTTTGGGGTCAGGGAAATATCTGGATGCGTTATCCCCAAATCAAGGCCGATTACAAACACTCCTTCAACCGCCATCTTCGACTGGAAGCGGCTGCTTCCGCAGGTAATTCCATGGGAGGCGACGGTCCCAAAACAGCACAAGTTAACGATGGAGGAATTGGTGAATTCAGCAAGTTTCCGGTTTTTCAGGCCAGACTTGGGGCCGGTTTCAAACTTCCCGGATCCGAATGGAGTTCCATCGGGGTCAGTGGTTCCTGGCAAAGACTTGATCTGACAGCTCATGATGATGTTCATAACAATGAAGAAGCTATTACCAATCTTGAAAATGCAGATTCTGCTCAACTTGATTCTTATTTCTTCGCAGTTGACGCTAAACTCAACTACAGCATCAACAAAGTTAAAATTCAGGGAACTTTCGAATACCACATGGGACAAGCCATTGGTATGTATTGGGGCGGAATTATACAGACTTTTGATTTTGTGAGGGAAAGCGGAGTTATTACCGATGCCAACCCCATAAAATCCATTGGCTATTTTGCTGACCTCAAAGTTTTGTTTCCTTGTGGTTTCGGCTTCATGGGAGGCTACGGCATCAACAACGTGGATGAAGATGATCTTACTACCTCTAATCGCAGTTCCAATCGAATTATCTACGGAGGACTTACTTACAAGTTGGGACCAGTTATTTTCGGACTCGGTGCCAGCAGACTCGATACTGAATATACTGTCGGCAGCGATGGTAAAAATATGACCTTCCACGGCTTTACTACTATCAAATTCTAGTGGTTCTCAACAGTTTTCCCACTTTAAAATCAAATATCGGGGCAAATATGAATGGATAATGCCAAATTCCCCTTGTTCCAGGCTGCAAGCAGTACCAAGATGTTTGAACTGCCTTTTTCCTGGGTGGTAAATGCTCCCACAGGTTCGGGCAAGACAACTTTAGCCCTGAAAAAGCTCAAATCTTGCCACAAATCTTTATTTGTAACTCCTCTGAGGGCTCAAGCCAATGAGCTTTACCAAAAAAACAAAAGTGAGTTTGAAAATCTGAAACTGGTTACAGGCGGGAAAAAACTGGGACCTGTTTTTGCCAGAGCGGATCTGATTATTATTACCTGTGAAAGTTTGATGAGAATTATTTCCAACTGGAGAAGAAATCTTTCCTGGCTGGCAAAGGTGGAAATTGCAATATTTGATGAAATTCACCTGCTGGAATCTTTTTCCCGTGGCTTTAATTACGAGTTGACCATTTCCTGGTTGCTCAGGCTCAATCCCTTTCTGAGAATATGGGCAATGAGTGCTACTACGGGCAAGGATCTGGATTTGCTCAAGTGGTTGCAGGCGGCCTGGCTTTATGATGATCATCGTCCTGTTCCCCTTGAAATTGAAATAGAGCGTTATCATTCCGGTGAAAAGTATTCGCGCTTATTGGCTTTGTGCCGTGATCAGCCCATGAGAACTCTGGTTTTTGTTCATTCGCGCAACAGGGTTGACAAGCTGGCTGCAGATTTTGCCGCCGAGGGAATTTCAACCTGTGTTCACCACGCCGGATTATCAGATAAAAAAAGAGAACAGGTAGAAAAGCAGGTGAGAAAAGGAGAAACAGAAGTTGTCTTTGCCACACCTACCTTGGAAATGGGTTTGAATCTGCCGGTGCAGAGAGTGATTCTCTATGACCTGTATTTTAAAAAAAAGAACAGTTGGGAATTGCTTTCTCCCCGTTCTTTTTGGCAGAGACTGGGAAGAGCCGGTCGACCTGGATTGGATAGTGCCGGTGCGGGGATTGTTTTTATTTCAAACTATGATCGACGAGCTGGAACCCTCCTGGATAAAAAATTTCCTCCTCTTCAATCACAACTCCAGCACGAAAAATTTGAGACTTTCCTTTTCTATGAACTTGGTTTTAATTTTGCCAAAACAGCCCCAGAGGTGAGCAGAAATTTCAGGACTACTCTCGCCTGGCATCAGGGTAGCAGACCTGATTTTGCCAGAATTGTGCAAGCTGCTTGCAATCGGGGTTTTCTCAAAGAAAAGAAGCAGCGACTTCAATTGTCCACCATAGCCCGAGCAGCGGTGAATTCCTTTCTAAATCCGGTTTATTTTTCAGCAGTTATAACTAAATTCCAATACAACATCACCGAAGATGATTTTTTGCTACTTGGTCTTTTATCTCCCGAAATTGAACCTGTACCTTTGTATTTCAGAGAACTTGATTTTGTGGCAGATTCAATTTTGCCTCGCTTGAACTCATATTTACTGCAAAATAAAAGATTCGAGCTTTTGCAAGACTTCAAAGTAACATCCCGAAGCTTTATGAGTATTATTAAAACACTGTGGTTGCTAAATTTTTACCGAGAAGGGGATTTGGAAGATTCCCCTATTATTACTGACTTTCCCAGATTGAAATATATGCGTGAATATTTGTTTCGTTTCATCAGTACTGTAGAGAGGTGGTTTCGGAAGGATATTTTTCAGTTTGGTCCCCCTGATTTTGACACCAAAGCAAGGAAAACAGGGCTCAAATTCCTCTGTGCCCGAGCTCGTGGTTTTCTTTATGGTTTGACCCCTGAGGCCAGAGAGTTGTTATTGCTCAAGGGCATTGGACCGGTTCGAGCTCAGAAATTGCTGACTGCAGGTCTTGGCTCTCTTGATAATTTGTCTGAAGCAACCCCCCGGGAGTTGCTTCAACTCAAATTTTCCCAAAAATTATCGAGAAGATGGCCGGGAGATGCCTCGGTACTCAAAGAAAAACGAAAAAAAGTTCCCCGATATGAACAAAAGGCTGTTTTTGACGCTGGTAGTAATTACGAAGAAGGCAGATTAAGGAGGGCCTTTGAGCTTTCAGTTAAAAAAGAGGGTGAAGCCGGATATTTTATCAGCGGAGGCAAACAGGCCCATCGGGTCTGCAAAAGGGAGTGCGACTGCCTTGATTTTAAAGGGGGAAATTATTGCAAACACCTTATTGCAGTAGATCTTTTTGGGGGGAAAGAAAAAATAGATTTGAAAAGAAAGGAAAAAAAGATAAATCTGTTAACTTGGTGGAGTGGCAGAATCTAATATGATTCAGGTAAAATACATTAAACAAAATACTGTTTCACAATAATACCGATTATTTCGGACTGGTTTTTAATATGCAAAGCAAATTTAAAGAATTCTTGAGAAAAGTTGAAAACAACTACAATTTCAATGTGGTTTTCTGGCTTTTTATTTTTTCCATGACCCTGGCTGTATTCGTGGATGCTGTAATCAGAAAAAGAAGGCTTCCTGTTCACCCCTACATTGAAAAATCAGCTGAAATTCAGAAAAAATTAAGGGAACAGCCAATAAAATCTTCCAATCGACTTTTTATCTATTTTATAGATGCTTTCCGTTTCAAATATGCCATTAATCCCGAAGTAATGCCTTTTTTAAATTCTCTTTTGCAAGAAGGTATCTGGGGTAAGGTACAACCATGCCTTACCAATATGACAGTTCATTGTGTCGAAGCTGCCTTCAGTGGCATTGATCGTTCTTCTCTTTTGTCCTTCGGGGAAGATTTTCATCCCAAAAAATCGAAGAATATACATTCCTGGATCCATCAAATGGCAGCAAGGGGATATAAAGTTGGAGCTGTTTCAGATTATGTTATCAAAACTCTCTACGGAGATTTGCTTGCTGCCAAATACGTCTATAAAAAGGGAGCTTCTCAGTTGGATTTGACCCGCAGGGCTCTCAAGTATTTCAATGAAAAAAAATTCGATGTTAGCCTCGTCCATCTGCTGGGAGCCCATGACGCGGGCAGAACCTATGGTGCCAAAGGACATGAATATATAGATCAATTACGTGAATCGGACGATATTTTAAAAGAAGTGGTGGAATCACTTGGTCCTGATGATACTCTGTTGATTTTTGGAGATCATGGAATCAATGATGTGGGACAACATACTTACAATACAGATACACCTACTTTTTATATGTATCGCGGGCCAGATATCAAGAAGAACCAACGGATTGATATTGCCCTCAAGTCCCATTCTTTTTTCCTGAATGTTTTGTTCAGGCTCCCTTTCTATGAGGATTACCAGGGAATGATGCACTGGTCGGCTTTTACCTCAGAAGCCAAAAATGATTATGGCAACAGCGATTTATTCAGTTTGCAGCGCCAAAAGCAAAGCCACTCATTTCAGATTAACAGGAAGGAAGCAATTGTTCTGGGTTGTATTATGTTGCTTGCTTTCATATTTTTCTTCCTTTTCTTGAAAAAAAATAATCGAATACCGGTTACTATCTGGTTGTTTTTTCTAAGTGCTGCTGCCGCACTGATCTATCTGGGCAAATCTTTTTATTTGCCACTGCTGCTTTTGATACCAATGCTCTATCTATTCTGTCGCCACTTCAAGTTGAAAACTATTCTGCTGATTATCCCTTTTATCCTGCTGGCCTTTGTCAAGGCTTATACTTATCGTGATTTTGATATTTTGATCCATGAATGGAATACAGGTTACTATTATTTTGTTTATATTTTGCAGACAGCACTTGCTTTTGCCGTGGTCAATTTTTTCTTTTCCCCCAAAGAATTGAGTTTCAAGCTTTTGGCAACTTTGGGGTTGAGTACGGTTTTTCTGTTTCTTCTCTATCACCCGACTCTTTACTATTATGGAGTAATCAGGGCAATTCCCTTTTTCTTGATTTTTTATCTCCTGGTTACCGGATTTGTTGTGTATGGCAAACTCGATAGTCTGGAACGTCGAGTTTTTCTGGGACTGTTTGTGTTTGGAATTTTATTCATCGCGAATCAGATCTTCATGTTCGTGGAGAACTTCAGAATTTTCTACTTTAAATTCATGCCTCTGGATTCAAGTTCTCTGTTGGAAATTATCTGGTCCCAACTTGCGGTTTGGATGGCTGTTTTTGTTAATGCCCTTCACCATGATAATCTCAATATCAGAACCTTGCCTCTTCTGATTTCAGGTGCTTTTCTACTGACTTGTTTCAGTCTTGATCTGGCTGCCTTGCCGCCTTTGTTTTATGCGGGAGTCATGATTGCACTACTGATTATTATGGCAACTCCCCTGGGGTTGTTCAGAATTTTTCCCAAGGATGTGGTAGTGTTTTCCGGAACTGCTCTGTTGCTGCCTTACCTTTATCAGTTTGAATTGGATAAGGTTTATCAGATTTTTGGTCTGGCAGCCACCGGGGGTATTTTTGCTTGGATTTTCAAGAAATATGATGAAAAAGGCATTCTGGTCAATTTGACTGCTTTAAAAGCGATACCTGTTGTTCTGCTGGCAATATTGATTCTGGTTGTGGGCTTTGGGTTCCGAACCAATGGTCTCGACTATAAATTTGCGATAAAATGGATGCCGGAGCTTTATGAAAAGCTCTGGTATATAATTTTTGTCAGTGATGTATTTAAATATTTTTTGGGAATTCTCTTTCTTATGCTATATTTGGGAAAGAAAAGAGGTCACTCTTTATTGAAAAGCGGAACTAATCTGATGATTGGTTATCAGATATTTTTTGCACCTTTTTTGATTATACTTTTTCTGTTTGAGGATAAGGTTCCCCTTGTTGTTGATTCCATGGAAGAATTTGTTTATTTCCAAGGAGTTGTTCTTTTTCTGGGGTTAGCGGTTTTTATCCACCCCCATATTTTTAATCGGAAGAACCACCTTGAAGAAAATTAATCAGAATTTAATTGCTCAGTGCAGATAATGGAGTTTTATGAAAATTTGTGTTCTTGGAGGATTTGGAACTATTGGCCGCAAGGTGGTAGCAAAAATCCTTGCCAATTCTGATAAAGAAGTTGTGGTGGCCGATCGTATCGACAAAGATCCAGAATTGGTATTTCCTGGACAACAGGAAAGATTGGAATACATCAAAATTGATGCTTTCAATGTAGCTTCCATTCAAAGAGCTGTTTCTCATTGCAAAATAGCAATAAATTGTGTGGGGCCTCATTACCGTTATGGTATTTTAATGGCCAAAGCCATTATAGACAGTGGGGTTGATGGTATTGATCTGTGCAACGATTCTTCATCAATGCCTGGGATCCTGGCTCTTGATTCCTACGCCAAAGAAAGAAAAGTCTCTTTTCTCACCGGGTTGGGTTTTTCTCCCGGGCTCAGTAATCTTTTTGTTCTCAAATCCATCCAGAAACTCGATACAATTACCAGCATAGATATTAATTGGACTGGAGATATTCTCCATCAGGCAGGTAAAGCTCAATTGGACCACTTTCTCTATCTGGCCAACGAAAAAACCTCTGTTTATCGCAACGGTCTCAGGTTTCTGGTTCCCCTTTTCAGTGAAGCCCAGCAAACAATATTTGCCTGGCCTTTCGGCGAGATGGAAGTTTCTCAGATAGGCAGCCCTGAAATAATAACTCTTCCCGAATATATCTCCGTAGAAAACATCAACGTCAAAGGAGCAATAATTCCCAACTGGATCCAGAAATCCATCAAATACAGCAGATACAGCGGTCTCACCAAAGATGTTTCTCCCAGAAATACTATTTCCGGTCTTTTATATAAAACTGGACAGTTTTTTTCCATGAAGTCGGTTTTAAATGGCAAAGTGGCTTTACAGGTGAGAGTGAAAGGACAACGCAACGGGGTTAATGTGGCAGTTCAAATGGATGCTGTGGATTATTTCGCTTCTCTGGTTGCTCTGTCGGTTGCTACAGGAGCTTTCGCTCTGGCTCGGGGAGAGGTTTATGAAAAGGGAGTTTTCCCTCCCGAAGGATGTTTGAATGAAAATCGCTTTTTGACCGAAATTTCCAGACTGGGCTTAGTTTACACTATTTCCGAAAATTTTTCCGCCTGATTACCATCTTTTGTTGTTAATTTCACAGGGGTTATTACAAAAATTAAAAGTGTAATATCGAGCTTTACTTTCATTTGGAATCTGTTAAAAAGGGTTCATGCATATTCCAGACGGTTTTATTTCACCAGCAGTAAATATTGGTTCGGCTTTTCTCAGTTTCAGTCTGCTTGGATATGGTCTGAGAAAGCTCTCCCTCAAACTTGAGGAAAAAACAATTCCCCTTTTTGGAGTGATTGCTGCCTTTCTTTTTTCTGCGCAAATGCTCAATTTCCCTGTTGCAGCCGGGACCAGCGGTCATTTTCTGGGAGCTTTTTTTGCCGGGGTCGTACTAGGTCCCTTCAACGGTTTTCTGGTTATATCCCTGGTACTTGCTATCCAGTGTCTTGGTTTTGGTGACGGCGGCATCAGCGTCTTGGGTACAAATATGGTAAATATGGGATTTTTTGCTGGTATTGTGCCTCTATTCCTCTTCAATTTATCTTTGAACTACTTTAAAGCTGGAAAAAAGTCTTTTCTCGTGATGGCAGCTTTTTTCGCCTGGTTTTCAGTTGTTTTTAGTTCACTGATGGTAGCTGTGGAGTTATGGATCAGCGGAGTGATTCCTCTAAAAATAGGTGTGGTTGCCATGGGCTCTTCTCATCTCCTGATAGGAGCAGGTGAAGCAGTGATTACCTTTTTTGCTCTCTCCGGATTGTTCAATGTTCGTCCAGATCTGGTAAAATTGTGGGAGGCTTATTATGAGCGAAACAAATAAAGAAAAATCCAGTTTGCCCATTTATCTGGGAATTTTGATTATTTCTCTTATTCTGGCCGGGGTTGTTTCTTTTTTCGCTTCACCTTTACCAGATGGACTGGAGCGGGTTGCAATCGAACATAAATTTAAAGAAAGAGCTCAAGAAAACAAACTTGCCCCAATACCTGATTATTCTTTTCCGGCAACTGATACCGAATTTTTAAAAAACGGTCTGGCAGGTGTATCCGGAACAATATTGGTTTTTGCTTTTGCTTCGGGTTCCCTGTGGATTTTCAAGAAAATCAAATCAGACTGACACCTCCCCTTGAAAAAATAGATATTCCTGGTGTATAAATTTGTCTGATTGGGATATATTTTTACTACTTTATGATTTCTTCTTTTTTTTTCAATTTGGACTCTCGCGCCAAATTGCTGACAACAATTCTGCATATTTCCTATACCCTGTCGCTCCCTTTTTCATTGAGCCGGGGCTTATTTGTTTCTTTTGCTTTTATTTTTATCCAACTTCTTTTATCAGGTGGATTAGGGCCGGGATTAAAAAAAATGCTCCTGGTTCTTCCTTTTTCTGTTTCCACCAGTATCGCTCTGCTTTTTTTTCACCAGCAGGGACAGGCCTATGAATTTTTTAATTTTACAATTTACAGTGGGGGACTGGAAAAATTCGTTGTTATCAACTCCAAAGCACTGTTGTCTTTTTCATCCTTGTTTTTTTTGCAGTTTTCTTCTTCTTTTTCCCGCTTTCTTGCTGCTTTGGCCTGGTTTAAAGTTCCCTCCCTTTTTTTGACTTTGTTTGCTTTTACCCGCAGATATATTTTCATAATCAGTGCAGAATTTTCCAGAATGAAAAGAGCCGCCGTGGCCAGAGGATTTCAGGGAAAATGGTTCTGGCAGGTCGGTTTTATGGGTTCAATGGTAGGTTCTTTATTTTTGCGCAGTTATAATCGCAGTGAGAGAGTTTACCAGGCGATGCTGTCTAGAGGATTCAAAGGAGATTATTCTTTTGTTGAACTCAAATTCAACAGAGTGGATTTTTTGTATATTTTATTATCTTTCCTCATTTTTGGAGTATTTTGGCTGTCATGAAAAAAGTCATCACCATCAGAAACCTTAATTTTTCTTTTATTCAAAGCGATTTCAGCAATTGGCAGAAAGTGGAGAAGGGTGGAACCGATTCGGGCAGGGTTCTGGACAATATTAGTCTTGAAATCAATCAAGGGGAAAAGCTCGCTCTGATTGGAGAAAACGGAGCGGGCAAGTCCACTTTGATCTATCATCTAAATGGAATTATGGGGGAAAATAAAAGTATTGCTATTGGTGGGTTGCCTTTGGAAAAGAAAAATTTCCCAAAGATCAGACAGAAGGTGGGGCTGGTTTTTCAAAGTGCCGATGATCAACTATTTTGCAACACCATAGCCGAAGACATTGGCTTCGGTTTGAAAAACCTTGGTTTCGACAAAGAAAGCAGAAGAGAAAAAATTGCAAATATTCTTGAAAAAGTGGGATTAGCAGGATTTGAAAACAGAAATCCAGCTCAGTTGAGCATGGGCGAAAAAAAACGGGCCGCTATTGCTACAGTCCTGGTGATGGAACCTGAGATTCTGGTTCTTGATGAACCCTTTGCCGGTCTGGATCCCGGCGGTAAACTGAGAATAATCGAAATCCTCAACAATTTTGCTGGAGCAGTGATCATCGTTTCCCACAATTTCCAACTGTTGCGGCAAATCTGCACCAGAACAGTGGTAATGCACCGGGGTCGGATCGAAGGAGATGGTCGAACCGATGAAATTTTTGCTGACACTTCCCTTTTGCGTAAAACAAATCTCTATTTTCCCCCTTCATTTTGAACTAATCAGGAATATAAACTAATCAGGAATTTTTCTTTTTCTGTCCGGAAATGTTGTGGCGTTTTTGGGCAGACAGAACTGTTTTGCGCAGGCGGATTGATTGGGGAGTAACTTCTACCAGTTCATCATATTTGATAAAAGTGATCGCTTTTTCCAGGGTCATCGGCTTGATCTTGGTGACCACCACATTGTCGTCTTTGCCGGCAGCTCTGATATTAGTCAGTTTCTTTTCCTTGCAGATATTGACATTGAGATCATTAAAGCGGTTGTGTTCCCCCACAACCATCCCCTCGTAAACAAGATCTCCCGGTTCTACAAACATAATTCCCCGGGGTTCGAGATTATAAATGGCGTAGGGAATGGCTTTTCCCATTCTGTCAGCCACTATGGAGCCACTGAATCTGGTGGTAAAATCCCCCCTGTATTCTTCATATCCTTTGTACCAGGAGTTCATGATGCCGGCACCTTTGGTATCAGTGAGGAAAGTGTCACGATAACCAATCAGGGAACGAGCCGGAATGGAGAATTCAATCTTTACCCTTTCTCCGTTGTTTTCCACCTTGACCAACTGCCCTTTTCGTTTCATCAATTTTTCGGTGACTATTCCCATATGTTCTTCAGGACAGTCTATTATCAGGTTTTTGATGGGTTCAAGCTTCTGGCCATTTTCATGGTGGAAATTGACTTCCGGTCTGCCTACACAGAATTCATATCCTTCTCGCCGCATGGTTTCCATCAGGATAACCATTTGAAATTCTCCCCGGCCTTTAACCAGAAAACTGTCTTTTTCTTCAGTTTCCTCCACTTGGATGGCTACGTTGAGCAAAGTTTCCTTGAAAAGGCGCTCGCGCAATTTGCTTGATTGTACATATTTTCCTTCGGTCCCTTTGTAGGGACCTTTGTTGGTTGTGAACAACACATGGACAGTGGGTTCATCAACCCTGATTCTCTTGAGTGCCACCGGTTCATCCCGATGACAAATTGTATCTCCAATATTTACATCTTCGATTCCCGCCAACACAATTATTTCTCCTGCCTGGGCTTTTTCCACAGTGGAGATCTCGGTTCCTTTGTAAGTTTGGAGCTTGGAGATTCTCAGAGGATTGGTTTCTTCTTTGCCCATACAGATCAGATCATCATTGGCTCGGGCTGAGCCGTTGGCGATTTTGCCGATGGCAAGTCGTCCCAGATAATCATTGTATCCGAGATCGGAAACCAGCATCTGGAAAGGTGCATTTTCATCATGGGTTGGAGGGGGAACTTTTTCCAGGATGGTGTCAAACAGAAGGAAAAGATTATCTTCCATTTTATCAGGGGTTTTTGAAATTTGTCCGTCTTTGCCGATGGCGTAAAGAGGGGTAAATTCCAGTTGTTCTTCAGTAGCGTTGAGATCAATAAAAAGATCATGGATTTCATTGAGTACTTCGGCAGTGCGGCTATCTTTACGATCAACTTTGTTGATTACAACAATTAGTTCCAGATTCTGTTCGAGGGCTTTATCAAGGACAAACCGGGTCTGGGGCAGGGGACCTTCGGAGGCGTCTACCAGCACTACAGCACCATCGGCCATGGAAAGAGCCCGTTCAACTTCTCCGCCAAAATCAGCATGGCCCGGAGTGTCAATAATATTTATCTTCACATCATTCCAGACAACGGAGCAATTTTTGGCAGCGATGGTGATGCCTCTTTCTTTTTCCAGATCCATATTATCCATAACCCGGTCCGGTTCATTCTGATTGGATCTGAAAATTCCACTTTGGCTGAACATATTATCGATGAGGGTGGTTTTTCCATGGTCAACATGGGCTATGATGGCTATATTTCTAATGTTTTCATTGAATTTCATGTTTCTTTTGTCCTTGCCGGCTGCAAAGATGGGTTTGACAACCTCTGCCAACTGATAAGATTTTCTTGTAGAGTTAAGAACTGGTCAGTGCAGCCATGGGAGTGATACTTTTTGTGAGATTCCTGAAATCCGGACATTTTTCCAAAACGCCCGGCAAGTGATAATTGCCTTTTGAGAAATTTCCTGTTCTTGCGAAGTTCTGAGGAAATATCCTGAAATTCAGACAGGAAAATTGAATTAACAGAATCAACAGAAAAAGCAACGATTTTGATAATTCATTTTTGTTTTTTCAACTTTATTCATGGAATGCGCCCGAAATTGAACAGAATAAAGGGATTTGGCTAAAATTATCCGCTTGTACTCAGGTTTACAAGTAGAAGTGACTTTACTAATATAGTCTGTTATTATAATTTTTGAAGTTAGATTCATCTATGATCACTGCAACCGAATCAAAATTTTTCAGGAGTTTAATTATGTCTGTTCACCCCATTGTGGTTATTATCTGTGCTTTTTTTCTATTTTTAAATACAGCTCCGCAAAAGGTTTTTGCAAATAAAGCCCAAAAACCGGAAACAGTTGAAAAAACAAAGGAGAAACCGGTTTTTGATAAAAATTCATTCTCTTACAAATCAAAATTTGCACAGGGTGTTTTCAGTGCAGGTTTCGGATTTAGTTACTCTCAAAAAAATCTTGATTATGAATTGGAATCAGGTGATGAATATGATTTTGATCGCAAAATATCTACCATGGGATTTTCGGCAAACTTGAGTTATTTTATTGTGGAATCATTGAGTTTGTTTACAGACTTTTCCTATTCCAGTTATGATCAACAACAGGATGAGTTTGGCTACAGAATTGTGGAAGCAACAATTTCAGGGGGATTAAACTATTATCATCTTGTTAACCCAAAACTATTTCTGATTTCAGGTGTTGGATTTTATTATCACCATCGGAATACTCAGGATCTCAGTATCGGCAATTATTATGGTGGATTGTTGGACCTGAGCATTGGGGTGCCGTTGAACTCATATTTTGCCCTGATAGCAGGTTGCAGATTCAATTATCTTTTTGGCGGCGAGGCTGAAGAAAGTTCTTTTAATAGTGCAAAACTTAGTGGATTCGGTTTTGAAGGCAAAGTGGGTTTGCAGATATTTTTTTAGTTCTTAATACAAAATTTCGGTTAATATTTAATACTTTTTTTGCTACAATCAAAAAGTATGAACAGTCCAATTACAAAAAAATCCTGTAATTCAGTTGTCAGATAACTTGGGTTTATTATCAAATTTGTCAGGGTAATTTTATGAAAGAAACTCCTTTTCCAGTAGGTACGGTACTGGAAAATAAATTTCGTCTGGAAAAGCTTGTGGGAATGGGTGCCGCCGGAGTAGTATATCTCGGGTACGATCTTTTCCTGCAGAGGCATGTGGCTATCAAGGTTCTCAGAACTAATGCCATGCATAACCGGGATCACATCAAAAAGTTCCGCCAGGAAGCCATTACCATGGCCACCATAAAGCATCTCAATGTTGTTCAAATCTTCTCTTTTGGCGAAAAAGACGGTTATTACTATTTTGTCATGGAGTATATTGCCGGACAGACTCTGGAAGTTTTTTTACAGGATTTTTACCAAAGCGACGACAAATTTCTTTCTCTTGATGTTGCCATCGGCTTGATATCACAGATCTGCAGTGGACTCAGTGCTGTTCACAACAAAGGAATCGCCCACAGGGATGTTAAACCCGGCAATGTTTTGATCTCCAAAGAAGATTACCATATTGCCCTTACAGACTTCGGTCTCACCTCATTGACTTCTTCTTACGATGACCATAAATACGTCGAGGGAACTCCTCTTTATTTGGCCCCCGAAAGAATCAAATCAGGGAAGGAACACCTGGAATTTGCCAATCTCTCCGATATCTATGCAGTTGGCTGCGTGTTTTATGAAATGCTTTCGGGGCAGCCTCCTTATTACAGCAACAATGTAGTTCAACTTCTTTCCAAGCATTTGTCATCTCCCGTCCCCAGTATTTTGGAAAAACGCCCTGAACTTCCCATTTATGTTGAGCGCATCATCAATAAAGCGATGGCCAAGAATCCTGAAAACAGATATCAAAGCTGTAAGGAGTTCAAAAAAGATCTACTCAATGCCAGGATGCCCCAGAGCAAAATTCAGCGAAAACAGCAGATGGTGCTGGTTTTTGATGACGGCAAAACAGGAGCAAAAATTAATGATTTTTTTTCTCAGTTGGGTGCAATCATTGAAGTTGCTCTTATTCGGGATTATAAAAACGGCATTGATTTAGCTTTCAGTGAAAAGCCTGATGCCATCATAGTGATCGAGCGCTCTGATTTTTCCCTTTTGGAGTTATGTTCTATTTTGAGTGAATTGAAAATTCCCATTTATCTTTTTATTGGTGACGGGAGTAGCTCCAAGGTTTTTATCTACAGAGAACTGGGAGTAGAAGGAATCTATTCATCAACCCTTGATATAGATAAAATGGGGAAACAGATCATCAACAAAATTCTTTAAAACCAACCCATTCCTCTTCCGGCTTTCTGGTCTATCGTTACCAGTATTGGATTGGGAGCTGTATGAATTGTAAATTCATTCTTGTTTTCATAATCGTTAATTTTCAGTAATTTCGAAGAAGAAAGGTTTAATTTATTCAAGGGGGATACAATTACAGGTATATCTCCGGTCCAACTATCGGAGGGTGAATTTTCAGAATAGATAACCGTAATGGCGGGGTGTTTCAGCAATTTTGCCATGGAGCTGTTGTTCAAGGCTTTTATATCTTTAACTGCCAATAAAGCTCCATATCCTTTGCAATGCAGATATTGAAGCAAGTGTTTGAGCTGTTTGCGGGCAAGGAGGGAGTCGCTTTTAAGGTGGATTAAGTATCTGATAATGCCACTGCCGGTTCCCAGAACTTCTTTACTGTTGAAAAACTGTTTTATATTGACAATTTCAGGAAAAGCAAAAGGTGTTTTGGTGAAAGGCGGGGTAAAGGTTCTGATTGAATTGATATAGATTGTATTTTTACCCTTGTTCATTTCAGGTTGGAGACAAAATAGCAGGCGGAAAGGAGTTTGCAATTGATCCCAGAGTCTTTGGCAGATAATTTTGGTGTAACGACTGAGATTTGAATCGGAAGTTGCCAGGTATTGTTTCTTCTTTTTGGTTTTGTGTTTTTCAGCCATGTCTTCAGTAATTACGGGCAGGTTTTTGGTGCCGTGAGTTTTGGCCAAATGCCAGGAAATGGAGATCAATTTATCTTTTTTTGGATCAAAAGCCAGCAGAGTTCCAGGCCCGACCTTGATAGCTTCTCCAGGTATGAATTCAACCGGATCCGGAAATTTGCCGTGGGCGGGATCCCAGATTCCCCCGGAACAAAGACCGTGGAAAGAATTTTTGTTTTCAGCCCAAAGTACAACAGAAAGATCAGGATAATAAAAACTGCCCCGATGGGGAAGCTCCGGTTCGGAGATCATAATGGTGGCCATCTGGTCTTTGTGGGGTAAAGTCAAGATTCTGAAAAAAGCTTTTGATAGTTTTGAAAGTGATTGTGCCCAGATATTTTTGATTGCAGAGGATATAACACTGAATCTGGTTTGCAGGTTTGCCGGCGGATCCATGATGAACCTGGGCTGAAACATTTTATAAGCAGCAGGCAGACCCATGTCCTCACTGTTCAGAATTCCTCTGATCACGAGTGGACCTGGAACTCTGTTCTGGAGAAATTTCTTGAGATTTTTGGCCAGATTTTCAGGAAGAGGGTAGCGTTTCAACTCGTTGCATATATTGTTGTCGTCATATTCAGTTGAAGTGAGCCAGTTGAGGTTGTTTTTGTCGATAAATTCCCAGCCGGAAAAATGAGAAATAACCTTCAAATTTGGGATTTTTGTTTCAAGGGGCAAATTGTGGCAGAGTTCATCACATCTTTTGTCGAGAAAATGAAGAGTTCTGATTCTGCCAAAGTATTTTTCTCCATCGGGTGAATCAAGGAAGGAGATGAAGTTATTTTCCATTGATATTCTCCTGTTAACAGTGCACAGTTCAAAACTGGCAACTAAAATCAAAAATCCGAAATTTTAATTCAAGTTTGCAATCTCAGTTTGGAAACAGTAGGAAAATGTTTTAAATCAGATCTGCAAACTGTTTAATCGGAACTATTTAAAACTTGATGAAAATGATACTATAGAGATAGGATATTTTGATTTAGAAGTAAAGGAGGCGGGTAATATTTTCTTTTTCCCAGCGTTTGGCCTTGATGAAAAACTCGTAATTACGTTCAGCTTCGTGGAACTCCTGAGTGTGATATCGGCGACGTCCATTGACTTCCGGAGCACCAAATATCTGGTGAAGCATTTCGTGATAAATTATTGATTCAATAAAAAATTCCGGGACAAATTTGCGATCGAGAGAGCAGTGAACACGGATAATTTTGTCTTCTACCGAATAGGTTCCCATTTTAACAGTTTTGTGGTGACGGGGAATCCCAGACAGGATCCTGCCCCAGGTGATTTTGGCCTTGATTTTATTGTTGAAATATTTTTTGTTTAATTTGTTAAATATTTTTTGGAGGTTGTGATAATTGCCCTGAGTTCTGATTGAGGGCTTGTTCTTTATGGGAGGAGCTTCCCTGATCATGTATTCTTTGCGGTCGATATATTCTTCAAGAATCTGAGAACTGGCTTCATCAGCATTTTCAATATAGCGAGCGAGCGCTTTGATAGTAAAGAAATCGCCTTTGAGGAACATATGATGAATTCTGACTTTGTGAACCCCTTTGATCTTTTTTACTGAAATAATCGAACTGCGGTTGTCAGTGATGGTGAGATCGAGTTTGCCTTGCATATGGGCGGCTATTCGATTGTGCAGTTTGCGAGTTTCATCCTGATTGAATTTGCTGGGGAAGGGCAGGGGTTTCTGTTGCAGCTTTGACAGCGAATTTTCTCTTGCAGCAGGTTTGGGCCGCGAAGCTATTCTGCCGGGCAGTTTTCCCCTTTGCCGTTTTTTACGGATGAGTTTAAGCCGTTGTTGACTATTGTAGGGAAAACAGAATGATCTCTGGTGAAGACTCAAGGGTACCTCATAATTGTTATCTGATTCTACTTTAGTTTCTTTCTTCATATTATTCAAATA
>JAQICJ010000262.1 GCA_027858615.1 Deltaproteobacteria bacterium
TTGCAATACAATTGCAGTTTGTCAGCCTTGATTTCTTCGTGCTGGCTCATTTTGGGAAAATAGAGGATTCCTTCCAGTTTGAAAGGATAATCAGCATTTATGTGAACCCAGAAATGAGGTTCACTTTCACCTGGATAGATTTTTTTGTAGAAGTCCAGGTATTCCTGTTCTTCTATTTCAGATGCAGTTTTTTTCCAGAGAGGGGGATCTGGATTGATCTGCTCATCTTCAAGATAGATGGCATAAGGAAGAAAACGACAATAAGTTCTTAATATATCTCTTAATTTCCATTTATCCACGAACTCTTTTTCTTCATCAGTGATATGCAAGGTTACTGTAGTGCCTCTTTTTTTGCGTTCACCCTCGGCCAAAGTATATTCAGGTTCTCCCTCACATTCCCATTTTACAGGCTTGGCATCTTTGTTATAGGAAAGAGTATCTACACTTACTTTTGAGGATACCATAAATGAAGAATAGAACCCCAGACCGAAATGACCAATAATATTATCATCGTCCCCTTTGAATTTTTGCACAAATTCTTCGGCACCGGAGAAGGCTATCTGCCCCAGATTTTTTTTGCTTTCTGCTTCGGTCATTCCCAGGCCGTTGTCAGCTACGGAAATGGTATTGTTATCTTTGGAGAAGGTAATTTTAACCTTGTATTCATCATCTTTGATTTCAATATTTTCTCTATTTTTAAGGATGTTTATTTTGGTGATTGCATCGATGCTGTTGGAAACCAATTCCCTCAGGAAAATTTCTCTTTCAGAATAGAGCCACTTTTTTATGATCGGAAAGATGTTTTTACTGTGTATTTCAATCTTTTCAGTTCTGGACATTCTCAATTTACCTCCATAAAGTAATTAAAAATAATATATTGCTCTTCAAATTAAGCACTGATCTTTGAAAGTAAACCCCTGTTTTAATTTTTAAGTAGAAGGTAAAATCCCGGGAACTATTTAGTTCCCATCCCAGAAGTGGTGTTTTTGGACGGGAACTATTTAATCGGGGTTGTTTTGATGGCATCTACGGTATTGCGGACGGTTTTATTTTCTGTGAAGATTCTGTAGGTCATTAATCTTAAAACATTGGACAGATCTTTCCATTCCGACATGAATTTTTCATCGCCTGTTATCAACTCTTTGGCCTGCTTCAGGGAGTTTTTCATGTAGTCTTTAGATGACATTGTTTTTAATTCTTTTTCCAGAGCATAAATTATCTTGCCAAATTCTCCACCGTCCAGCCAGGTTGAAAGGCAAGAGGGACAAAAATCAACTTCAATTTTAGTATTGGCGTATTCGATGGCTACCATCTGTTTTTGGCATTTGGGACAGGTAATTGCATCTGAATTTGTTTTGAATTTATCTTTGTGTTTCCAGATGGAAAAATCCATCCAGTTCAAATCGGGATCTATGGCATCTTTACTTTTTCTCAATTCGTCTTTTTCGAAAAACATGCCGTTGCAGGAGGGACATTCATTTATTTCAATGTTTTCAAGTTTATTGGTTTGCAGTTTTTGTTCTTTGCATTTTGGGCATTTCATAATTGACTCCATTTTAGAAATTCAGGGACAAATTAAATGATCCACAGGAGTATAGAATAGTTGGCGCAGATGGCAAAAAAAATCAGAATTTATTTGATATTGTTTTTTTTTCAGAAAATAAAAAATAATAATTCCTTTGGCATACTATTGAATATTCAGTGATATAAATACTTTAGTCAAAATATAAATAGAAAATTTAGGAGTTTTGTCGTATACTATATAGCCAGTTGCCCTTGAGTATAGATTTTTACACATCTGCTTTATTTTAACTTCTTGAAATAGTGTCA
This sequence comes from Deltaproteobacteria bacterium, assembly GCA_027858615.1. GTDB lineage: Bacteria > Myxococcota_A > Polyangia > HGW-17 > HGW-17 > JAQICJ01. The sequence goes on from JAQICJ010000262.1 coordinate 1,831, forward strand.
ACTCTGTCGATGAAGTTACTGGGCACATCTGAGTTAAGTTTTTTTACCAGTCAATAGCCCTCATTCTGAAACGAGAATTTGCTAGGAGTTTTGGCATATGAAACGATTTTCTTTTCTTCTCATTGTAGTTTTCTTTTCTTTTTTTTCAATTCAGAATGTTCAGGCACAGGATGAGTTAAATCCCGCCATTTATATCATTCTCGATACATCGGGAAGTATGCTGGAAACTCCTCTCGGGGTTTCAACTTATGGAGACGGCAGTCTTGAACATCCAAGTGACTCGGGGCAGGTAAGTCGGCTGGAAATGGCCAAAGATGCCCTTATTTCTGTTATCAACGGTTATGGAGAAGTTAGATGGGGATTTGCTCGCTTTCAGCAGAGTAGCGGGGAGAACTATTTTTGCATGTGCCATGATGAAGATGATGATAATACATCTTGCAGTGGGGGAGAAGGACTTTGGCATGTCGATGACGATTGCCGGGTTTGTGATCTCAGCGATCCTTTGTATCCGGATTACGATCTTCCTGGAACTCACGATGCAGTTTGTATAAATTATTGTGGAGGTATTTATCCCGGTAACGGAGGTCATCTGTGTACAGATCCTTTTGATCCCGATCTTCCTCTGGAGGGTGCTGATATTTTGGTTTATCTAGGGGACAACAATGAAAATTCTATTTTAAAATGGATAGATCACACGGAATTAGCACCGGGCAATCCTGTGGGCAGCGGCAGCGACCCTGAAATCAGAGCAGTAGGTGGTACCCCTTTGGGCGGTGCTTTGCAGGATATTTATAATCAACTGGCAAATACGGATCTGGGCAATGATTCTCGCAGAGGTTGTCGTCAATATTCAGTAATTTTGCTGACAGATGGTGATGAAGAATGTGGCACCGATCCTCAAACAGCAGCAGCCAATTTGCTGGCAACTCCCAACCTCAATGAGCCTTGCACTCAAAATTCTCAATGTGAATCAGGAAATTGCAACGGCAGCCATTGTGTTTATGAAGTCAAAACTTATGTTATCGGATTTGGTCTCAATCCCAGTCAATGGTTAAGTGTCAGATCCATCGCCCAAAATGGTGGAACAGACGAACCGATTCCCGCCAACGATCAAAATGAAATCACTTCTGCCATTTCCGGCATCATAGCTGACTCTATCAGAACAGAAATTTGCGATGGAATTGATAATGACTGCGATGGGGTAGCCGACGAAGATTTTCCGGAACTTGGCGATTCATGTGATAACGGTTTACTTGGAATTTGCAGGGGAACGGGGCATTATGTCTGCTTCCCTGATGGTACCACCACGGAATGTTTTATTGATGCTCCTGGTTCTTCATCAACAGGTGAGGTTTGCAATGAGCTTGACGATGATTGTAACGGACTGGTCGACGACGGTATTTCCTGCAGCGAACCTCCTCCGGAAATCTGTAATGGAATAGACGATGACGGAGATCCCCTTACTGCAGACGGGTATGACGATCCTGCTGTCAGTCAGTTATGTGGTTCTTCACTGGGAATATGTGAAGAAGGTATTTCCAAATGTATCGGCGGCAGTATAGTTTGTTGTGAAGATGACGGCCTGGATACCTGTAATGCAGTTCAGACAACTGAACCGGAAATCTGTGATACCCTGGACAACGACTGTGATGGTCAGATAAATGAAGGAGTTTCCCAGAATTGTTATCCAGGTGGTTTTTCAGGTTGTGTCGAAGATCCTCCCGGTTCTGCTACATTTGTTTGTGAGGGAATCTGTTATCCAGGTATTACTCAATGTAATTCTTCCGGCATCTGGGAAAGTTGTCAAGGGGCAATTACTCCCGGTACTGAAGTTTGTGATGGGGTTGATAACGATTGTAACGGTCAGACAGACGAAGGTCTGGGGACTACCACTTGCGGACTTGGAGCCTGTGAACACATTGTAGACAATTGTTCTGGAGGTGCCAACCAGAGTTGTGATTCCATGGAAGGGGCAACTTCTGAGTCTTGTAATAATATTGATGATGATTGTAATGGCAGTATTGATGACGGTCTGGCTAGAAATTGCTACTTGGGTGCAAGTGGCTGTGTTGAAGATCCTCCCGGTTCAGGTAATTACGATTGCACCGGCAGATGTACATCAGGAACATCTTTATGTAGTGCAGGCAGTTGGGGTGTTTGCCAAGGTGAAATAACTCCAGTTCTAGAGCTGTGCAATAATGATGATGATGATTGTGATGGACAGATTGATGAAGAAATGTCTCAAAGTTGTTATACAGGTCCAGCAGGTACACAGGGTATTGGTGTTTGCATAGCTGGCAGCCAGACTTGTTTGACAGGTTCCTGGAATACTTGCAGTGGTGAGGTTATCCCTTCAGTTGAAACCTGCAACAGTCTTGATGACGATTGCAACGGAAGTGTTGATGATATGGGCAGCACCACCTGTGGTCAGGGAGTTTGTGAACACACAGTCCAAAATTGTATGGACGGCAATCCCCAGAGCTGTGATCC
>JAQICJ010000286.1 GCA_027858615.1 Deltaproteobacteria bacterium
TTACTAAGTTTCACTCAATACTAAATTTAAAAGTATTATTTAATTGAACAGAAAGGAATTTTGATTATGAAAAAATTATTAGCTATTCTCGTTGTAACTGTATTTACATTTGGTTTTGCCGCATGCGATAAAAAAGATGGAAATACCACCCCTGATAACGGTGAAAACACCACTGAGCCAACTGACGATGGTACAGAAACTACAGGTGATGATGCCACTACTACCACCACCACCACTACTACTACCACTACTGACGGCACAGCCACCGAAACAGCTCCAACTCCCCCCACAACTGACGGCACAGCCACTAAAACAGAAGAAGCACCTGCAACAGAAGAAGCACCTGCAACACCTGCAGCAGAGTAAGCTTATTTCAAGTTTAAAAAAAAGCCGCTTTTTGCGGCTTTTTTTTTGTCTTTTTTTCCCTCCCATCCTTTTGCATATGGCATAAATTTGTCTTTGCCTTTTTATTTATTCAAAATAGAATTTTGCCAGTTTTGATCTTTAGTTGTGGGATTTCCCTTTCAAAAAAATCATTAACCGATTAGAAAAGACTCCCTCATCCGTTTTGTCATAACTTCTTGAAATAGTGTCAACTATGACTGCAAAGTTATTTCTCTGGGTCGTGGTAAGTTCCTTTCTCTTTGAATAACACAAATTCCAGGCGATGATAAAAGTAAAAATGTATCTTTTAGTAGATAATTTTATCGTGGTTATTTGTTGACATCTAAGGTCTGATAAGCATATATTAACGCCCAGTATATCCTTTTTCCATTCCGGGACTATCCAGGTTGTAGTTCCCTTTTTAAAATTCGAACTGTGTAACCTGGATTTACAGACTATTTGCAACTGAATAGTTATATTTTTTGATTTCAGCTGGAATTTGGTAATTGGTTATTGTATTATCTGGGCAAATTTGTTTAAAGTCTTTTACCTTGTAATGGTTTATTCAATAATTCTTCCATTGTCTGAAAGGTTTGTTTCCTATGGTTAAGAAACTGTTTTCATTATTGTTTGTGTTAAATCTTCTTTTTGTTTCATGTTCTTCAGATGAATCAGATCCCAAGGTATGGGTAGAGATCCTGAATGAATCCAAAAAAGATAGAAAACTTGCTTTGAACAAATTGGAGTTTATCTATCAGGTGGATACCACCCTTGATGAAACTTGTGATGATATCCTCGCTCCTAAAGCTTGGGATAAAAGAAAAAGGGACATAATCAGAAAAACAAGAAATAATATAGATCTCAGAGAACAAATGATGGAAGTGGGTAAAGCAGAATTCGAAAAATATGAAGAGTTCTGCAACACTTATGCTGAGGGTTTGAAAGATAAGATCCCTTATTTTCGCAATCTGGTTATACCGTCCTTGCTTTCATCCCTGCAGGCTAAAGAATGGCAGAAGGACAAGATAATCAAATTGATCATTGAATTTCAGAATCCTAAAAAACCCATTAAAGCCAAAGAGATTCAAGAACTTTTCATTAAAACAATTAAAGAATTTGGCGGAACTGATTATCTTACCAACAAAGACAAAATTGATGCGAGAACAGTAATTGCCATTCGTGGTTTAACCGAACTCAACAAAAGAGGTCCCCATCCTGAAACTTTCAAGGTTCTAAAAAATCTTCTTGCCAAGATTTATAAAAGACCCGAAGAATATGATTCCATTTCTCAGGTCAGAATGGCTCTGGTTCAAAATGTATTTGAACTCAGGGGTGTAAAAGCTAATATGAACAAGCAGTTCAATAAAGATGCTGCTGATATTCTGGTTGAGATTATCCGTCGCGGTAAACACGATACCACTGAAGAAAAATATCATTGTCAGGGGCGTCCCTGCAAACAGAACTTTCTTATCAACAAGAAAGCTGCCATCAAACTTGGTGATCTTGGTGTATCAAATCAGAAAGTCATCCAAACTCTGGTAACCTGTCTTTACAGCGTTGAAATTGGAGCTGGGCGTAAAAGAAAATCTTTCCGTGAATGTAAATTGGCTCTGTCCAAACTTTATTCAAGTGAAAATGAAAATGGACAAATAAATCCTGTGGGTATTCTCTCTCTAGTAGCAGAAGGGGATCCAGCCAGACATCCCCTTGCTTATCAAGGCAAAGAAAAACGAAAAGTTGTAGACAAATGGTATGTATATAAAGATGGGGACAATTATGTTCAATATGGTAAAGACAAAAACCAGTCCTCCAACCGTTCCAAAAGTCAAAAACTGTGCCTGGAAAATTTCAAAAAATACAGAAATAGTGAATATTTCAAATTTGTTACCTATCGCCGTTACAAATATCTGAGAAAAATACAGGGTTCAGATAAAATTGGATCCTTTGCTGACCATCTCGAAAAAGCCAAGATCGAACATAAGAAAAGAGTTGGTAATTACGGAGACGGTGCCTGCAAGATCTTTGTACTCAATGAAAAGGGCGGCTGGGACAAACAAGACTCGGCTGTTGTTGAAAGAACAGCTCTTGAAGCTTTGCGCGGAATGGGAGCTGGAGATGATATAAAAAGAATCTTCCTCGAAAATTACAGTTCTTATGCCATGGAAGCCTATTGGGATTTCACAGCCGAACAGTCCTGGGAAGCAGCCAAAGTAAGCTGTGAAAAAGAAGGCATGATGAGGATGTACATCAAAAAATTCTGTGTTCCTAAATATAACGATAAAATTGATGGTATCAAATCCCAGTGGAACAAACTCAAAGATTACAACTGGTTAGTGGATGCTTCCAAAGAAGCTATGTACGGTTCCGGTTGGTACACAACTTCCACAAATGATGATTTAAGCAGAAGAATCAGAGACGAACTGGAAAAAAGACTTAAATGGCTGCACGATCCAAGATCAACTGTTTTTGCCGCCAAATCTCTGGCCATGGTTCCTTACAAGAAAGATAGCTTTAAAAATATTCTCGATGTAGTTGTCGATCTGGAACATGATCCCGAAAACAAAGACGAAAAGGCTGTGTCTTTGGAACCTTGGCACATTGCAACCGAACTGCTCTGGGAACAATACCGACAACAAACTATTCAAAATCTGCAAAAGGGTAATTTCGAAAAGAGATGTGCCACTTTAGGTGGAGAATTAAAAGACAAATGTCAGAAGAAATTTGGCAAAGCCTTCCAGAAAGTAATGGAAGTTTTCCAGATGTGGAGTTTCAACAGAGACAGATGGTTGCGTTCAAGATACATGTGGCTATTACCACTGCAGGATTATTTCGGTTATTGGCCCATTGATCCAAAAACAAAAAAACCTGTTCAGATGGATGCCAAAACACTTTATAAAGAATATGTAAAGTGGACCAAAAAATGTGAAGAAAAACGAAAAGCTTTCAGTAAAACCACTGAAGCTAAAAAGAAACCTAAAAATGAACCCATCTGTGATGGTTATGATAAATCTAAAGATTGGGGTTGGAACATCAAGGCTTCTCAAGCAGCCAAGGGTATGAGCAAAGCCGGTATTTCAGCCAAAGAGGCAGAAAAACGACTTGTTCTCACTGGTTACGAAAGAGTTAGACTTGATATTCTCAAGTCAGCCTTTGATTATGCTTCTATTGAAGATTTCAAAACTCTCATGAGCATAAAACCAGAGCATATCATGATCGATCCAGGTCTCCATCCTCTAGACAAGGTTGATCGTGACAAATTGTCCGAAGCAGCAAAAGTTGATTACGAACTCATGGTGCAAAGGCCATGGGACAAAAAAATGGAAAAATATAGACAAATAGTTGCCAAAAAAGTTATCAAGTCAGAATTGGATAAATTGCTTGAACCAATCCATGACTTGAAATCTTTTTCCAAAGCTTATCTTGGCAGTGAAGCTCCCATTAACAATATTTCAGCTCTGAGAACCATTATTCAGACCGTATCAATTCAAAAGCCATGTCCCGAAAAGGATAAAGATGGTAAAGTTCCCTCTTGTGCAGTTTTTGAAGATAAATACAACGAAAAAACTGAAGAATGGACGCAAATCCGCAAACCTTCAAGACAGACAATTGTTACTCCCTGGAGAGCCCGTCACAAGGCACTTATGTTGATTAATGCCTGGGATAAAAACATCAACGAAGGTGACCGTAAAAATCTCGTTCAGACTTTGGCCACAACCTACGAAAAATCCGAAGTTCCTGTAAGAGAAGCAATTTTGCTGGTTCTCGACCGCTGGAGTAACTCCTCAGATTATAAAGACGTAGCTGAACCAATTAAAAAAGTTGTTAAATTTGAAACTGATAACCATCGTAGAGGTGGTTATTTCTGGATGAATCAAAGAGCTCTCTCCTTCCTCGGAAGACTCAAAGGTAAACAAAAATAATTTAAATCCAGGAGTTTTACTGAAGTATCGACATTATTTGCCCTTAGATTCACTTGAGTCAAGTACTGTTCTAATTCAAAAATGGGTTAAGTTACAGTTCAGGCAGCAATATTGTCGTAAGGTGATGTAAATATTCTGGTCACAACCTCGGATGGCTTTTCAAGCAGTCTGTATTTGTAAAGAACACAAAATATCTATATTGAAAAGCACTCGAAGGGGAATGTTCTGGATAATATGATCAAGTTCCAAATAATCGAGGGCGAACAAAGTGGTGAATGTTTTGAGAGCGATGAAGCTGTATTTACTATAGGTAGAATTGACAATAATGATTTTTCATTAAGTGATTATCACATCAGTAGTGAACATGCTCAGGTATTTTGGGAAGACAATCAATACATCTTTAAAGATTTGAGATCCACAAACGGTTCGGTGATAAAAAGGGGAGAGGATCTGTTTACTGTGAATGGAGCCCATCATTGGGAACTACCTTTGCAGCAAGGAGACAGACTGCTGTTGGGAGCACCTCATTCTCCAGTAATTATAGAATGCAAAAAAGTTGCCAGCCCTTCTTTTGTTGATGAATCCGATAAAAAAACAAAAGTGGTTCTGGCACGAGATAAAAGCCAATTGGAGACCTTCCAGGAAAAAGCACTGGATGACCATAATCTTGCTAGAATCATGTACAGAATGGTACAGACAATTGGTAAAAGTGGACTCAGGTTGTCAGATGTTCTGGACAATGTTGCCAAAGCTGTTTTTGAATTGATCAAATTATCTACCAATGTTTCCATTTATTTAAAAAACAGATCAAATCGATTCAAATTAAAATATTCCTGTTCCAGGCAGGGCAAAGAACAGTCCAATGGGTCAAGATCTGTTATCAGACTTGTATTAAAGCGTAAACAAGCCGTTGTTGTAGCTGATGCTCCAGAAGTTCTTTCCGATTCAGAATCAATTCTGGCGGCTGATATCAAGTCGGTTATCGCTGTTCCTTTCTGGCACAAAGGAAAAATCAGCGGGATTTTGCAATGTGATAACCGGGGTAGTAATGGAATTTTTTCCGAAAAAGAGCTGGAGTATCTTACTCTGCTCAGTTATCAGGCGAATCTTGCAATTCAAAATGCCCGTTATTTTGGACAGTTGGAACAAAAAGAAAAACAAGTAGAATCAGAGAATTACTACCTCAAAAAAAACCGGAATATTTTCACTTTCAACGATATCATCGGTGAATCAGATGAAATGCATAAAATATTCGAACAATTGAAGAAAGTTCTGGACACCAGAGTTTCCATCCACATCTGGGGAGAAACAGGGACCGGAAAAGAATTGATTGCCTCTTCCATTCATTATCAGAGCAAGAGAAAAGACAAAATGTTCGTAGCTCAGAATTGTGCTGCTTTACCGGAAAATTTGCTGGAAAGCGAATTATTTGGTCATGAAAAAGGCTCTTTTACCGGAGCTGACCGTAAAAAGAAGGGATTGTTCGAAATTTCAGATGGAGGAACCCTGTTCCTTGATGAAATAGCTGATATGTCACCCTCATTACAGGTTAAGCTTTTGAGAGTGCTTCAGGAGGGTGAAATAAGACCTGTTGGTTCCACTCAAGTAAAATATGTTGATGTTCGTATTATTTCAGCTACCCATAAAAATCTGGAAAAAGAAGTGGAAAATAATAATTTTAGAGAAGATCTTTTTTACAGGCTTCATGTTTTCCCCATTAAATTACCGCCTTTAAGAGACAGGCAGGGAGATATAGAAATTCTGACCCGGCATTTTCTGGAAAAATTCAATCGAGAATTGAAAAAAGATGTTTCCATCTCAAAATGTGCTCTGGAAGAAATGAAGGGTTATAAATGGAAAGGAAATATCCGAGAGTTGGAAAATGAAGTCCAGCGTCTGGTTATATTGGCTGATTCCGAAGATACTATCAAAACTGATAATCTCAGAGCTCATCAACGCAAGCAGACTTCGGTAATGGGTCGGAAGATGTATGATAAATCAAAAACCCTCAAGGAGTTGGTTGGGGAAGTTGAAAAAATAATTATCAGGCAAGCCATCAAAGACTCTGGTGGTAATAAAACAAACGCCGCCAAAAATCTGGGAATTACCAGAGAAGGATTATACAAGAAGATCTCACGCTTCAACATGGAGTTATAGATTTTTGAAAATTCCTGGGATTTTTGTCTGACAGAAGTTGCATCTGCCCTGATCGTCAATATTCAATTCGGGAACTGCATAACCGTTACGTTCAATTATAGTTTTATGACAGGAGGGACAAAGAGTGTTTTCGCTGTTTTCAAGCTTGATATTACCCGTATAGACAAAGTTAAGACCTTGTTCTCTGGCAATATTGACTGCTTCAATCATTTTTTCAACAGGAGTGGCAGGGCGATGATATTTGTAAACAGGAAAATATCTGCTGAAATGGATGGGAATATTGGGAGAGAGAGAAGCAACAAAGGAACTAAGATCTTTTAATTGGGCAGAGTCATCGTTGATACCGGGAACAATGAGAGTGGTAATTTCGACCCAGACTCCGTTATTATGCAGAAGCTCAATGGTTCTGGCTGCATGTTTATAACTCAAGCCGGTGTATTTAGAGGTTAATTTGCTGTCAAAACCTTTGAGATCGATATTGGCTGCATCGAGAAAAGGAATAAGTTCCTGCAGTGGTTCAGGGTTGATAGCACCATTGCTCACCCAGATGTTCATTATCTCGTTTTTTTTGGCTAATTTTGCAATCGCAAGGCTATACTCGTAAAAAACAGTGGGTTCGGTATAGGTGGCTGCAATCATTGGCAGGGAGTTTTTACGAGCTTTTGCGACTATTGCAGCAGGTTCCGCGCTGGCACCCGGAAGAGGTCTGATTGAATGCTGTCGGGGCCATTGAGCGATATCTGAATTTTGACACCAGTGGCAGCTAAGATTGCAGCCGCTGGTGGCAAAAGAAAGAATGCTCTGTCCGGGCAGGACGTGGTAAAGGGGCTTTTTTTCTATGGGATCAGAGCCCATAGAAAGGAGGCGACCCCATGTTTGGGTGTATAATTTGCCCATAATGTTTTTGCGTACTTTGCACAGACCGTATTCATCTGGTTTGATAATACAATTGAAGGGACAAAGTTCGCATTTTACTATGTTTTTATTGAGTTCAGAAAAGTATTTTGCCAGTTTCATTTTTTTTGATCATTTTATGTTGTAGATGGTAGTTATGGAGAAATTTCTCCCTGTTCCTGATAAAATCATCAATTTCATCAGCAAAATTGAGGGTAGTTATTTTTTTAGCGGAAGATATTTTCAATAAATCGTTGTCGATCATGAGATTAATGGTTTCGATAAAAATGGATTTATTAAAGGATTCAAAGCGGAAATGACGATTTTCAAGGATGTTGAAAGCATTTTTCTGGATGGCTTTAACCAGTTCCTTTTTTGCTGCTTCCTTGTTTTTATTGAAATACTTTCTGAGACAGAAAGCAGTAAGCAGTTGTCCTTCCAGAAATTCCAGGATCAAACTGGAAAGATTAGCCAACTCAAACTTGGAAAATTGGGTAAGAAAATTAAATTCTTCTGGAAAAGATGCATAATCTCCATCTGTCAGATAAGGAAATTCTCTTCTCAAGCATGTGCGCAGTAATTGATAATCGCTTTCCAGATTTTCATTTTCTGCGATAATTGCTGCTGCAGCTATTGCAGGTTTGATAACTGTTTGCAAAAAACCGTTCTTGTAATATGAAAGTTTAACCCTTTTATCTGACTCAACCTGGATTCTGTCTCCATCTTTTTTGATGATATTATTGAAACCCTTGAGGGAACGTCTGAATCTGCGCAGAAGTTGATTTTGATTTTTGATGGTTTTAGCCAAAATCAGGTTTCTGGCGGCAGCAATTTTATGAAAAGATTGGTAAATGGAAAAAATATCATAGGAATTGAAGGTATTTGAACTGGAAGACAAAAGAGCTGCACCGGTAAGCATACTGCTGGTGATGGTGGTATTTTGCACAATATTATGAGTAATTTTCAAAGAGAGTTGATGGATTTTTTCTTTGAATTCAGAGGAAGCTGGATCTATATTGCCGAGATAGTTTTTCATATCAAAGGGCTGTGCTACCCTGATGTGAACTCTGCCGTATCTGTTTAACAAAACACTGGCTGATTTCAATACCTGAAAAAAATCTTCACTCTTTTTTTCCTTGCCAAAATTTTCAATTTGATAACTGTCTTCTTCAATTACTTTTTCATAGCCTATGGTGATGGGAACAATCTGGGGAGAAGGCAGAGGCCTTTGCAGTAAAAGTTTGCCAATCATAGACAGAAGTCCGAATTTGGGATAAACAGCTTTTCCGGTTCTGGATCTGGTTCCTTCAATGAAAAATTCAATATTGACTCCCAATTTTAACAACTCGGTTATGTATTCAAGCAGAACTTGTTTGTAAAGTTTTTTGCCTTTGAAGGAACGTCTGATGAAAAAAGCTCCTCCCATCCTGAAGATTGCGCCCATAGGGAAGAAGGAAAGATTCTGTCCCGCAGCTATGTGGGGAATGGGCAGATGGTATTTATCCATCAACCAGGAAATCAACAGATAATCCACATGACTGCGGTGGCAGGGAATAAGAATAAGGGGACCTCTGGTGGAATATTCCCGCATTTTTTCAAAACCTTTATCATCAAGTTCAAAACCTTTGAAAATACGGTGCCAGATAAACGTAAGGGCGTATTTGTAAAAAGCCAGAGTAGTTTTGGTGGGAGCAGCCGGGATTTCACGGATGGCACTTTGTATCTCTTTGAGAGCTTTTTCGGGATCTGTACCTTCGTCAATGGTTTGGAAATATAATTTGGTTATATTTTCATTTTTATTGAGATTATGCTGAATTTTGCCTAGAGAAGGCAATTTGGGACCCAGGGTCAATTTCCATTCTTTTTCGATAGCCTCAACCAGAAGATCGTAGAGATGATCAGCTTTGTCAGCAAAATTTTGATTGGTGTTTCCCAAAATGAAACTGCTGATATTTAAAGGAGGGGCAATTCTGATCATGGGTTGGAAAAGGGAAGAAAAAACCTGCAAGACTCCTCTGATATTTGTAGGTTTTTCCTGCTGACCAATATATTTATCCACGAATTCTTTGAAAGCATTGCTGTTTCGGGTTCCACTACGATCCCACACCGGAATGACCGGCAGGGCGACGATTTCTTTTTGTGGGGCATTTTTGTTGAGGCTGGAGATAAGGTTGAGTAAAACTTCATCTCCAGTTTTTTTCTGTTCGGGTTCAAAGATGTTTTTAATGGTGTAAAGACTTATCAGCGCAGGTTTTCCAGCAAGCAGATCATCGCTGATCAATTTTAATTGATGTTCCTTATCGAATTTAAAAAGATGCTTGCCCAGGAACGCCCCCATTTTTTTTAAAGGATTAAGAAAGAACGGGTTTTCCGGGAAAATATGATCAGGCAGTGGTAGTTTTTCGTTCACCAGGATCTGTCTGAAAAGAGAATAATCCACCAGATTTTTAGTTCCAAAAACATAAAGAACAGTGAAATTATCATTAATTTCTTTGAGTTTTTTAAGATCTTTATCTTTAAGATCAACTCGTTCATAGAGGGGAGAAAGAATAGTTTTTTGAATTTCTCTATTGCTTTTTGCAAAATTTTTTAAAAATGAATTTAGTAATTTTTCCATTTGAAATCAGTCTATTCATGCCGTAACGGTATTGGTTAGTGAGTAGGTTAAGGTAGAACCCTTGATAAAAACATAAAGTAAATACAATACACCTGCTATAAAATACTAAAAGTAGCAGATCTCAAATATTAGTCAAAAGAGTATTTTCTGACGATTGCCAGTTCAAACAGATATTCAAGCTCTGAAATGGGGTTGAACCGGATTCCCTCTGATTAATCAATTCGTTTGTGGATAGAAAAGTGGGTTAAACAGCTCTGGTGATTTCGTCTTCACTTGCATCGAAAGCTTGTTTGCGGGAAAGTCGGATTCGACCTCTTTTGTCAATATCTACTACTTTAATGATGACTCGATCATTGATATTGACAACATCGGTGATGTTGTCGATGTGACGGTCTTCAATTTCGCTGATATGAATAAGTCCGTCGGTGTTGGGAAGGAATTGGACAATAGCACCAAAATTTTCGAGAATCTTTTTGACATAGCCTTCGTAATATTTGTCAATTTCAGGTTCCATGACAATGTTTTTAATCATTTGTCTGGCTCTGAGAGCTCCTTCATTGGTATCGGCAGCAATCAAAACTTTGCCGGAATCTTCAATATCAATTTTTGCTCCGGTTTCTTCCTGAATTCCTTTGATTGTTTTTCCTCCGGCTCCAATGATGGCACCGATTTTACTGGGCTTGATTGTGATTGATTTAACACTGGGAGCATGATCGGGAAGTTCTTCCCTGGGCTCTTCAATAGTTTCTTTCATGATACCAAGAATGTGAAGACGACCTTCTCGAGCCTGATACAGAGCTTTTTTCATGGTTTCCTGATCGAGTCCTTCAATTTTGATATCCATCTGGATGGCTGTGATACCTTCTTCGGTTCCTGCTACTTTGAAGTCCATATCACCCATATGGTCTTCATCACCGAGAATGTCAGAAAGAATAGCCACATTGTCATCTTCTTTAATGAGTCCCATGGCGATTCCGGCTACTGGAGCCTTTGTGGGAACACCGCAGGCCATCAGGGAGAGAGAAGCTCCGCAGATAGTTGCCATGGAAGAAGAACCGTTGGATTCGGTTATTTCGGAAACTACTCTGATAACTGAGGGGAAATCATCTTCGGAAGGAAGTATTTTGCCTACTGCTCTATGAGCCAAGTGGCCGTGTCCAATTTCACGGCGAGATGGTCCTCGCAGAAATTTTGCTTCTCCAACTGAATAGGGTGGAAAATCATAATGAAGCATGAATTTGCGAAATTCTTCCCCGGTGATCAGATCCAGTTTTTGATTGTCCATACCGAAACCAAGGGTTGTAGTGACTATAGCCTGGGTTTCACCTCTGGTGAAAAGAGCACTTCCATGGGCTCTGGGAAGGATATCAATTTCGCAGGTGATGGGACGTATTTCATCACGTTCACGATTGTCAATGCGGTGATTGTCGTTGAGAATCCAGTTGCGAACGATTTGGGATTTCAATTCTCCCATTGCTTCCATGACTTCGTTTTTACGTTCTTCGTAATCGGGACCGAGGTTTTCCATTGCCAGATCTTTTACTCGATCTATAGCTGCATAACGTTCAAGTTTGTCGGAAATATTGAGAGCGGCTTCAAGGGGTTCTCTGACAGCTTCAGATACCAGTTTAGCCAGCTCTTCATCTTTTTCTACAACTGGAGCAGGGCGTTTTTTCTTACCTACGGTGTCAGCCAGTTTTTTTTGCATTTCCAAAATAGGTTGGACTTTCTGGAAACCGAAATCAAGAGCATCAAGCAGGATGTCTTCATCAAGGTTGTCAAGTTCGCCTTCAACCATAACGATGGCATTGTCTGAAGCTACAATATTGAGATCTAGATCAGATTCTTCGAGTTCCTGGAGGGTTGGGAATTGAATGAATTCGCCGTCAATGCGGGCAATCTGAATACCTGCTATTGGTCCGTTCCAGGGAATATCGCTGATGCAAAGTGCAACGCTGGCTCCAATTTGTGCCAGAGGAGGTGTGGGATTGGTTTTGTCGTGGGAAAGCACTGTTGTGATAACCTGGGTGTTAAAACTCCAGCCTTCAGGGAAAAGGGGTCTTATAGGTCGATCAATCAAACGGGAAGCAAGGATTTCTTTTTCTCCAAGTCTTCCTTCGCGGCGAAAAAAGTTGCCGGGAATTTTGCCCGCTGCGTAATCTTTTTCTACATAATCCACAGTTAAAGGAAGGAAAGTTGCATTTTCCTTGGGTTTTTTTGAGGCCACAACTGTGCATAGAAGCAAAGAATCGCCGTATTTAATGGTAACAGAACCGTCAGCCTGTTTGGCAATTTTTCCAGTTTCGATAGTTAATTTTTTGTCGTTGATAATTATTGATTCTTTAATGTGCATTTTTTCTCCAATTGCGCAGGGGTTGTTTGATAACTGAATTGCTAAAAGGCTTCAGTGATCTCCCCCGGTGTTAGCAGTTAATTTAAAACATTTTCTTTTAAACATTTTCTGGATTGGTGTTTTTTGATTGCAAAGATAATAACATGTATTTCTATTGTATATTGCCAGGGTCGTTTATTCTCAAATTCGTCTGCGAAGGAACCGGGACTAAATACTTGTTCTGTGAATACAAGCAGTTTAAAAAACCGATTCTTTGGAAAGGCAAAAAACCTCCTCAATGAAACAGCAAAATTTTAAAATTATTCCTTAATATAATTTTGTATAGGTTTCAGTAAAATTATCAAGGATTTTCTTGGATGATAACAAAATTCTATTTCATAATGAAAATTTTCAACCTGAAGCAAAAAATTGATTAACGACGTAGACCAAGGGATTTTCTGATCTTGAGATATCTTTCAAAATCTTTTTTCTTGAGATAGTCCAGCAATCTTCTTCTTTTACCAACAAGAATCAGAAGACCTCTTCTGCTGTGGTAATCTTTTTTATGAGTTTTAAAATGTTCAGTAAGATGAAGGATGCGGTCAGTAAGCAGAGCAATCTGGACCTCTGGTGAACCGGTGTCTTTTTCGTGAATTTTGAATTTTTCGATAATTTCTTTTTTTCTGGAAGCTGACATTCCCATAGTTTGACTCCTGTCTTGGGCTAATTTTTGTTAATATAATTTTTAACGTTGGTAATAAAAAGTTTTTTTGGATAAAAAACTCCATCGGCGTAATTTGCAAAACCGAGGAGATTTTGATTATAATCAATGAGGTAAACAAGTTGTTTAGATAAAAATAGATTTTTGTCAAGGCGAAATTTTCGACCGTGAAAAATTTCCAAGGCTTGTTTTCGATTGACGGTAATTCCTTTGAGATCTTTGAGACCACTGACCGGATTGAGTAATTTTGACAAAAATGTTGTTTTATTCATTTCTTTTAGTTCTTCAATAGTTACTGCCTGTTCCAGGTTGAAATTGCCACAGGAAGTTCTGCGTAGAGCCTTTACATGGGCTCCTGTTTTGAGGATTCTGCCCAAATCAGAAGCCAATTGTCTGATGTAGGTTCCCTTGGAACAATGAACTTTCAATTTTAAAGCCGGGGCCTCATAATTGATTATTTCCAGGGAGTAAATATTAATCTGTCTTGGCTTCCTTTGGATATTTTTTCCTTCTCGTGCCAGCTTGTACAGTGGAACTCCCTTATGTTTGAGAGCGCTGTACATGGGTGGAGTCTGAGTGATCTCACCTCTGAGTTGCTCTAACTGCTGATCGAGTTGATTAATTTGGATATCAGGCACCGGATTACGGGTAATAATTTTACCTTCACTGTCCAGAGTATCGGTTTCAATACCCAGAATAATCGTAGTTTCATATTTTTTATCTGCCAAGATCAGATGTTGACTGATTCGGGTGCTTTCTCCCGTAAGCAGAACCAGAAGACCGCTGGCAAGGGGATCAAGAGTTCCCGTGTGTCCAACTTTGCAGTCAATTCTTTTTTTTACCATGCTTACAACCTGATTGGAACTAGGTCCAATTGGTTTGTCCATCAGTAGAATGCCCGAAGAATTATTCATTTTTCAGAAATTCAGTGATAGTTGAAAAAAGCATTTTTCGAGCTTCGGCAATTGGTTTTTCAATTTTGCAGCCGGCAGCGTTTTTATGGCCTCCTCCTCCAAATTTGCGGGCAATGATATCAACTGGATATCTTCCACTGGAACGAAAGGAGACTTTGGAATGGAGTTTATTATCAAGATCTGGTTTTACAAAAAAAGCAATTTCAACCTTGAAAATACTCCTGGCAAAATTGACGAAACTTGATGCCATATGGATTGAAGCACCGGTTTCTTCAAGCATTTGGGTGGTGACGTGCATCCCGGCGGTAATGCCGTCATTTCTGATTTCAAGGTTATCCAGGGCTTTTCCCAGCAGCTTCATGCGCTGGAAAGGATTTGATTCAAAAAGGTTCTGAGTGGCTTCCCAGGGATCGGCTCCAGCTTCGAGCATGCGAGAACCACACTCCAAGGTGCGGGCGTCTGTGCTTGAATACTTAAACCCGCCGGTATCTGTATAGATTGCACACCATATGGCTTGGGCAATTTGAGCATCGGGTTTTATATTTGAAGTGTTCAACAATTCTTCAATCAACAATCCGGTAGCTGAGGCATTTTTATCAACAATTTCCAGATCTCCGAAAGGGTTTCGGGTCTTGTGATGGTCGATGACAATGATTTTACCAAAGCGCTTGGAGTTGAGATCTATATCTTTGCCCAGAAGATTGGTTGTTCCCAAATCAAGAGCAAAAACGGCGTCATATTCTTTTTTGGGATCGATTGAATCAACAATGGAATCAATTCCATTGAGGTATTTGAATTCGTGTCCTAATTGATCCTGAAAATATACCGTGGGGTTGCCTCCTACAATTTTACAGATATGCATGAGGGCAAGGGATGAACCGATTGCATCTCCATCTGGATTGCGATGGGAGGTGATAAGTATATTTTTTTGAAGATAATCCAGGCATTTTTTATATTCAGGAATTCTCATCTTCATTTTTATTATCCTTTTTTAATTCATCAAAGATTTTTTCCAGTTTGTAGGCTTTTTTCAGGGTTTTATCTTCATAAAAAGCAAGATCAGGTGTTTTGCGCATATCAAGACTGGAGGCAAGTTTTTTCTTAAGGAAACCACCAGCACTTTTGAGGCCTTTGAGACTTTTCTGGATTTCTCCTTCGCCGGCGGCCATTGAGATAAATACTTTTGCCAGGGAAAAATCGGCGGAAATTTCTACGTGGGTAATGGTAATGGGACCTATCCTCGGATCTTTGAGAGATTTAAGAATAAACATGCTGAGTATCTGCTGAATTTGGGAAGCCACCATCTTTTGTCTGCGAGACTGCTTGTGAGGAACGGCATCTCCGAAAGTATTCAATTGTTTTCCACGTTTCTTTGAATCAGTCACGGTTGCCCTCCTTGTTGAGTTGAGAGATTAGTTGATTGCTTGTTTTCGAGGTGGAGTTTTTGACTTTTTCCCAGTCGATCATTTGTTCATCCTTTTCTATTGTCCAGAAAGGATCCTCAAGTTGTCCCAGATTGATTATTTCTCTTTCCCAGTATTCAAGGGGAGCCAGGTACAATTTTTCGATAAAGGAGATGATTTTGTCGATCATGCTCAGTGCGTGGCGTGCATCATTGCTTACCAGACTGATCCCCAGAACCATTATTGACAGGTTATCGTTTTGTTCAATTTCAGCTATGGAAACCTGAAATCGGTTTGTAACTTTTTTGATGAGACTTTGTTTTACGGATCTTTTTTCTTTGAGTGAGGTTGCAAAAGAAGTGTCGAACCCCAGTCTGGCAACAGCGACGACAAACATAATACCTCTCGGAGGATTGTTTAGCAGAGCCATGTAACTTGGACTGGTCTCTGAAATTAGAGCAAAACAACCAGTGTCAGGAATTATTCTGTCGCGAGATAACCCTCAAGGTTGTTTTTTGCGAAAATAAAGATAGGTATATCAATTATTTCGCGGTTGTTCCAGCAGGAGCAACCAGCTTGAGACTTGCCACAAATTATTGACAATGCTCAAAGCCAAAGCCTGTATACCACTTTAATTGATAAGATCAACCTAAATTTGAAAGGTGGGGTTTAAAGAAATGGAACTATTTATCTTTTTTCTTTTTTTTGAACTTTTCGGCTTTACTGCCGGAAGTAACAGTTTTGACGATTGGATTAACCTGCAAGGTTGTAGCGTTGGCCAATTTAACACCGCGGTTTTTGCGGGATTTAACAACTTTATTTTTGAGAGTGGAATCGATGAGGATAAAAACAAAATTACCGTAAACATCGGTTTTATCCATGGCCCAAAGCTCGGCATTTTCCTTACCTTGCCAGAAGATATGATGAAGCATTGTGTCTCCAGCAATACCTTTTTTGAAAACTTCTTTGGCTTTTCCATAGGCTTGTTCCATGGTCATCTGGAATTTGGCAAAATTAAATCCTCGGAACTGGTTTCTGCTCAAAGAGATAAAAATTTTGTAAAGTTTGTTTTTATAGAAGAAAAAGAATTTCTGTGTATTTTTATCGATATAGGCAATAACTGATTCATAGTTTTTGTGGGCAAATTGATCATCAATAATGGATGTATTCCATGATTTATTTTTACCATCAAATTTGAGTACATTTTTCTTGAGCTTTTTGATTACATGGTTTCTTTTTCTTCTGATCTCATCTTTTTTGGTTGCTCTGTTGGCTTTGAGTATCTTTTTGCGATATTTGGCGTTGATTTCCTTGATGATGAGTTTGAGCACTTTCTTTTTGGACATGCGGAATTTAAAGGGTTCCTGCAGTGCTTTTATAGCTTGGGAAGTTTTGGCCTTGCTGCTTTTTTTGGCTGAAACAAAGTTGCTGGACAAAACCAAAGCCAGGAAGATTGTGCTGGTTGCCAGATATTTGGTATAATTCATTTTTTCCTCCAAAAAACCATTTTGTTACAATGGTTTTGAACTAAAGTAAAATTGTTTATTAAGGTGGCTGCAAATTTGAAGACGTAAACCTGAATAGAATATTCAATTCAAATTCCAGTTTGAGATAGAAATGGTTCAAACTGTTCAGTTTTGATAATACGTTGGATTATAATTAACAGGTGATTAAGAGCAAGTCAAAGTTTTGTAAAAATGACTTGTGGATTCAAAAAGGTGATATATTTTGCAAAAGCCTGCAGTTTTTTAATTGATTTGGTTGTAAAAAGGATTCAATTTCGTTATATTTCATTTGTTATGTTTTCACCAGCGTTTTAGCCCTTGAAGTTTCTAATTCCATTATCTCGGCTTGAAGGTGCCCACAGCAATAAAGATCGATTATCTCAAACAAATCTTTTATTGTCAGCATTCAACTTTTTGTTTTATTATAATTGAATCTGAGTTTATTCCCTTTATCCTGTTTGATCGGTGGGCATACTCATTTTTGATTAATTTTCATGAACAAATTGGTTTATCAGGGTTGCAACCCTTTATTTCCAAGTATCATATCCATCGCATCGGCCAAAATAACAGGCGGCAGCAATTTTTCTAATTTCCCTTACACCAAAATCAGGTGTTGGCAAGTTTAACTTCAGATTGAAATAACTTCAGATGTAAAAAATCCGATCTTTCTGTTTACAATTGCTTTTTGAGCAGTTTCAGTATTTATTCCTGTACAGGGTGCAAGCCCGAATATCCAGTATTGTTTGAGGTCAAAATAATGAGTACAATCCTTGAAAACAAAAGGAAAATCCAGCTTGAGTCAAGAGAGGCCAAAGGCAATCTCTATGAATTTCCAATTGAAAATCTAAAGGACGAACATCCTTTTTTCTCTTTGTTTAAAATCAAGAGCAACACCTATCTTTCCTATTTTGTCGAAATTAATTCCCTGCTCAAAGACAATAATAATTTTTGTACCTGCAAGGATTATAAATACAATCATCTCGGCACCTGCAAACATATAGAAGCTGTACTCAACCAACTTGAAACCAACTCTACTCAGGCTTTCAACTGGACCCGACAGAAACAGCCCCGGGTTAAGGACCGTTTGTATGTTGTCTGGATTGAAGGACAGGAAAAATTACGTCTTTCCCTTGAACCTGAAAAATCAACTCCCCTCATGGAAGATCTTTTTGTCGATGGTTGTCTTCGGGATTTAGAACTTCTTAATGATGAAAAGATGGAGTTGTTTCTGAAACAATGTGAGCAAAATAATATTACCATTTCTTGGGCAGCAAAACTTGCCATGGAAAGATGGAAGAGAAGGCGTCGTTCCAGAAGGATTCTGCAGCAATATATTTCCATCCATCTCAATCAGGGAATGTTGAAGAAAAAAATCAAAGAACATCAAGTAGCAGCAGTAAAACACCTGCTTTCTCATGATGTTTCTCTTTTAAGTGGAGATTACGGAACCGGAAAAAGAGTGTCTGTGATTGGTGCCATCTATCTTTTGCAGAAATTAAACAAGAAAAATAAAACTGTTATAATTACTGATAAGGCGTTTTTCTCTCATTGGAAAAGATTGTTCAAATTGTTTTTTCCTCAATTGATCCATATATTTGGAGAAAAAAGAACTCGCAATTCTCTTGATCCTTTCAAGGTCAAGAGTGTTTTTCTGGCAGATTATGAAAATCTTCTCAGGGATGGACAAAATATTCAGAAACTCAATCCCGATCTGATAGTCTATGATGAAATCCAGGACATCAAGAATTGGACCGGAATGATGGGCAAGTTGATTAAATCCCTTGAGTCTGATTTCCAATTTATCCTTTCTTCAATTTCAAGCCGGGATTTTCATCCGCAACTGCTGGTTAATCTGGCTCAATTCATCAACTCCGTGGGGTTTGGTCCCATGTGGCTATATCTTCAGAAAAAATGTAAAAGGGACAGATGGGGCAAGGTGGTTGAATATGGAGAGCTCGATAAATTGCAGCAGATGATCAAGCCCTTTAATATTGATGAATCTGGTTCAGATACTCTGCCGGGCAAGTCAAAAATCAGAGTTATTTTTCCCATGACCAAGGTTCAGCAGGATTATATGAATGAAAAGCTCACAAAATTTGCAGCCCTGGTGGGAGGAAGATTCAATTGGAAGGAAAGCGATGTCGAGAAGACGCGTTCTGCCATCAGAAAAGTTCGTTTGGGGCTTGGGGATGTCAAGCAGATAGTTCCAGAGTCCGATTCAACTCCCAAGCAGGTTCAATTGAAAAAGATTCTCAAAAATCTTGGCAAAAACAACAAAAAAACCATTATTTTTACAGCCTGGGAGCAATTTGATGAACCTCTGGATCAGATTATCAATGATCTTGGTTTGAAAACCAAGGTTCTTATTACTGATCACCAGGCCAGACAATGGTCTGAGGAAGATTCCAATCTTGTGGGTATTATTCACGATAAGAATTTTGATTTCAGAATAAATAATGTTGATGCTGTAATCAATTATGACATGCCCTGGAACAAAAAACTCATTCAGAATCGGAGAAAGCTGCTCACCAAAGGCAAAGATAGATTGATAGATTTTATCTTTGTTGTTGCTGATTCCATTGAAGAAAGAGCCATGGTGGTATTGAGTACCCTGCCCAACTTGATTGATGAATGGTTTGACGAAGAACAGCCGCTGGAGGCTTTGCCGGAGCCTGAAAAGTTCAGAAATATGGTTCGCAAGCTCAGTGCCAGAAGGGACAGCAGGATTTCCTCAAGCAAAGTGATTTCAGGAAGCAGAAGAAAACGAAGAAGCTCAAAAATTGTTGGTCTCGCCAACAAGAAATCCAAGGTCAAGTTTCTTGATTCAAATATTCGTTCCAAGGTTTTCAAAACAAATTCAATTGTTTACAAACCCCAGTACGATTTTCCCGATGTCAAAAACAAAATTGTTTTTATCGATCTCAAGACAGTTATGATTTCCGATGAACGAATTCCTGTTTTTGCAGCTATCAACAACACCGAAGATGAAAAGTTCTGGGGTTTCACTGCCGGCTATTTTGATCTGCTTGGTCAAGAACTCAGGGAAGCTGAATTGGTTGTCAGTCTCAACAGCAGAGGAAACGAACCGGATTTGTTTTTTCCGGGTTCCTCGGAGATAAAAATTCTCGATCTGGGAAAAATACTTAGAGAAAAAACATCAGAACCTGAAGTAAAAGTAAAATCGATCATCGATTCAACTCTTTCCACCAGATATGGTTGGGAACAAAAAGAGATCACCAGATTGTTCAAAGCCTCCAGATATAATGATCTTATCGAACTGGCACAATCGGATCTAAAGACTTTGTGGCGATTTCTTTCCTATATGGTCAGAGAAGATCGTTTTTTCTATCGGCTCCGGGATGAACGTCAATCAAGTCGCTTTGATATCAAAAAAGTGCTGCCTGAAGAGGTAATCTCCCTTCTCCAGACTAGACGCGAACTCTAGTTTTTTCCCTTCAATTAACTTTGAAAATAATTCCCCAATATAAAATTTGAAAATCCAGATATTTCTCTTGTAAAATGGTGAGACTGAAAAGAGACGGAAACTAGTTAGTTCCCATACCAGAATGGGGGTTTTTGGCTGAAAAGAGACGGGAACTATTTAGCAGTTTTTTCTTTCATTATGGTTTCTACACAGTTGGTAAACTGATCACAGGTGATATCTTTTTTTGAACATTGCAACATAATATCAAAAACAAGGGGTTTTTGTTGAAGACTGCACTTTTTAATGAACACCTCCTTGATTTTTTTAATTTCCTTGTTCAGTATTCTTTTATCAAGGGGTTTTTCGTAAACCAATTTTCCGTGATCAACTAGCTTTTCATAAATATTTTCAGGTTTGATTCCTTTACTGGCCAATTTTTTGGATTCTGTCAGGCTCATTGCAATCAACTGAACAATATTTTGATTTCTTTCCAGTTTTTTTCCGTTGATAAATAGGGTTGGAGTGGCATTAACTTTGATCTGGTTGCCAAATTTTACCTCTTTTTCGATTATGGGATAATTTTTGTTGGCCTCAAGGTTTTTGCGATATTTCTTGATGTTGATACCCAGTTTTTTCAGGACAGGCTTCAAAGATTTTACTTCCAGGCTTTTATTTGGATCAAATTTGTTTTTCCCTTTGGTTTTAGCCATCAGAAAATCCTCAGAAAATTGCTCTTGATTGTGAAAGAGAACATCATGCATGGTCCAATATGCATCATTGCCTTTTTGGCGATTAACTTCGAGAGCAGCCTGAGCCGCCAGATTAGCAAAAACATGATAATTCAGGGGGAAATTCTTTAAAACAAGTTTGATTTTACCTTTGTATTTCTTAAGCAGTTTTGGAAGGATATTCAAACTCCAGTAACGGCAGGCGGGACATTGGTAATCGGTAAATTCAACAATGGTGACCGGGGCGTTTTTATTGCCTTTCCAGGGGGAATTGCCAACTTTTACATTATAAATATCGGTAGTGGTTTTAATAAAGCAGTCATGATGCCTTTTAAAAAGCTGTTTACAGGTTGTTTTATCTTTTTTGTTTTCGACCTGTTTTTTATTTTCTTTATTCAGTAAATTCTTTCCCAAATCTTTATCTTCTTTATCTTCTTTGTCTGGAATTGTTTTTTGACTGTTACAGGAACTTAGAATAAAAAATAAAAAAATCAAATACTTAAAACGCATTATTGTCTCCGTAATTGGATTTGTTCCTGCTTTAATATGGAAGTAAACGGGAACTAGTTAGTTAGGGTGTCCTTGATACAATTTTTGATGTCTGTACATTTATTACTTTTTTGGGCGCATTGGTGCAGAATGTAATAATAGTTGCCTTGGCTCATATTTTCGGAATTCGCTTTGCAATTCTCCAAGAATTTACTTTTGAATTGAGCCAGCTCTTTCTCAACAGTTTCTTTATCAAGTTTGCGCTTGAAAAAAGTCTTTTTGTGGTTGGTTATATAGTTGTAAATTTTATTTCTTGGAGTTCCTGCTTTGACCAGATTGCCTGCGTATTCAATTTGAGCTTCAATCAATTTTTCCAACCCCTGATTTTCGAGTTTTATTCCATTGACGAAAATCCAGGGAGTTCCTTCCACTTTTACCTTTTTTCCAAGATTGATATCACTTTTGACTAATTTGTCAGGAAGGTTTTCATCCAGTTTATTTTTTAATAGTTTGGGATTGATTCCCTGTTGTATTGCTGTTTTCAAAATAAAATTTTCATCCAGTTTGGTGCCGTTGGCAAAGATGATGTCGTGGTATTTCCAGAAAGCACCATTGCCTTTTTCCTTTTTGAGCACCATTCCTACTTTGGAAGCAAAGA
Source organism: Deltaproteobacteria bacterium (assembly GCA_027858615.1). GTDB lineage: Bacteria > Myxococcota_A > Polyangia > HGW-17 > HGW-17 > JAQICJ01. The sequence goes on from JAQICJ010000286.1 coordinate 22,147, forward strand.
GGGCTTCGGCATGGTAGGAAAGGGGATAATTTTTAAATACTACTCGCAAATCTCCTGAATATTTATTTTCCAATATATTGAATTTGATCGCCATTTTGGAACAATAGGGACATTGAAAATCGGTAAATTCAACAATAGTGACCAGAGCATTGTTGCTGCCTTTAACCGGTGAATGATCCACCGGAAGATTATAAATTTTCTGGGTCTGGCTGACAAAACATTTGCCATGTTCTGCAAAAAGAGATTTGCAGTTCAATTTATCCAGAACCGGTTTTGGCTGCGATTTCGAATTTTGTTCAGATCCTAGTTTGACGACTTCTTCATCTTCTTTACACGAAAGGAACAGATTTGATATTAGCAGCACCAAAAGCAGTTTTTTCATTTTGACTTATCCTTGTTTTTATTTAAGGAAAAATTTATCCAGTGCTTATACTGGGGATATTTGGCAGGTCCTTCGAGGATATGACCGGAAACTGAAAACAATGGAAGTTCAGGAAAAAAATCAAGCTTCCGGATTAGGTTACTGACTTTGTTGAGTCTTTTTATATCTGAATTTTTCGCTGTTGGCAACCCGGGTTGTTTTTCCAATATATTTTTCCTGATTTTTTCGGCAAAAACACCTTGGACAAAATCATGGAAAGCCTTATTGCCGTTATTCCAGAAAACAAGCAAGCTTTTACGGTTGATTTCCGGTCCGAGGGAAATCCAGGGAATGATTAAAATTTTTATTTGTTTGAATTGTTCTGACAACTTTTTCAGGTGCTGATAAAAAACCCTGGTTGCTGAAGAGGTGAAGTCGGCAAAAATGATGACAGTCAATTGGGGATCATCATTGTTGCCGAGCCAGGGCAATTTTACCCGGGGATTCAAGGTGATGATTTTTGCTTCCTGATAGTTTTTTTTGTAGATTTCACTGGCAATACAGGAGCGAAGTTGAGGGCAATTCTGATTGGAATTTCTAAGGCAACCTCTGATGATTTGCATCCTTGTCTGCCAATCTTTTTTGGTGCTGCATAAATGGGTAAACTCTAGAATTTGTTGTTTTTTATGTTGAGGATCGGCATCAAGTCGAGGTTTGGTGCAATGAAGATAGCGCTGAGACAAAGTGATACAATCAATTTTTTCAGGGGACAAAGTATCGGTTTTAACAGATTTTTTTTCTTTTTTGCAGGAAATGTTCAAGGTCAGGGTCAGAATCTGAATCAGGAGGATTTTATACATCTATGTTTATTCTCTTTAACTTGAGGCAATTTCCAGTTTCGGGATCAAGACAGGCAAAAATGCCTTGAAATTGAATATCTTTGCCTGAAGGGACAAATTTTGAAGGCAAATGGTGTATATTGTAATGCAAAATACCTTCGGGTTTCATGCCTAAAATGCTGGAAGAGCTTCCACATATTCCCAAGTCAGTGATTGTTCCTGTTCCTTTGGGTAGAATGCGAGCATCGGCTGTTTGGACATGGGTATGGGTGCCGACTGCCAGAGAAACTTGGCCGTCAAGGTGGTGGGCAAGGCTGATTTTTTCTCCTGTGGCTTCGGCATGGAAATCCACAAGATAATAGCGAGCGGGATTTTGCTGTAACAGAGTGTCAACTGTATTGAAGGGATTATCTGCGTTTTCCATATACACTTGACCAGCAAGATTGATAACACAAATATCCCCTTTGGGGTGGGGGATGGTGATCACTCCACTTCCGGGGGTTTTGGTGGAACCTAGATTATGGGGGCGTAAAATTTGTGGATTTTCATCGAGGGCTTTGTGGATGGAAAAAGCTTTCAGAGTATGATTGCCTCCGGTGACAACATCAACTTCGCTGTTGAGAAGAGTCTGAGCTGAATTGGCGTTCATTCCGAAGCCGTCTGCATTTTCTCCGTTGACCACAATGAAGTCAATTTTCCACTCTTTTTTTATTTGAGGAAGATATTTTTTTATTCTCAAAACACTGGTGGGGCCTACTACATCGCCAAGAAAGAGGGTACTCAAACAGTGAGCACATTCAAAAGGAGGAGGAGCAAACCGCTTATTTGGCATAGTCTACAGCCCTTGTTTCTCTGATTACATTGACTTTGATCTGCCCGGGATAGGCCAGATGATTTTCGATTTTAGCGGCAATATCCTTGGCCAGAACCAAAACGCCCTTGTCATTGACATTGCGGTTTTCCACCATAACTCTGATCTCTCTGCCCGATTGAATGGCATAAGCTTTTTTGACCTGTTTGAAGGATTTGCAAAGATCTTCAAGATCTTCAAGTCGCTGAATATAGGAGGCGAAATCTTCTTTGCGAGCTCCGGGACGTTGTGCAGAAATCTGGTTGGCAATCTGGACAATATGATCGAGAAGAGATTGAGGTTCGACTTCGTTGTGATGGCTGCCAATTGCTTGAATAATCAGAGGAGATTCTCCGTATTTTTTTGCCAAAATAGCTCCCACGGCTGCATGGGAACCTTCTTTTTTGTGGTTTACTGTTTTGCCGATATCGTGAAGAAGACCGGCTCTGCGGGCGTTTTTTGTGCCAATGTTTAATTCTGATGCAATTACACCTGCAATATATCCTGTTTCGATTGAGTGTTTCAACAGGTTTTGACCATAGGAAGAACGATATTTCAAGGTTCCTATGTGGTATAAAAGTCCCGGGTGGATTTTTTGCAATCCCATGTCGAAAACGATCTGTTCACCTTCTTTTTTACATTTGGCATTGAGATCATTTTCACATTTTTCCACAATGTTTTCGATGCGGGTGGGATGGATACGACCGTCGGCAATAAGTCTTTCCAGAGCCATTTTAGCGATTTCTCTTCTTACTGGATTGAATGAACTGAGAACAACCGCTTCAGGGGTATCATCTATGATGACATCAACTCCGGTTACAGCTTCGAAAACCCTGATGTTTCTGCCTTCACGTCCGATGATTCTGCCTTTCATGTCATCTTTGGGCAGGGGGATAACACTTACGGTTCGTTCGGAAATATAGTCACTGGCATATCTCTGGATTGAGGTGATAATAATGTTTTTAACCAGGCGATCAATCTTCTCGTTTGTTTCTTCTTCAATTTTTTCGATATCCTGAGCAGCACAGTTGCGAGCTTCAGAGATAACCTTGTCTTCAAGAGCTTTCAAAGCTTCCTGCTTGTTCATCCCTGTAATATTTTCAAGTTCGCTTTTGACCTTCTTCAATTTTTGTTCAGATTCATCGAGTTGCTGGTTTACCTGTTTTTCCTTGTCACTGATAGACTGTTCTTTTGATTTCAGTTTTCGTTTACGATTTTCCAGATTGTTTTCCAGCTTTTCCAGCTTTTTTTCTCTCCTGGTAATTCGTTTTTCTTTTTCTCTGAGTGTTTTTTGAGTCTTTTTATTATCTTTTTCAACTTTGGTTTTGGCTTTGAGAATAAGCTCATTTTTTTCAATAGCAGCTTTCTGCAAAGTTGATTCAGCTTCTTTTTTGGCATCTTCAACCAGTGATTTTGCATCCTCTCCAGCTTTTTGTATGTTTTTTCTGTTTTTTCTTCTGGACAGGAAGGTACCCAGAAAAATTCCTGCACCTGTGCCTGCCAGGCCTGCAATAATGATAATGATGATGCTTAATACATCCACAATTCACCTCCTTGGTTTGATCGTGAGATCTTCCAATTTGGTGAATAGATTCATTTATATGTATAATTTGATACCGGGACTGGAACCGCAATATATCCTGGTTTACTGAATTTAATTCAACGGGTTCCCTGCAATACCGGTTATTGAAAAATTTACGGATTGCAGAAGGTTTCAAATTCAGGATCTCTATAATCCTTATAATCCTTGATAAAAACCGGATTTAAGCTGTTTCAACCAGTTGATTTATAAAGATGATCAGGTTCAACTGGTCAACAGTCAGTATGATTTGATAACTGAGAAAAATTCTACTGGGATTAATCGTCAAAGAATACAAACTACAGGTAATTGCATTTGAAATTTTGTAGACAAAGGCAAAAGAATTGGTACCCAGGAAAATTTGTATTCAAAAAAGATTGAACCAGGAATTATATACATAGCTCAAATCCAGGGAGTAAACCGGAATCTGTTCTGAAAGTGAAAACAGATTGAAATCATGTTTCCAAAAACGGGATATTGCATTGTCCGGAGCAAAATCAATTGCCGGAGGATTGTTGCATATCTCGATAAAAGCTGACACAACAAGGTAAATTGCTATGGGTTGAATAAGTTGCTTGTAATTCAGGCAGATTCAGGATTATTTGAATCTATTCAACAAGTTTTTATTATAAACGCCTCACTAGCGGTAAAAAAGTTATGAAATTTAAGTTTAAATCTGTTTACAGCTCAGAACCAGACCGTTCAACCGATGAGGGAACGGTTTCAGAATTGTTATTCGTTTTGGTTATCTGAAATGGAAACCAGATAGTTTTGAATTTTTGAGTTTTTATGATCAATCTGAGAGAGTACTTCTTGGAAGATTTCTCTTTCCTGGGCAAGTTCTTCAGCCAGATTGATAATAACCAGAATTGCAGCTCTCAGATTGAAGTCTTTTGTCCCTTCGGTGACTTGCAGGATTTTTTCGTTGATTCCGGCTGCCAACTTGAGAAGTTTGTCTGAGTTTTCTGTTTTAAGATTAATACTTTGTCCACCGATATCAATTTTAACAGTTTCTAAACTCATTTTTACCTCATTAGTTCTCATCAAACTGAAATCTTCTGGAAAATTACAGTTTTTGTAATAACTGCCCTCGGGAACCAGAGATGAAGGGGTTTGGCTTAATAACCATTTGATTATGAAGTCAAAAGATCACGATTCTTGGAATTCTTTTATATAAACATAATCTTTATTGTCAAGCTGAACTGTTTGTAAAAACATCCATATTCTGGTATTGCCAGAAGGGTAAAGGATATGGTTTTTTTTGTAAGTATTTTTTTTTGGAATCAGTCCTGTTTTTTCTTGCCATTGATTTAATCTTACTGCATAACATTGCCTGAATTCAGAATTGAAGTTGAAATCTGTCTTTTATTCAACTTCAATTAACATCGGGGTTTTGCGGTTATTTGCCAAACCGCACCTAATATTGATGTTTGCAATATTCCTGAGTTATATTATATTCAGGTCTGTTGTATCTGGCTCTGTGGCCCAATTGGTAGAGGCGCTCGACTCAAAATCGAGAGGTTCTGGGTTCGACTCCCAGCAGAGCCACCACATCTTTTGCCCGGATGGCGGAATAGGTAGACGCAGCGGACTTAAAATCCGCCGGGATTCATCTCCTGTACCGGTTCGATTCCGGTTCTGGGCACAATGAAACTACAAAAACCCCCTGCACTTCTTCTTGATCTTGATGGAACTCTCTATGTTGGTTCTCGTATGCTGGATTCAACAGCCGAGTTTCTGGAATTTTTGAGAACTCAAAAAATTCCCCATCTTTTTCTGACCAATAATTCTTCACGCAGTGCCAGAGAATATTATGAAAAATTAAGAAACAAGGGTATTGTTCTTGAAGAATCCCAAGTTCTTACCAGTGGTGATGCCACAATTTCCTATCTGCAGAAACATACGGATTACCAAAAAATCTATCTTATGGGTACTCCTTCTCTGGAGGATGATTTTCAAAGAGCCGGGTTTAAACTCACAGCAGATGATCCCCAGTGTCTGGTTCTTGGTTATGATACCCAGATTACCTATCAAAAACTTGAGACAGCTTCTCGTTTTCTATATGCTGGTTTGCCATATATGGCAACTCATCCAGATCTAACCTGCATTACAGAAACTGGTCTTATTCCTGATACTGGTTTTTTCATAGCAGGATTCAGATTGATGACAGGCAGAACCCCGTTGATTCTGGGAAAACCATCCTCAAATATGCTTGAAGCTGCTTTGGAACGAATGCAGATAGAGTTTTCTTCCAAAATTCTCATGGTTGGAGATCAACTTGATACTGATATCAAATTGGGGGTGGACAATGGAATTACTTCAGCTCTGATGCTTTCAGGGGAAACCTCACTAGCTCAGGTGGAAGAATATCCCCTCTCTCCCCATTTTATCCATGAACATAATGGCAAATTATTGGAAGATCTACAGAAGTTATATTCCTGAGGGAACTTTAAAACTACAAAACATCTCAGGTTGCAACAAAAGAGTGTTTCAAGATATCAGTCCAAGGGGAAATAATAATTTATTTTGCTATTTTTTCAAAACAATCTATTATATCCTTTTGATATATCAAATAACGATATTAGCTCCGAAAATTATTGGCTGTATTAATAAATTTAATACTCAAGAAATCTCATAATCTTAAAAATTATCTTTAAAAAATTATGATTCTTGCAGATATTTGTTATTTTTGTTAAAAATTTCCATATAAATGAGGAAATAAATGAACAAAATTCTACTTGTAGCTGACGACAGTAAGACAATAAAAAAAGCATTTGAGTTGAGTTTCACTGGCAAGGATATCGATCTAATTTTTGCAAATGATGGTCAATCGGCTCTGATGAAAGCAAAAAAACAAAAACCGGGAGTTGTCATTGCCGATCATAAATTACCGGGGTTGAATGGTTATGATCTTCTTTCAGAAATGAAAAGAGAAGCAGGGCTGGGTAAAATTCCCTTCATAATAATGCACAGTCATTACCAGGAATTTGACGAAGTAAAAGGAGTCGGGGCTGAAGATCACATTGCCAAACCATTTTTGACCAAAGAGATCCATGAAGTTGTGGACAAGGCTTTTGAAGTGGTGCAATCAGGAGTTTCAGAAGAAGTAGAGCAGGAAATTATCATAGATGCAGAATTTCCTGACGAAGAAGAAGCCCCTGATGAACTTGAACTTCAATTTGAAAATCTTGGTTTGAAAAAGAAATCAAATGGTATGTCTTCGGCATCCAAGCCAGCCCGTCCGGTAGTACCTCGCTCGTCCAAGCCAGCAGCTCCGCAAAGGCCAGCCCGTCCGGCAGTACCTCGCTCGTCCAAGCCAGCAGCTCCGCAAAGGCCAGCCCGTCCGGCAGTACCTCGTTCGTCCAAGCCAGCGGTTCCACAAAAGCCAGCCCGTCCGGCAGTACCTCGTTCGTCCAAGCCAGTGGTTCCACAAAAGCCAGCTCGTCCTTCGGTACCTCGCTCGTCCAAGCCAGCAGCTCCGCAAAGGCCAGCCCGTCCGGCAGTACCAGGAGCAAACAAAGAAGAAAAGGCTCAATCCACTTTTGCACCGCCACCTTCCCGTCCTGTCAAACCAGAAGCTCCCAAGGCCACGAAACCGGGTGTTCCGGAGAAACAAAAACAGGAAAAATCAGGCAAGCCTTTTGTTTCTTCTGACAAATTTAAAAAATCAAGCAAAACTGCTACTGCAGGAACAAAAAAATCCGGTGGCGGACAGACAGTATTCATGTCCTCTTTTGCTCCAACTCCAGCTCAGGAGACTCCAACTTCCGAAAAAAGTTCCCAAACTGCAGAAAATGAACAGATTAAAGAAAAAGTCGTTCAGGATACCCAAAAGCAAGTCAAAGGAATTGTCGATAAGAAAGTCAGGGAAATATCGGCTCAAGGTGAAGAATTCAAAGCAATAGCCAATTTGAGCAGAGACATCATCGAAAAAATAGCTTGGGAAGTAGTACCCCAGTTAGCCGAGGTAATTATAAAAGAAATTGCAGTTAAGGACAAGCATCTCAAATAAAACAGGATCTTATTCAGTGTCAGCAGAGATTTTGAATAATCAATATCACAAAATATTGCCAAACAGATCTGAACCCGTAAAAATTGAAAACACAAATGTAAAAGGAGAAATTAATGCCCATAGCACCAGGGAGTATTGAATGGAAACAGATGTTGGAATTTGCCAGAAAAATAGCAAGAGAAGGTGGAGAAATTGCCATGCAACACTATGGCCACTCCGATCCAAAACTTAAATATGATATGTCTCTTGTTACTCAGGCAGATCTTGAAGTACAAGGTCATCTCAAAAAAAGAATTCTGGAAAGATATCCAGATCATAAATTTTTTGGTGAAGAACAGGATAGTCATCATTTCAGTGGCATGAACAACTTGTGGGTTGTAGATCCTGTGGATGGAACAGCTGCCTTCTCTTCTCAATTACCTATCTGGGGTATTTCTATTTCTCATTATGATGATGGAGATCTTCAATTTGGCGTTTTTTACATGCCCGCCACCGATGAGATGTTCTCCGGAATGGGGAAAAAAGCATACAGAGACGGAGTCAGAATTCATGCCAGAATAGACGACAGGGTTGACAACGAAGCGGTTTTATTGACTTATTCTCGTTTTCACCAGGATTTTAATACTAGTTTTCCCGGCAAGGTGAGATCCCTTGGTTCTTCTGTGGCTCACATCGCTTATGTGGCTTCAGGTGCTGCCTGGGGTGCTCTGTTGGGTCGAGTACATATCTGGGATATTGCTCCCGGTCTTGCAATTTTAAGAGCAGCCGGAGGAGAAATAAGAGATCTCGAAGGCAATCTTTTTGATTCAGCCGCTTATCTTGACGGCAAGCAGGTAGACAAAATCTATCTGGCTTCCGCCAAAGGACAACATGATCAACTGGCCAGTTTTCTAATCAGAAAATAGGTCATTAGTCTTATTATTCACATATCATTACAAGTATTTGCAATGTCTAAAACAGAATATCGGGGAATAAATCATAAATCTATCTGTTAACTGCTTTGATTTTTTTGCCCAAGATCCGGTTGAGACTTGATAAATTATTATTTATGATTAATACAGTAATACTGTTATCTTTTTAGAGATAACCCAGATTTAAACTAACTTTGCAGGAATTACAGATGAATTTTACCAAAATACTTTTTGCCGGGATCGGTACATTTTTGACGCCCTGTGTTTATCCACTTATTCCAATCTATTTATCTTCTCTGCTGGGAGCCGATATTTCAAATATTTCCATGCTCAAAAGGGGGCAGTTGTTTATCAGAGCAGTCTCTTTCAGCATTGGTTTTATAATGGTTTTCTCCCTGATGGGACTCGGAGCTGCAGGAATTGGCGGATTACTGCAGGAATACAGGCAGGTTTTCCAACTGGCCGGGGGGATCCTGATTCTGCTTTTTGCATTAAAATTCCTGGGCCTTATTACCATTCCCTTTATGGACAAAACAGTGCGCAAAGACGATTCAACCCTTACCAGGAAGGTAAATCTGCTCACTGCATTTTTAATGGGGATATTTTTTGCTGCAGGCTGGTCTCCCTGTATTGGACCGATTTTAGGTTCTATTCTTACCTATACAGCCTCTGAGACTTCCGAACCGATGATGGGATTTTTGTATCTTACTGTTTACGGGCTTGGTTTTTCAATTCCTCTGCTAATCACCGCATTTTTTGCTGAATCAGCTGTTAAATTTATCGGAAAAACTTCAAAATATCTCCCCAAAATAGAAAAAGTAATTGGGGTGGTACTTTTGTTTACTTCCTTTTATTTTTTCAGTGGCATGTTTGGAGGAAGTGATATTTACCAGGAATGTGCCTATGATCCGGTGAGACCTGATGATAAACCACTGATGGTTGAATTTTACTCCAAAGGTTGTTCTGTCTGTAAAAAAATGGAACCTTTGATAAAGAAAATAGGAAAAACCTGCAGAGGAAAAAATATTGAGGTAAGACAGATTGATATTTCCCAAAGTGAAAATAAGAAATTCGTTAAAAAATATAATTTGGTAGGTGTACCCACCTTTGTTTTTATCAACCAGGAGGGGAAAGAGGTTTCCAGATTAATCGGCAAGCAGAGCAAGCAGAATCTTCTGCAAGCGATCTCGGCTTTGATGGGAGAATTATGTCCTGGAGTTGGCTCAATTGATAAACATAAATTACCCAAAACAGAAGAAAAAGGAGCAGGACCTGCTTGTGGCACTGGAGAAGAAGCACTTTGTACGGAGTAGAGGATAGCAAGTTACAAGTGTATGTAATGATTGTGTAATGATTGTTGTAAAACCAATGGTGACTTTTTGTGGACAGGCGGGCAATAACTGTCTCTTTTTGTGTACAGGGGTTGCGTCATTGGGTTTGACACCAGATTTAACAATATTAAATATGTAGATAAAACATGTAGTTAAAGTGTTTTTAAATTAAGTTTTCGAGGTGGGCACAGATATTGCTTTTAACGCAGTGTGTCATCAAAGGAGACTGCAATGAAATACTTTATATTTGTAAACATCAAATCAGTACTATTAATTGTTCTTTTTTTCGGTGGATTGATTTCAGGTTGTGATCAAAATATTTCTGAAAACAATTTTCCCGAGGATTCCCTGCGCTTGCTCTATCAAACAAAAGTTCCCGCAGGTTATGAAAATCTTACCATTATAAATGCTGGTTCTAATTCCGGAAGAGTTTATCTGGAAACCGGAAACAATAAAATTTCAGTAATAGAAAAAAATGGGGATTACCAGATTATGGATCCAGATTGTAAACTGGTAAGAATCAATCAACAACTTGCTCTTTGTGAAAGTGGTATTCTCTCTCTTGATAGTTATGATTTTAAAAGCTTCCCGAGAGATATGGAAAAGTTTAACTTTACCAACGGAGCCATCGGACCAATGGGTAGATTGGTTTATCTTTATGATAAAACAGGAAAATTAAGTTTGACAGATTCCGGTTGGACCCATGAAGCCAGTGACGACAGCAATCTATTGCTTTGGAAAAAAGGGCGTGAAACCCTGGAAATTATAGCGGGTCATGGCAAGATTCATCTTGGAACTGTGAAATTGGCAGGAAAATTGATCGATCTTGAAATCTCAGGGGAAAATATCTTTGTTCTTTATTTGTCAGAAGAAAGAGAAACCTGGGGAATAGAAACAATCTCAATAGATAATTACAAAAGATCGGGTGATTTGATTGAGGAAAAAATTACCGCAGGAGTAGCTCCGGTAGATTTTGCTGTTTCCCCCCAACAAAAATCAATGGTTATCTTTACTCGAGACAACACAGTTTATTATCTGGATTTGATTACCATTGAATATGAAAAAATAACTCTGCCTTGGCAGGTTGACTATGTCATCAATCTCCAAAATAAATTTTTTGCCTGGTCCAGTCAGAACTACGAACTCCACAAGTTGACTAATTGTAACTGAAATTTTCTGCAGGGCTTTTCCCATTGTTCAAAAGCTCTTTTTATTGTTTTTTCTTTTAAAACCATCCAATAAATTGTACAAACAGGGCTTAAAATAACTTTAGTATTTAGTTCCCGTTTCAAAAAGCCAGGTATTCGTCTGAACACGAAAATTTACCTCATCTGCTTTGTCGTAGCTTTTTGAAATAGTGTCAACTATGTCTGAATCGGAAACTATTTATCTGTTTTATCACTTGGATTCTGACCCTTAAATTTATTAATTCAGGATCAGTCAAAGAGAAATAGAGTATATGTATTCAAATTCAATAAAATATTCCTTTTTCATTCCTTTTTTTCTTTTCTCATTTTTTTCATGCAGTTCAAACAAGGTGGACAAAACTTCCGTCATCAAAATAAAAATGCCGGAGCAGCCTCTTTTTAAAAAGAACAATGCCATTGAAAACCAAAAATTGCCGCTTATTATTGCCTCAGCTCGTTATCATGGCAATAAATGGGGAGTTGATAACTGGAAGCAACTGGAAAAATGGATTGAACGCAAAGTTGATAATTATCTGAAATATGAACAGAACGGGAAAGCTTATGAGTTAATGATTCCTTACATGAACATGATGGGCCCGGCTTTTGATATTGATCACCAGGTACCTGCTTCCATTGTAAAACAGGCGGAAAGTATCATGGTCAGATTGGAGGCGGCAGGGGACATCAGAAGAACCATGCATTTGTGTTTGTTTATTAACAAAATCGATGGTGAAAGATGCTCAGAAAAAATGGATCTTCTGGTCAAATGGCTGATTGAATTTGATCGCCTCAAATTTACCCACTGCCTTGAAGAACAGGACCTCAAAAAGCGTTGTTATGCTACCAGAATGGGTGATGATGTTCTTTTACCCTTAATTTCAAATTGGCCCGGTCGCAAAATGAACAAAATCTACTGGCAGTATTATGCGGCTATTATCAATCACAAGGAACTGGTGGATGATATTTCGAATTGGTCCAGTATTATTGATAAATTACCCAAACATGAACAGGGCAGGTTTTTTGATCGGATTTTATGGCGCCAATTAATTGAAAATGAAGATTTGAGTTTTTTGAAACAAATTTTCAGTAATAGTAAAAACAGAGAAAGAAATTCTTATCTGGCCAAACTAACCGATCAGATCAAAGATAATAAAAATTCGGTTTTGGCTTTTCACAAATTAGTTGAATATTTTGCCGTCAAATTCAAATCAGCTTATAAAATGCAGATATGTAACCTGGTTCCAGAAGAGATTGAAAAATCGGGAATAAAAGAAATGTGCAAGGCTCTGAACATTTTTTCAATTTATGACAGCTTGCAGGCTCGTGCCTATCTGCTGGATATCATAAACATCAATCCTTCCTGGGAAGGAGCTTGGGATAAATTGTTCAAGCTCACTCTGATGAGATTCTACAAATTTATCGAAAATGAAGATTTGGATAATGCTCGCAAGGAGGTGGAATTTTTTCAAAAGATCTTTCAAAGGATGAATCAGATCTGGCCCGACGAAGATAATCACAAATATCAGGCAGAGATAGCAATTTCATTGAGTAACCTGTATCAGACCAGGGGCAATCCTGATCGTGCCCGAAAAATTCTGAAAAAAGCTTTTGCCCGTTCCAAAAATTTCGGACTTTTGGATGAGTTGATAAAACTTGAATATTGGGATGGCAATTATCAAAAAGCCCTGGATTATTTTGAAGAATACAACAAAATATCCGAAAATCGGAATTATGCGATGATCCGTTATATGCTTATGGGCAGTTATCTGGGCAGGATCCTGGATAGGATGGGCAAAGACCAGCGAGCTAAATATACAAGGATGAAAATAATTCGTTACCTCGGTAAGATAGTCAAAGCGGTCAAACACAATCAGGCCAAAAACAAAATCATGTATGTGGCAGGTAATCTCTACCTGGAATTGGGCAGACCCAAGATGGCGGTTCAAATATATCAATATATAATAGAACGGCAGGGCAGTTGCAGTAATTTGATGCCCATACTGCGCAATTTAAGCCAGCGAGGTTATTTCAACGATTCCCTTGATATTTATTACTCTATTCTGGGTTCAAAAATGTGTTCGGAAAACAGAAAGGTTTATGCATCCTTTCTCATTTATCTTCAGGGATTGCAAAAGAAAGCAGAGAGTTCCAAATTGGAAATAGCGGTAAATTACATCAATAGTTACAGAGGAAGTAAATGGCTCGAAGAAATAGCTAATTATATCAGTGGAAAGACAAGTTTTGCCGCTTTGCTGAGTAATGCCGATTCTCCCGGTAGAAAGACTGAAGCCTGGTTTTATGGTGCCTTGAAGGTTTGGGGTGAAAAAGGCTGGAAAGAAGCAAAAAAAAGGCTGGCTAAAGCAACTTCCCAAAAAGTATATATCTTCATAGAGCATTTCTATGCAGATTTTTTACTTTCCCGGAAACAGGACTAGTACTAACGATTTTACGGATGAGATTGCAATACTGCTTGGTTGTAGAGGGTGTTTTCCTTAAAATCGATAGTTCCCCTTTACTTTTCTTTGTGGAAATAAAATTTTAGAAATAGGGTTTGAGCAGGGTGGTTCCAGGATATCTTGAGGAGCTTCCCAATTCTTCTTCAATTCTGATCAATTGATTGTATTTGGCTGTGCGATCGGAACGTGAAGTTGAACCGGTTTTGATCATTCCGGTGCCCATGGCTACCACAAAGTCAGCTATGAAATAATCTTCAGTTTCGCCGCTGCGATGAGAAACTACAGAAGTATAGCCGTTTTCTTTGGCCTGACTGATTGTATTGATGGTTTCAGTTACAGTGCCGATTTGATTGAGTTTGATCAGTATGGAATTGGCAATATTTTCTGAGATGCCCTTTCCCAGTCTTTTAGTATTGGTTACAAAAAGATCATCGCCCACTATCTGAGTTTTGTGACCGATAAGCTCGGTAAGTTGTTTCCAGCCATCCCAGTCGTCTTCGGCCATGGGATCTTCAAGGTTGAAAATCATGGGATATTTATTGATAAGATCGTCCCAGAAATGAACCATTTCCTCAATAGTAAGAATTTCTCCCGAGGATTTCCAGAATTTGTATCCTTTTTTATTATCTTTTTCAGCCTGGATCCACATTTCTGAAGCAGCCGCGTCAATGGAAATAACTATCTGGGGATTATCTTTCAAGTTACCGGTGGTATATCCTGCCTGATTAATTGATTCAAGAATAAGATCAAGGGCTTCATTGGGTGATCTTAAAGAAGGAGCATAACCGCCTTCGTCTCCTACACTGGTGTTGTAGTTGTTTTTTTTCAGAACTTTTTTCAATTGGTGGAAGATTTCGCTGACCCAACGAATTCCTTCGGTAAAATTGGAGGCTCCAACAGGCATTACCATAAATTCTTGAATATCAACTGTGCCATCAGCATGTCCGCCACCGTTCAGGATGTTAGCCATGGGTACAGGCAGGGTTCTGGCATCAATACCGCCAAGATATCTGTAAAGAGGGATCTTGAGAAAGTTAGCAGCTGCTCTGGCTACGGCCATAGAAACTGCTAAAATGCCGTTGGCCCCAAGTCTTTCTTTATTTTCTGTTCCATCAGCTTCAATGAGAGCCTGGTCGATAGCAGCTTGATCGAGAGCATTTAAATCCTGGATTGCATCAAAAAGCTGTCTTTCTACATGATCAACTGCATTCTGGACACCTTTGCCGCCGTATCTGTCTTTATTTTTGTCTCTTAATTCGTGGGCTTCGTGAATTCCGGTTGAAGCACCGGAGGGAGTGGCTGCTCTTCCCATGGAACCGTTTTTAAGATAAACATCAACCTCAACAGTGGGGTTCCCACGAGAATCGAGAATTTCTCTGGCTTTTACTGTATCTATACTGCTTGGGCAAAAATTTAACATATGAATCTCCTTGTTGATTGGGATACAATCAATTGATAGTCAGTTCCCATTTCAAAATGGATGTCATCGTCTGGCGACGGAATTTTACCTCATCTGCTTTGTCGTAACTTCTTGATATAGTGTCAACTATGTCTGCGAAGTTACTCCTCGCATCTGAGGCAAACTTCTTCACCATCCAAAAACACCACTTCTGGGACGGGAACTAGTAAGTCACTTTGGCCTTGATAATAACCGTAAAGTAGTAAAACACTAATTTGTGCCTGTTTCAGACAAATAATGTCTGAATTCAGACCTGCGGCTTATTGTTAATTAACTTATTTGTAAAAATATGTAAATATAATTGTAGAAAATTACTATTTTGCAACCAAAAAATCAAAAAACCAAGAAAGCAGATAATGAAAGCAAAAGAGCTGGCCCTTTACAACGTTACCACCCATAATCTCAAAGGAATAGATATTAAGATTCCCCATAACCAACTTGTTTTGATTACCGGAGTTTCCGGTTCGGGAAAATCGTCTCTGGTTTTTGATACTGTTCATGCCGAAGGGAGATTTCGCTATCTTGAAACTTTGAGTGATGATTTGGGAGCTTTTATCAAAAGAAGAGAAAGACCCAATCTCAATAATTGCACCGGGTTGACTCCTACAGTTATTTTAGAGCAAAAAAAACAAAGATATCGCTCCAGAACCACGGTGGGCGGAATAACCGAAATATTCAATTTCATAAAACTTCTCTATACAAATTTTTCCATTCCTTTTTGTCCCCAATGTAATCTTGAACTTACCCCCCATGATGTGGAAGATGTTGTTTCAAAAATCATCCAAAAACCAAAGGGTAGCAAAATCATTATCACAGCTCCCCTTTCCCGGAGTATTGATGAGAAGACTCTTGAGCTTCTGCGCAGAAAAGGCTTTGCCAGAATATACAGTGGGGGTGAATACCATGATATTTACGAAGATTTTGAATTGGCAGGGGAACAGGATCTGGAAGTTGTAATTGACAGGTTGATTCTCAAACCAAAATCTGCCCAGAGACTATCAGGAAGCATTGAACAGGCCTATCGTCTTTCCGATGGTCGGGTTCGTTTGCGGCTGGAAGAAGAAGTGTTGGATTTTTTGGCCAGAAGGGAATGTCCCCATTGCGGAATAGTATTACCAGAAGCAGATCTTCGTCTTTTTTCACGATTTGTGGAACCGGGTCTTTGCTCCGTTTGCGAAGGAAGGGGACTGGTGGAAGCAGAAGTTTGTGAATCATGTCAGGGCAGTGGATATGATAAGAATGTACTGGCTTACAGGTTTGGAGGCATAGATATCTTTCAACTGGGACAACTTCCTTTGCATCAACTTGAAGATTTTCTCACCAAAAATTGTTCTGAGGATTCTCGTATTCCAGATTCCTTGCTGATGCCAATCTTTGACCGTCTTCAACTTCTGACCAGACTGGATTTGGATTATCTCAAACTTGATCGCAGAGCCAATACTCTTTCTGATGGAGAATTGCAACTGCTCCAGATTGCCTCTTTCATGCATTCATCCCTCACTTTTGTCACCTATATTCTGGATGAACCCACCCAGGGACTTACCCCCAAAGAATTGCCCAAACTTTTGTGGTTGCTGGAACAACTTAAAAACAACGGCAATTCCGTTTTGATAGTTGAGCACAATCCGTTTTTTTTGAATTTTGTCGATTATATCATAGAGCTTGGTCCCGGTGCTGGAGAAAAAGGAGGGACAGTGATCCATTCCGGTTCCCTGGAAAAACTTCTCCAGAATCCAGATTCCACAACAGCTGTCTGGTTGCAGAAATTTCGGGATTTTAGTGCCCAGAGTTCAAACTCAAGCGAGAATTCACCACCTGGAAAAAATCTGAACCAACTTGAATTTGGTTTTTCCAAGTTGAATTACAGAATTTTCAAAAATTTCCGATTGAAATTACCCTTCAACCAATGGACAGTTGTAACAGGTCCGGTAGGCAGTGGTAAAACAACGTTACTTCAGGAAATTCTGGCTCCCCTGTTCAGCGGGGATTTCCAAGTTAAGGCTCCTGTTTGCCAACAGGTGTTTGGCAGGGAATATTTTCCCGGTGGTATGAGTTGTGTAGACTTCAAAAGCACTACTTCCCATCCCCATTCCCATATTGCCAGTTATCTCGGAGTATGGAAATATTTGAGGGATCTCTTCGCTTCAGTTTCCCTTGCAAAAATCAGGGGTTATAAAAGCAGCAGGTTTTCAGTCAGCAAAAAGGGAGGCCGCTGCGAAAAATGCAAAGGGACCGGAGTCAATATTATTGAATTGGGTTTGCTGTCCGAGGTAGAATTGCCTTGCGAAAAATGCAAAGGGACCGGTTACAACAGCGAAACCAGAGAAATAATGTACCGGGGTTACAGCATTGACAGAGTTTTGAACTTCAGTGTGGACAGAGCCGCCGAATTTTTCAGTTTTTCCCGCAAGATCTCCCGCAAACTGGCGCTGCTTCAGCAAACAGGACTGGGGTATCTTCGGTTGGGACAGAAAATTAAAACCCTTTCAGGAGGAGAAGTACAACGACTTAAGCTTTGCCGGGATCTGGCCAAAGTCAGGAAGAACTCCAGCCTTTATCTGCTTGATGAACCGGCCCGCGGTCTTCATCTCAAAGATATTTTTCATCTGGCTCAATTGTTCAAACGCCTGGTCATGGAGGGTCATACGGTAATTACCACCGATCATAGCGAATTATTGCTTCCCTGGTGTGATCATCGAGTTCAACTCAAGGGAACACCGGAGGAAAGATACAAAAAGAAAGAAGAAACTGCTTCTTTATCCTGTCGGTAATTTGCAGTTATTTTCTGTTTTAGAATTGAAAAAGTGAGAGAAAAAGATATGGACAAGCTACAGATTATATTTTTGATAGCAGCCTTTGGGTTGGGGATTCTTATCTACCGGGTTTTAGCTGTATATTTTAAAAAACTCAGGGGTAAAAAATATTATAAACGGGGACAAAAGGGCGAGGTCAAAGCGGAAAAGCTACTGAAAAAAGCAGGTTGGCATATTATTAAAAGACAGCCAAAAAAAAAGGGAAAACTGGTTTTAGACGGCCAAGAGTTAGAATATAAGGTTCAAGCGGATTTTTTAGTGGAGAAAGGCAAGATCAGAGCCATAGTGGAAGTGAAAACAGGAAAATCAGCCCTGAAGCCTGCCACCGGAAAAGTTCGTCGCCAGCTTTTTGAATATTACCATCTTTACCAGGAGGACAAGCTTATTTTTGTGGATGCACCGGCCGGCAAGCTGGTGGAAGTTGCTTTTCCTGAAGCCGGTACAATCAATAAATTCCATCGGATCTTCTGGTTTATTGCAGGTAATCTTACGGCTCTGGCGAGTATTTATCTTCTGATTGAAGTTCTTTAAAATCAAAAAAAGAAGTCAGCTTTTCAGAAGAAGGACTTTTTGCTATGGTTCATTTATTAGTTTTGACAATTTTTTTACCTGTCGCAAGTTAGAATTCAATCAACTTGTGGTTAGTTAGTTCCCGTCACCAGTCAAAAACCCCCATTCTGGGAAGGGAACTAGTTACAAAGGAGACAAAATGCAGACAAAATATTTATTTAACCTGTTGTTGGCTGGTTTTCTTCTGATAATGGGATGCAAATCCGGACAAGACAAAGAAGCAACGGGCAATAAGCCTGAAAAAGCGGACAAAAAAACAGTCGGTGCTAAAACCAAAATAAATAACAAACAGATTGAGAAAAAAGCAATGATCAAAGAAGTCCAAAAATTCATGGCTGCATACAACCAGGAATTTGCTAACTTTGAACTGGTTGAAACCACAACTTATTGGGCAGCTGCAAACTCAGGCAAAAAAGAAGATTGGGATAAAAATGCCCAGGCTAAAATCAAACTTAAGCAGTTTCACAGTGATAAGAAAAAATACGAACAAATTCAGAAGTATCTCCAGCAGAAAAAGATCTTTCCCCCTCTTTTGCAAAGATCCCTGAAAATTGCTAAGTTGGCTTTCAGTGAAAATCAACTGCCTGAAAAAGAACTGAAGCAAATGGTCAAGGCCGAAAAGGAAATTGAAAGGGCTTTTTCTGCTTTCAGGGGCAAGATTGGGGAAAAGGAATTTTCCAACAATGAGCTTTTGCAAATGCTCAAAAAAGAAAAAGACAGTAAAAAACGCAAAGAAATCTGGAATGCCCTCAAGAGTACCGGCGAAAAAGTTGGTGACATGTTGATCCAACTGGCCAAAAAAAGAAATAAAGCAGCCAAAACCCTTGGTTTTAAAAACTATTGGGAGATGAAGATCAAACTGCAGGAACACGACCCGGATCAAGTTCTCAAATTGTTTACAGAACTTGACAAACTGACTGTTGCACCATTCAAACAGGTAAAGGCTGAAATTGACAAAGAGATAGCGAAAAAACTCAATCTCAAAGGGGCTGAACAGGTTCAGGCCTGGCATTACAATAATCCCTTTTTCCAGGAAGCCCCCCCTTCAAAAGAAGTAGATCCCGACATTTTTTACAAGGACAAGAAGAAAGAAGAAATCGTCCAGATAGCCAGCAAATTCTTCGAAGATATTGCTCTTCCCATCGATGATATTGTTTCAAGAAGCGATCTTTATGAAAGAAAGGGCAAGGACCAGCACGCTTTTTGTATTACCATCAATCGCTCAGAAGATGTCAGAACCCTGCTCAATATCAAAGCTTCAGCCAAGTGGATGGACACTATGCTGCACGAAGCCGGGCATGCGGTTTACTATAAATTTATCAAAAGGGAATTGCCCCACAATTTAAAAGAAGCTGCCCATATTTTAACCACCGAAGGAATAGCTATGATGTTCGGGGCTTTGGCCAAAAACCAGCATTTTCTCAAGAAGTATGTTGAGGCTAA
Source organism: Deltaproteobacteria bacterium (assembly GCA_027858615.1). GTDB lineage: Bacteria > Myxococcota_A > Polyangia > HGW-17 > HGW-17 > JAQICJ01. Next base: position 41,958 of record JAQICJ010000286.1, read on the forward strand.
AGATGTAGACAAATACAAAGATGCACTGCTTGAACAAAGACGGCGGGAACAGCTCATTTTCACCAGATGGGTTCTGGTGATGTTTAATTTTGAAAGGCAATTTTATCTGAATCCTGATCAGAATTTGAATTCTCTGTGGTGGAAACTGGTAAACAAATATCAACTCATTCCCGTTCCCGAAAACAGAAACAAAGCTGATTGGGCTTCAAAACCCCATTTTACAATAGCTCCGGTTTATTATCACAATTATCTCATGGGTGAGCTTTTTGCCGCTCAATTGCGGAAAAAACTATCAGCACTCGACGGTTACAAAGGTAATCCCGCAGCTCTTAATTTTAATGGCAAGAAAAAATTCGGTGCATTTTTGAAGAAGGAACTTTTTGCCCCCGGTGCCAGTAAAGAGTGGAATCAACTGGTTAAAGAGGTAACTGGTTCAGAACTTTCAGCTCGAGCTTTTGCCAACGAAGTAAATTGGAAAAAAGAAGCGACTCCGGCCAAGAAAACCAAAAAAGTCAAAAAAACCAAAAATCCCTGAATCCAAAATTCAATATTAAAAAACAAAGATCAGGGGTCATAAAGCGAATTCTTTAATTTTGTTCTGCAAACCTTTGCGGCTGATTTTGAGTAGTTTGGCGGCTTTACTGACATTGCCCCCGGTTTTTTTGAGTGTTTTGGCAATTATTTCTTTTTCAATTCTGTTTTTTTCCTGCTTTACAACTTCTTTCAGACCACCCTTGTCCAGAGAATTTTTAGCAGGCAGGTTGGTTTTGCTGGTATTGTGACTGGAGACGATGATTTCCCCGGGTAAATCCTCGACGGTTATCTGGTTGCCCTCTGAGAGAAGAAGAATTCTCTGGGTCAGATTTTCCAACTCCCGGATATTACCGGGCCAGGAATAATTTTCCATCATGGTAACAGCCCCTTGGGTGAAATGAGGCAACTGGGGATTGAGATCTGCATATTTGTGACAGAAAAAATCGATGAGTGGTTTGATATCTTCTTTACGTTCTCTCAAGGGAGCTAGATTCACAGGAACTACATTGAGGCGGTAGTAAAGATCTTCTCTGAACTTTTTTTGTTCCACAAGTTGTTTGAGATTGTGGTTGGTGCAGGCGATAATACGGACATCGATTCTGATGGTTTCTATTCCTCCCACCCTTTCAAATTCGTTTTCCTGGAGAACTCGCAATAATTTTGCCTGCATGAATAGAGGAATTTCGCTGATTTCGTCGAGGAGGAGGGTTCCTTTGTGAGCCAGTTCGAATTTGCCGGGTTTTGCACTGACTGCTCCGGTAAAAGCTCCTTTCTCATAACCGAAAAACTCACTTTCCGTGAGATTTTCAGGGATGGCGGCACAATTGACTCTGACAAAAGGTTTGTTTTTACGGGGAGACAGATTGTGAATGGCTTGGGCGACGAGTTCTTTGCCGGTTCCGCTTTCCCCGGTAATCAAAACGGTAGAAGCCGAGGGACTGATCTTTTCGATGAGGGTGAAAACCTGGTTTATTTTGCTGCTGACTCCCACCATGTTGAATTTAGAAGGAATACTATGATCAGAAGGTACGGTTTGTTTGCGGTATATTTGCTTGTGACTTTTTACAGCTTTGTTGACAGTAGCCAGGAGATGATCCTTTTCAAAGGGTTTTTCGATATAATCGAAAGCTCCGGCTTTAACTGCAGCAACGGCATTATTGATGGAACCATGGGCAGTAAGAATAATTACAGGTAGATTTTCAGAAATTTCCTTGATTTTGCCCAGAAGTTCCACCCCGTCCATTCGAGGCATTTTGAGATCGGTAAGGACTACATCTATTTCAGGATTCTCCTGAAAAATTTTCATTGCTTCTTTGCCGTCAGAAGCTCTGAGGCAGGAAAATCCATCCCGGGAAAGATGGGTGGAAATTACTTTGCGCAGATTTTTTTCATCATCAACACTTAAAATTGCCGGTTTGGTTTTCAATATTGCCATGATCTGAATTTTTATTTCTATTGGGTAAAATGGCAACAGAAAAATAAAAAAAGAAGATTTTTTTTAAAAAAATTCGATAATAAAGACAGGGTTTCAAAAAAAATAGAAAAATTTTAGTAGATTTATAAATTCAAAGATGGAGTTTGAAGATGGAAACTGAAAATACCAGAATTAGAGGAAAAAAAGCCGAAGAATTTGTCAAAAAGTATCTGTTGCGTCGAGGATATGAAATTATCGAAGAAAATTTTGAAGTTCATAATTTAGGAGAGATAGATCTTATTGCCAGAAAAAAGGGAATGGTAGTAATAGTGGAAGTGCGTTCCAGAAAAAAGGTAGTTTTACAGATAAACCCCCTCGAAACGGTAAAAAGACCCAAAAGAAGCAGAATCATCAAGACTACAGCGGTATTCTTAAGTAAAAACAAAGAAGTAGTGAAAACAATGAGAGAGTTGAGATTTGACATCGCTTCAATAATTGTTACAGATAAAGGAAAATACAGATTAAGGTATCTTGAAGAAGCCTTCCAGGCCAAAGACAGTTGGCTTTAATGCAATTGATTGTTTTATCTGTTTAATTGTGAACAAAATAACCATTAAAAATATTGACAAAATTTTTGAACTGTTGCATTTATGTGCCATAGTAATTAAATGTTAACTGGTTTATACCATTAATTAATTAATTCTGTTTTATTAACCCTTGCTTTTATTAACTTACTTTAATCTAAATCCGGTTTATTCACCTTAAACCATTTTGCTGGTTTTTGGAAAATAACGGATTTCTACAAATTTTCAGGAGATTATCATGAAAACCAAATTACTTTCTATTCTCGCAATTTCAATATTTTTTGTTTTTGCTGGCTGCGATGACGATGAAGACAGCAACAACACCAACAACGTCAATAATACCAACAACGTCAATAACACCAATAATGTCAATTGTGGCAATGATATAGTTGAAACCGATGAAGTATGTGACGGCACTGCTCTTGACGGTGAAGATTGCACAACAATCGGCGATTATACCGGTGGTGAGCTTAATTGTGCAGCCGATTGCCTTTCCTTTGACGAATCAGCCTGTACTGCCAACACCAATAATGTTAATTGTGGCAATGGTATAGTTGAAAGCGGTGAAGTATGTGACGGCACTGCTCTTGACGGTGAAGATTGCACAACAGTCGGCGATTATATCGGTGGCGAGCTTGACTGTGCAGACGATTGCCTTTCTTTTGACGAAGCAGCTTGTACTGCTGATGCTACTCCGACTCCCGACGGATTTGTCGGATCAAGTTGTACCGATGTGGCTGATTGTACAGAAGTTGCAGATGCTACAGGTCTTACTGCTGAATGTGTTGAACAATTATCCATGATCACTTTGCCGGACGGTTATTGCTCTTCAACATGTGATGTAGCTGCCGATCCCGATCCATGCGGTGATGCTGGTGGTGAATGCGTAGATATCATGGGTATGTTCATCTATTGTTTGCAGCCATGTGTTGAGGGAAATGGCGAATGTCGTACAGGTTATCAGTGCGCTGCTTTATCCGAAGAAGCTGGTGCTCCCACCTATTGTCTCCCTCCCTTAGGTGTGTAATAATTTCGGTTTTCAGTTTATCCCCAGCGGGATAAACCAAATCTGAACTACTTCCATCTTTTTTACTTTTCAATTTACTGCTTATCAGTTCAAATCTCAGGGGTTTTTCAGCCAATCAGGCTTAATGCGGTTCCAGACCCAGGATCAACTTCCGTCTGTTTCAGCCCAGATTCCGGGAATTTTGTGGTTGCAACCCGGGCATCTGCCTTTGGCAATCCGGTTGCTTTGTACCTTGTAGCCGTATCTTTCAATCAATATAGTTTGACATTGGGGACAGATGGTATTTTGATAACCTTGTCCCCGCAAATTTCCCAAATATACAAATTGAATCCCGTTGGATTTAGCGATGGTTCGGGCTTTAAGCAGAGTAGACACCGGAGTGGCGGGTAGATTGCGCAATTTATGGTGGGGAAAAAATCGGGATATATGCAAAGGTACTTCGGGACCTAATTCTTTGGTTATCCAACGGGTAAGCTGGTTAATTTTCTCTTCGCTGTCATTTTTACCGGGAATTATCAGAAAGGTGAGTTCGAGCCAAATACCCCTTTGTTTAAAAAGTTTTGCGGTTTCCAAAACCGGTTTTAACGTAGCCGAACAGATGTCCCGGTAGAATTTATCGCTGAAAGCTTTTAGATCAAGGTTGACAGCATCTATTGAAGGAATCGCTTTGAGCAGGGGCTGGCGATTGATGTAACCTGCTGTAATCCAGTAGTTCAACAGTCCGCGGCTTTTGGCCTTTTGGCCGATATCAAGGGCGTATTCGTAAAAAACCACGGGATCGGTATAGGTGAGAGCGATTCCCTGGCAGGATTTTTTGAGAGCGGTGGTAACAACTTTCTCAGGGGAGATTTTATAAGCTTTTCTTTGCAGGGGAGAAACCTGGGAAAGACCGGCATTTTGGCAGTTGAGACAATGAAGGTTGCAGCCGGTGGTGGCAATGGAGAAAGCTTTGGAGCCGGGCAGGACATGAAAAAGAGGCTTTTTTTCCACGGGATCGATGTGAACAGCGGCGGGTCGGCCATAGGTGAGAGCCAGCAATTTGCCGTTGTGGTTGTAACGGATACGGCAATCACCGGTTTCTCCCGGGGAAATTTTGCATAATTTGGGACAAAGGTTGCAGGTAAGTTGTTTATTCATTGACATTTTTTTCATAAAAAAGAGCTTCGTGTCCTGAAAGAACACCGCTTTTGACTGCTTTAATCAATTTGTTATCCTGTTTGGGGGTATTTTTATCGGTTGCTTTATTCATGTTTGCTTTAACAGACCCGGTGCCATTGCGAGAAAAGATAGTCAGATTGGAATAATTGCAAAAAATGAGAATGAGATAGAGAACAACAAAAACCACCGAGATGCCAATTTGAAATTTATGCAAAGAAAAGGATTTTTGTGAATACATGCCAAAAATATAGCAAAAAAAAAAACAATTGAAAGTTCTTTGCTTTTTAGTTGTACTAATCAACTAATGTGAAAAAATTAGCAAAAAACTTTGCAAGTTTTGGTTCAGCTTGTTTTAGATCAATATTTATGGCAAGTTCAAGAATATTAGTTTGAAAGAGAACCAACTGCCAAAAATTAATCGAGTACAAGGAGAAAATAATCATGATGAAATTTCAATCCATGGATCAGGTAACCAATTTTGTGGAACAGGAAAAAATTGCATGGCTCGATATCAAATTCTGCGATTTTACCGGAAGATTAAGACATATCACCTTGCCAGCCAGTGCTCATTCCCTTGATGTTCTGCGAAACAACGGCCTTGGTTTTGATGCGTCCAGTCTCAATCTCCAGACTCTGGAAAATGCTGATATGGTATTGAAACCCTGTTTGGATGCTGCTTTTATTGATCCTTTTTTCCCGGAAAAAACTCTTTCTTTTCTGGCATCAGCGGTTGATGCCGTGTCCGGTGTCTATTCAGAGCTCGATCCAAGAAATATAGCGAAAAAAGCTCGTGATTATGCCCTGAAAGAGAAAATTTGCACCGAAGCATTGTTTGCCCCTGAATATGAATTCTATCTGTTTAAAAAACTCGAATACAATCAAGGTGTACTTGCCGATGGTTACCGGATTGAGCCCTTAGGACACAATGAAGTTTCTGCAGAACTCAATTTTGGTATCCATGAAGGTTATCACAGTGCTCCTCCCGAAGATAAATCTCTTGAATTCAGATTGGAAACTGCCAGAATCCTGGGAGAACTGGGAGTTGAAATTCATTATCACCATCATGAAGTAGGTGGTTTTGGCCAGGGAGAATTTGAAGTTGGTCTTACACCCATGGTAAGAGCAGCGGATGAAGCTGTTCTGATCAAGTATGTAGCCCGTCAGTTGGCGGCAAAGATGGGGTTTTCCATTACCTTCATGCCTAAACCCCTGGCCGGACACCCCGGCAACGGTATGCACTGTCACCAGACTCTGATGAACAAAGATGAAAATCTTTTTTACGATCAAGATGGTTATTGCGGTCTCAGTCAGATGGCAACAGATTATATCTGCGGTATTCTCTATAATGGACCGGCTTTGTTGGCGTTGACCAACCCTTCAACCAACAGTTACCGTCGTTTGATTCCGGGGTTTGAAGCTCCTACCAGGCTCTTTTTCAGCGGAGGTAACCGCAGTGCGGCCATCAGAATTCCCATGTACGCCAAAAATACAGGAGAACAACGCATTGAATTCCGCTCCCCCGATGCCACAGCTAATCCTTACTTTTTACTCGCAGGCCAACTTATGGCAGGAATTGACGGAATAAAAAACAAATACGATCCCCAAACAAACAACTTCGGTCCTGTTGAAGATAATATTTTCAACTGGCCTCTCGAAAAGCGACAGACTCTTAAAGCATTACCTGAAACTTTGGACCAGGCTCTCTCAGCTTTACAGGAAAACAGCAGTTTTCTGGAAAAAGGCTCGACTTTTACCCCTCAATTTATTAATAAGTGGATTAAAGTAAAGAAAACTGAATTAAAAGAATTCAGAGGTGTTCCCCATCCTCTTGAATTAAAAAAATATTACGGAGTATAGTAATGACCGCAAAGACAACAAGTTCCAAAAAGGATAACTTTTTTTCCGATACGATCGATAGTACCAAATCAATTCTGATTGATTTCAAAAATTTTGCCTTTTCCGGTTTCAGTCCCACCCAAATTGTTCGCAACTTAATGGGGTTGACAATTTTGATCGTTTTTTTCAGCATAGTGCTGGGATATTCTTTCGATCACAAAAGTGAACTCACCTCTTTTTTCTATTCTTTTTTTAAAACAATTTATTATTTTTCCGGTTTTATAGTTGTGTTCAAAATTATCCAATTGGCTTTCGGGAGAAAATTGAATTTTTCCAAAGAAAGTGTAGCGATACTTAACCTGCTGACTCTGGTGCTGGTTTTTCTGAGTTTCCTGGGAATAGGACTCTCTTTTTACCAGACGGTACGATATTACCGCCTCTTTGTTGTTCCCAAGATTATTCTTCTCTACCCCGGTGCTTCTATTTTATTGGGGCTGACAGCAATAACCCTGATTTTTGAAAAAAAGATCAGAAAAAGTGTTTATAAAACTCCGTTGTTCATAATAATTGGTCTTTATGCCCTCTGGCTGCTGGTCAACATTTTTGTTTCCACCATGCCTCTGGTTACTTTATTCGGTTCGGTGGTTCGTCAGATGGGAGTTATTTCCATCTGGTCAATGCTGATCATGGCTGTGGCCACTGCTCTTTGGTTGCGTGGTGATAAAAAGCGCTTCAAAATTATCTTCCACTTTGTCCTTTTTGTCGGCTTGCTCCTGTCTTTGCGTGCGTTTTACGAAATGACCAGAGTGGATGTCAGATCTTATCGTCCTTCAGGTTTTGCCGGTAATCCCGATTATTATGCCAATAACCTTGTTTTTACGGTTATTTTTTCCCTTTTTGCTTTTCTTCAGTCCCGTCGTAATAAACTGGAATCAATTTTCACCGGCCTGGTTTTCATGGCCGGTTTTTATGCTCTGGTTCTCAGCAGAACCAGAGGAGCCTGGCTGGGGCTCGGATTTGCCAGTACTATCGGCATGTTTGCTTTCAATCCTGCAAAATTTCTCACCCTCAGGGAAATTCGCTGGAAACTTGCTGCTATTTTGGCAATGATTGTTGCCGGTTTTCTTTTGTATTACTTTTATATTGGCTCGGTTCTACCTCCCGACGGAGCTAAAGCTTCTTTGATAAAACAAGCTCAGCAGGTCATGGCCAGACGGGTCAGCAATTCTATTTTCGTTTTTCTAACCATAGTTCCCATTTTGGCTCGACTGCTCTGGAACTCCTTTGCCAAAATCAAGTTGCGTCTTTCGATTTTCGGTAGTCTGATGCTGGTTTTTTCCCTTTTCCTGGTAATTCCCCAAACCAGAAAACCAATTTTCGGTCTGGTGGACAAGGCTTTGAGTGTTCGCCGCATTCTCGATCCCAAACATGGTGAACCTAGATTGAAGTTATGGGAAGATACCCTGCCCATGATAGCTGATCACTGGTTTTTGGGAGTAGGTCGCGAAACGTACAGAGTCAATTTTCTCCAGTACAAAACCTTCGATCTGGCCTACAGGGATCCGGGAGTAAATTACCGATCCTCCCATAATATGTTCGTCGATCAGGTTGTTATGGAGGGTTTCCCCGGAATTATCTTCTTTCTTTTAATTATGGGAATGGGAATCTGGCTCATTTTTGTGCGCAATCGCAAGGACAAAGAAGATTCTCAGACAGGACTGCTTCTCACGGGAGTAGGGTTGGCCGTCTTTGGTTATCTTGGTCATTCCCTTACCATTTATGATGTTTTGCCTTCTTCAGCCTATATTTATCTAAGTCTGGGCATGGCTCTGGGTATGGCAGCTCCACGGCTGGTCAAGGCCGGCAGAAAAAACCGTAAAAAATCCCAAATTCCCAAAAGGTGGAATCTTAAATATCTGTACAAGGCAGTGGCGATTGGAACGGTCATTGCAATTATAACAATTCCCGCTGTTTATTATGTAAGCCGGCATCACTATGCAGATAAATATCTTTCTCAATTATCCTATGCATCCGGTGCCCTCAAGCAATTTCGCAGTTCACTGGGAAATAAATACAAAGTGGATAAAAATATGAAAAGTGCCAGGGCTTCCAGCACTATTCTGCTCAAATCCAATCCCTCCGAACGCCATCTCAACCAGATTGCCAAAAATTACAAAATTCCCCGTAAAAATCTTAACAACCCCAAATTGCGTCGCCGCTACGCCATCTCCATCAGCAACAGAATCAAAAAACAACAACATCTTGTGGACAATGTAATTATCCCCAATATCAAAAAAGTTTTGAAATATGCAAAGAAGGTCAAAGAGTACGATCCCGGTCTTGGTTATCATCCATATATGATCGGGCATTTGGGACAGGTGCTCATGCAGTACCAGAGTTACGGAATAGGAATGACCGGAGATAAACTCCATGAATTTCTTCTGAATTCTTCTCGCAGGGGAGTGCACAACAACACCAATCCTGAAAGTGCTTATTCCCGACTGGCCAGTGGTTATTATGCTGTTGCCACTTATCATTTCAATAAGCGAAATTACCAAAAGGCTTGGGAAAATTATCAAAAAGCGCTGGAGGCGGTACAAGGCTCCATCAATCATGATCGCCTTTATTACGACACCCATCGTATCAAATCCATTTTTCTTTTGCGTAAATTCTGTGAAATTGAAAAGGCCGAGGAAGAACTGAACAAAGCCAAGAATGTTCTGATTAACTCCATTATGGGTCGTTATCATAAGGTTCTGCAAACCTATTCTCCCATGTATTTCAAAATAGCTCTTGCCTATTTTGAGCGAGCCCAATCCGGCCCAAACCAAAAAAAGGTAGCTGATTTTATAAATGTAGTTCGAGTTCTGGGCACAATTTCTCAGGTTGAACAATTTCTCAATCAGAAAAAAATTGATAAAAACCGGAAAAAAATTGAAAAAATACAAAAACCTCTCAACAGGATAGAAACCAGATTGAAAGCTTTAAAAACCAGAGTTGATGGTAAAAATCTCGCTAATTATCTTAGCCAGATCAACCGGTTGGAAAGCAAAGGAAAAGATCTGCAAAAGGAATTAGTCGAAAAGTCCAAAAAAGATGAAGCTTTGTTAAGAAGAATGGGAGTAATTAAAAAAACTGCTACCGGAACAGATAAAATAAAAACAGAGCTCAAAGCACTTGCCAAAGACCAGAATCCGGATAACCGGGTTTTGGCCACCTATAAAAAGAAGATAGAAAAACTTTTTCGAGTTTTCCCGGGCCAGAGATCTTCCAAACTATATTCCACCTGCCGGAGAAACCTTGAACTTATGAAAGGAGCAGCCAAGTGACGGTAACTATTGCGTTGGGCTTACAGTGGGGCGACGAAGGCAAGGGAAAAATGGTCGATTATCTTTCTGAAACAGCTGATTTGGTTATAAGGGCAGCTGGGGGAGCTAATGCCGGCCATACTATTGTTAATAATGATAAAAAATATATTCTCCATCATCTTCCTTCGGGGCTTATTCATGCTCACGCCCGAGCTTATCTTGCCTCCGGCATGGTTATCGATCCTTTCTCTCTGCTCAAAGAAATTAAAGGCATAGAACAACAGGGTCTGAGCGATCTGCGCAACCGAATTCAGATTTCGCCGGCTGCTCATCTGATTTTACCCTGGCACCGGGACCTGGAAAAGATCAGGGAAAAAAGCCCCGGCGCCATTGGAACAACTCTCAAGGGAATCGGACCCGCCTACGAAAGCAGAGCTTCCCGCAAGGGATTGCCCCTGGCTCTGCTGAAATACCCCGATCTCCTCAAGCAAAAGCTCAGTTCAATATTTCAAGAATTTGCTCCATTTTTCGAAAAATTCGAAGTTTCAGTGGATTCGGTGGATGAAGTCCATGCTCAACTTCTACAGGTAGCCCGGGAAATTGTCCCTCTCCTTGGAGATTTGCAACCCCTGCTGGATAAATATATCCAACCAGACGACAACAATGAAATTATCCTGGAAGGTGCTCAGGGTGCTTTGCTTGACATTAATCACGGCACCTATCCCTATGTTACCTCTTCCTCCACTATTTCCGGGGGTTTGCTCTCCGGAACCGGAATAGGCCCTTTAAAGATAGATAAAGCTGTGGGGATAATGAAAGCTTATACCACTAGAGTCGGCAATGGACCTTTCCCTACTGAAATTCAAGGAAAAGCCGGTGAAAAAATGGGAAAAATCGGGGGTGAATTTGGTGCCACCACCGGAAGACCTCGTCGCTGTGGTTGGCTTGATCTTGTTGCATTAAAGTATGCAGTTAATTTGACAGGAGTGAAGGATCTGGTCATAACCAAAATTGATGTACTTTCAGATTTCGAGAAGGTAAAAGTTTGTACTGCCTATAAACTTCCTGATGGAACAAGCAGCAGTTTTTTTCCCGAGGATCCCTGGATTCTGGAGAAATGCAGACCAGTATATAAAACTTTTCCTTCATGGAATATTTCAGGAAGTCTCACCGTTGATAATATAGATCCGGCTCTACAAGCTTTTATTGACATGATAGAAAAATACACTGGAGCCCGAGTTTCCTTTTTATCCTGGGGACCCCAGCGCCATAAAACACTCAGGGTTTAAAGGTGGGAGGATTTGTCATGACCAGAAAAAGAAGTGACCAAAAAGACCGTAAAAAAAAATCCGGTGGTGCCATGAGAAGTTTAAGAGGTGGTTTCAAAAATACTGCCAGGAGTTTGACAGGTAAATCAAAAAAGAGTAGATCTGTTGACTGGTTGATCAACCTGCTGATTCTGGCCATGGTTATTTATCTGGTTTACAGGTATTTTATTCAATAAATTCTTAAATTTATAGTACTCAAGTACAGGCCTGGCAGCTGTTTTAATTCTTCAAATCCATTTTATCCCCTGTTATCTTTTCAGTATTTTATCCTAAAATCAAAAGCTGCTGGTTGATTATATTTGTCATGGCAACCACAGGGTTACAATCAGAAATATCTTTTTATGTTCAAAATTTTTTGCGGAAATTTGACAATTTTTTTGCTTCTTAGTTTTTTCATGATCAGGGATGTTCAGAGCAGGAAAAAAAAGAAGGCCAAAAAGAATGTCTGGAATAAAACTCCTCAGATGATGAAATTTATCAAGAAAATCAAGGTTCCCCAAAAGGGAATGGATAGTCAATGTGTGGCCCGTTTGCGGGCTAAAGGTATTCGCTTTCAATTGTTATCCAAGGTAAAACATGTTAATACCCCTATCAGAATAAAACAAAAATCTCTGGGTGGTGTTTTGTATCGAAGAGCTTGGAATAACAAGACAGCTCCCTTCATTTTGAATTGCAAAATGGTTGAAAATCTTATTCTTGCTGGCCCCTATCTCAGACGTTACGGAATTGCCAGTGCATATTGGACTTCCGCCTGGAGATATTCTTTTATTCACGGGAAAAAAAAATTAAGTAATCATGTTTACGGGAATGCAATTGATATTACGGCTATTGATGGCGGTTTCGGATATGCTTCTTTGTCAGGACACTGGGAGAGGGGCTGCGGAGGTTGCGGTCGCAATTGCAAAACAAAAAAAGGAAGAGTTCTGCGAGCCTTTTCATGTGCCACCCGGGGTCGAAAATTGTTTAAAGCGGTTTTAAATCCTGATTATGATGCTTTGCACTCTGATCATTTCCATCTGGGTAATCCTGCAGCCAATAAAAAGCTCAAGGTCAAGATTAAGGCAAAACATCTGGCAGAGACAAAATCATCTCCAAAATCAAATGGGAGTGTTGTATCCAGAAATCACTGGGTAAAAGGTGAAGTGAAAAGAGATTGGGAACCACCCCGATCCAGACCACCTCATTATTAGTAAATATCCCCCATTCTGGGACGGGAACTAGTTCAAAACATGATTTTATTGTCTGAGAAATAAACATAAAATTTGTTTTGGAAAAATTTCCTGGTTCCAGGCAAAGATTGACACAGATGAATATTCTCAGATTTTTATTTCTTGTTTTGAAATTCTATAAAGAAGAAGAGTATAATATTTTTTAAATTTTAATTTGGAATTTTTCTCAGTTTATTTTCTGAGTTTAATTCCTGAGATTAGGGAGTTTATTCTATGAACATAAACAAAATAAAGCTCAGACAAATAAAGTTTTTTCCTCTTTTTTTCCTCTTTTCTACTTTGCTGGCATTGCAGTGGGGCTGTGAAAAGAAAAAAACCTGTCCTTATGGACAGAAAAAAGTTGGAGAGGAATGCCGGTGTAAATTTAATTCCAATTGCCCTAAGGACCAGGTTTGCAAAAATGGCAAGTGTGTGGTCAAAGTCAAAAAAGACACCTGTCCCGAGGTGCCCTGCACCCAGGGAAAAGTTTGCAAAAACAGCAAGTGTGTCAATTGTGAGAATGATCAGGAATGTGGTGATGGAAAACATTGCAGTGACGGTCTTTGCAAGAAAAATGGCAATGAATGCAGTCCCGATAAAGATTGTCCTCTGGGGCAAAAGTGTGAACATGGGTATTGTGTTGAGCACAAGGGGGTTGGACCAACTTGTACAGGAGCTAATTGTATTAAGGCACCATGCAATTTGAAGCCGGTGTTTTTCAATTATAATGAAGCCAGTATTCCCACCTTTTCCCAACAAGCTCTCAAACACAATATCGCTTGTCTCAAAAAGGCCTATGCCAAGGATATCAAAAAAATTCACCTGATTGGTATGTGTGATCCCCGCGGACCCACAACTTTCAATGATGACCTGGCCAGTTTGAGAATTAAGTCAGTAATTGACAGAATGACTCTGCAGGCACCTTCTTTAATGAAAAAATTTGAGACTTCCACTGAGCCCCTCGGTGAAACCTGCGCCAAAGGTACAGGCCCCTCAGGTTGGAGGAAAGACAGAAGAGTTCAGATTGTCTGGTATCGCAGTGATAAGGTTTGCCCAGTTATTAAAGAATAATCAGGTTTCCAATGAAAACATCAATCTTTGTTTGCAACAAAAAATTTGACTTGGTCAAAAAACTTTTTGTTTTTGCCCTTTTGTTTTTATCACTGGTGGCTGTGGCAGGTTGTACCAAATATTTTGCTTCCCGCAGCCAATTTGACAAAATTGACAGAGAAGCTGCTTTGGTGGAAGAGGAACTGGCGGATGCCGATCTGTCCGCACAGAAAAGGTACAAAGTTCTCAGTTCCCAATTAAAGGAAATCAAATCCATAAAAGACGAACGCCAATTGTTTCAAGGAGCCATGAACCGAATGTCAACAGCTCTTTTTCAGGATATTAAAGAACTGACTCGAGCTGTGGCTGATCTGACCACCAGGATGGACAAACTGGAAAAAAAAGCCGAAGCTTTATTGGAGAAGAGATCTCGGCAAAAACAAATCGTAGAAAAAAAATGGGATGAAAAGATTAAGAATCTGGAACAGAAAGCCTGCAAAAAATGGCCAGGTCTTGAAGGGTGCAGATAATAATTGGAAAATGAGGAATTATGGTGAAAATTAAAATCTGGTTTTTTACAGGATTGGTGTTTTCTTTTCTCTTGTCGGGTTGCAGTTGGTTTGTAACCAGGAAAGAAGCCGATCAGATGAAAATTAGAGTTGAAAAAATTTCCGAAGAATTGAAACAAAGAAGAAAAGAAGAAAAAGTTTTTGGTGAGGCCATAGTTAATGCAAAAAAAGAATTGAGCAAGGTATCTGAAGCCAGAGAACGCTATCGCAAGGAACAAACGGCTTTTATCAGGAAGGTTCATCTCCTGCTTTCAAAACTCAATGTAAACATCAGAACTTTTGAAGTAAATCTGGCATCTTTAAAAAAGAAGGTGGACAAAACCCTCAAAAAAGAAGTGGAAGAAATTGAAACTATCTTCAAGGAAAGGGCTGCTGAGCTTCAGGAACTGGGAAAAAAATTCAATTTGCTCATTGCCAATTATATCAAGGATTCTCCCCAAAAATTTCTCAAGTATTACAAGGCTTTTGCTGTAGCTAAAGAGTGGAAATCCCTCAATCGGCATCTGGCCCTGATGAAGTTGAAATATCCTTCTTCAAATGAAATGGAAGAAGGGTTGATTTTTGCCCTGAAAAAACTGAATGAAGCCAAAGAATACGGTAAAGTAATCATTTATTGCGGGCTCTATCGCCGACTTTTTTCCCAAGGGCCACATTATCCCCTTAGCTTGCTGATGGAAGCCGAGGCAAAATATGCCATTATGAATTGCAGTGATGCCATTAAACTGCTTGAAGAATTCAGCAAAAAATTTCCCAACCACAAACAGTTTTCCAAAGTCAAAAAATTGCAGCAGGATATTTCATCCAAACTTCACTCCAAGATGTATTGTGCCAAGTAAGGGAATAGTTCCAACCAATCCAATTCGGTCTAAACATTGATTTTTAGATAAAATTTGCAAAGAATAGCAATGAGTATATTTAAACTTGCCGGTGATCTTGTTCCAGCTGGCGATCAGAAAAATGCAATCAAAACTATCGTCAAGGGAATAGAAGAAGGAGAGAGGGATCAGATTCTGCTTGGAATAACCGGAAGTGGTAAAACTTTTACCATGGCAAAAGTTATTGAAGCCACCAGCAAGCCCACTTTAATTCTTGCTCATAACAAGACTCTGGCCGGTCAGTTGTATTCAGAATTCAAGAATTTATTTCCCCATAACAGCATAAATTACTTTGTTTCTTACTATGATTATTATCAGCCAGAAGCTTATATTCCAGTAACTGATGCTTATATTGAAAAGGATGCCCAGATCAATGAAGAAATTGACAGATTGAGGCATGCTGCCACCAATGCTCTATTGTCCCGCCGGGATGTAATTATAATCGCCAGTGTTTCCTGCATTTACGGGATAGGTTCTCCTGAATTTTATCAGGAATTAGCGATTGAGGTGAAGGTGGGAGACTATATAGACCGCGATGAATTTTTGAGAAAACTGGTTGATATTCAATATACTCGGAATGATTACGATTTTTTCAGGGGAAATTTCAGAGTCAGGGGAGATGTGGTGGAAGTTTTTCCGGCTGATGAAGATCGCTGGGCCATCAGAATTGAATGGTTCGATGATGAGATTGAAAATATCATGGCAGTTGATCCTTTTTTAGGTGAAGTTGGACGCAGATTTCAGCAGTTCAGTATTTTTCCTGGAAGTCATTATGTAGTTCCCAAAAGGGATTTGAGTCGGGCGATTGACAAGATCAGAGTAGAACTTCAGAAAAGGATTGCCTGGTACAATCGTAATGGCAGAATGCTCGAAGCCCAGAGGATAGAATTCAGGACAAGTTCAGACTTGGAAATGCTGGAAGTAACAAATTATTGCAAGGGAATTGAGAATTATTCCCGTCATCTGTCAGATCGGAAAGAAGGTGAACCGCCGGCTACTCTGCTTGATTATTTCCCTGATGATTTTTTGCTTTTTGTGGATGAAAGTCATCAGACCCTCCCTCAGGTCAAAGCTATGTACAAAGGAGACAAAAGTAGAAAATCCAATCTGATTGAATTTGGTTTCAGACTCCCCAGTGCTTTTGACAACCGTCCCCTCAAATATGATGAATTTCAGGAAAGGATCAATCAGGCGGTATATGTAAGTGCAACTCCCGCCGATACGGAGTTTGCCTTGACCCAAGGGGTTTTTGTGGAACAGATTATCAGACCCACCGGTCTCTTGGATCCGGAGATTGAGGTGAGGGGAGTTGATAATCAACTGGATAATCTGCTTGAAGAAATTAAAATCAGAACAGAAAAAAATGAAAAGATTCTGGCTTTGACTCTTACCAAGCGCATGGCTGAGCAGTTGACCCAGTATTATCTTGATCTTGATGTCAAGGTTCAATATCTTCACAGTGAAATTGACACTCTGGAGAGGATGCAGATTCTGAAAAGTTTGCGTCTGGGAGAGTTTGATGTGCTGGTAGGAATTAATCTGTTGCGGGAAGGGCTAGATTTGCCCGAGGTCTCTCTGGTTGCTATTTTGGATGCCGATGTTCAGGGGTTTTTACGATCCGAAACTTCTCTTTTTCAGATTTGTGGTAGAGCAGCGCGTCATGTAGAGGGTAAGGTCATTATGTATGCTGATAAGATTACTCCTGCCATGCAAAGTGTAATCCAGGAGACCGAAAGAAGAAAAATAATCCAGCATGAATACAATCAAAAGCATGGAATAACTCCTCAGACTATCAGAAAGAAGGTAGATGATCTTTTTGGAATGATAGGAAAAAAACCGGTTCAGGAAGAATATGATCAGGATGTGGATCTCCAAAATGAAGTTGAACTGGAAAAAGTTCTGAAAAAGCTGCGCAAGCAGATGCACAAGTATTCAAGAAATCTTGAATTTGAAAAAGCCGCCGCTGCCAGAGACAGGATCAAGGAATTGGAAAGCAGATATCTTCTGCAGTAATTAGTTCCCACCTCAAAAAGGAAGGTCATCGCCTGAACAGTTCATTTTGCCTCATTTGCTTTGTCATAACTTCTTGATATAGTATCAACTATGTCGGCGAGGTTATTGGGCGCATCTGAGGCAAACTTCTTATTCAGTCAAAAAATCCCATTCTGGGTTGGAAACAAATTAGTTCTGACTACAGAAATCGGGTAATTTTTTTGTAAAAATTCCAGGCTTATTTCTCCTTTTGGTTGATCATGAATTCTTTTTCTTGTAAATGTCACTTGTTATATTTTTTTTTTTACTTCTTCTAGCTGAAGTTCAGCCCGGATCTGTTGCCAGTCAGAATTGATTTTCAGATGGCCAAGGCATCTGAAACGGGAAACTTGCTGATTGCCGTTTTGTAATGGCATACAGACAATTAAGGGCCTATAGCTCAGTTGGTCAGAGCCACCGGCTCATAACCGGTCGGTCCCTGGTTCGAGTCCAGGTAGGCCCACCCTTACTGTATGGAAAATACTATATTTTCAATTACTTCAATAAAAGCAAATTCATATCCAATATTATTTCTCAAAAAATTCACTCAGGGGTTCGGAGGTAGACATTGAAAGAAAATCTGCATAAATTGCTGGTATTGCAAGAACACGATGTTGAAATAAATAAACTTGATCAAGAAAAACAAGATATGCCTCAGGAACTGGAATCTCTTAAAAGTGATGTTTCTGAACTGGAGGCAATTCTTAAAAAGGAGATGGACAGTCTGGAGGAGGTTCAAACCTGGAAAAAAAACAGGGAGGAGAGTCTTACCGGAACCGAAGAGAGAATAAAAAAACGAATCAAGGATCTAGATAAGGTCACCACCGGGAAAGATTATTTTGGTCTCCAGAAAGAATTGGAAATTCATCGAAAAAAAGCCAGAGAACATGAAGATGAAATTCTCAAGTTGATGGAAGTTGTGGAAGAGAGGCAGAAGGTTGTTAAAGATAGAAAAAAACAACTGGATCGCTTTTGGAAAGCAGTTGAGAAAAAAGAAAAAGGCTTTACCGAAAGAATGGCCAAAATTGATAAACAGTTGGAACAACTAAATAAGGAAAGAAAAGAACTTTCCAGTGGTATTCCCAAGAATCTGATGCGTAAATATAATTTTCTCACCAGCAAAAGGTTTCCGGCAATGGTGGAAGCCAAAGAAGAAAGATGTCTTGGTTGCAATATGGGAATACCTGCTCAGAAATTCAATTCACTCTATGAAGTTTCAGATATAGTTGAATGTCCTTTTTGTTCAAGGATACTTTATATCAAGGAAGCTCTTGAAGGTTAAATTTATAAATATCCTTGCAAAACTGTTCCCCCACCAATAAGTTTTATTTTTTAGATCAACGGCATAATTGTCTTTTTTTCCAGGGGAGGGTTCCCTTCCAGCAACTGTAAACTTTTTTTATTTTGTCCTGCTTATCTTCATCATCTTTATCATCTTTGTTTTCCCCGTTATCAGTTTTATTTTGCTCACCTTCGGGTGATTCAGGAAGAAGAGCAGTTTCTTCAGTTATGTCTGTTTTTTGCCCGGAAGCATCTTTGGTGGGTTTGGGTTCAGGTTCGATTATTTCTGAACGACATTCATTCCAGGCCCATTTTTCAGGCTGACCGCAGGACGGTATTTTTTGAGAGGCTGAAATATCCCAGCCCGAAGCCAGTTTGCAGCCTTTATTATCTTCTTGTAAGTGGCAATAAGCTCTGGTGGAAAGACGGATTGTTTCTTTGTCATCACAGTCAAAATCAAAACTGCCATTTTTTCTGGGTATCGAAAAATAACTCTTTTGCTGGGGATGAACTCTAGAATCGTTGTCGTCACAATCTCCACTTTTTTTAATGTAGTTTTCAGTTTGCCCACAGGACATTTTTGAAATTTTGGAATTTCCCCAACCATCACCATCTTTGTCCAGATAAAATTTTTCCTTGTGTTTACATCGATGGGAATCTTCGGGTTTTCTGTTTTTGAATTTTGTTAGTAGGTGTTTGTCTTTTCTTTGAAGGCTTGAAGGAGAGCTTTCACAACTTGACCAGATTGCTATTGTAAAAAAGACAAATAAAGTGGAACGCGGCATGTCAGGTTATTTTGAACAGATAGATACTGCCGTTGTTGAGCAGAGCGGCAATTAAATTATTGAAAATAGCAAAATTGGAAGAGATTCCATCTCCGGGATCAAAGCGTTGATAGAAAAAGCCGTTGTCCGGGTTCAGGGCAATGATTCCACCCTGGTCAAAGGGAATGATCATTCTTTTGCCCTTGACAACAATTTTACCAGGGGTGCCCAGATCGATATTTTGTCTCCAGATAAGTTTTCCTGAAGTATTAAGGCAGTGAATCCCCTTGCTGGGAGAAACAAAATATATTTTATCCTTATGGAGGGTAATGGAGGTAATTCCATAAGCTCGATAATTCCAGATCAATTCTCCGGTATTTTTATCGAGAACACAAAGACCCTTGTTGTAGGAAGCGGTATATAATTTGTCACCCTTGATCACAGCATCAGCATCAGCATCAATATAGTTTTCTTCGTTGGGATCCTCGAGAGCTTTCTTCCAGAGGGTCTGTCCCCTTTTTTGCAGATCAACAGCCAGAATTTGTCCGTCTGAAAGCCCCATAAAAAGATGATTGCCATCGATCACAGGGGAAGAATGCCCCCTTACTGTGTAACCATCTACCGTTTCATTGCGTTTGCTCCAGTGCAGGGAACCATCGTCAACTGCTATGGCATAGAGCATATTTCTGGTTGTGGTTATATAGACAACTCCATTTTTATAGACGGGTTTACCGAGAAAGGAACCATATCCCTGGAATTTCCATTTCTTTTTCCCACTGTCTGCATCAACTCCATATAATTTTCCGCCAATGGTTCCCGCAATAATCAGATTGAATTGTTTGAGATGCAAAGGGGCAGAATTAATGGAAGTTTTCAGATTGGTCGTCCAGAGAGTCTGGCCTTTGAGATTGAAACAGATTAATTTTCCTTCAGAAGTACCCACAATAATCCGTTTCCCTGTTTTATCAAAAACAGGAGTGGAGAATTCTTCATTTTTTTGACTGAAACGCTGATGTTTGACCAGTTTTTTACTCCAGAGAGGAACAATGACCTTTCTGGGACTTACTTCGCCGTTTCTCACCTGGTGCATGGTGGGCGAAACACAGGAGTTTAATATAATCAGAGTTAGGAAGGCAATTAGATATTTCATGAAAGAACAGTTTACCTTTTTTGGATGTGAAATTATTTGTTTTTATCCTGTGGTTCAGGAATGGGTTGCTTATTTCCTGAATCTATTTCAGCCATATTGGCCTGGGATTTGTAATCAAGACCCAGTTCAAGAAACTGGAGTCGTTTTGAAGCATAATGACCGGGATCGGTGATAGCTGCACTGCTTTTCAGAGCTCTCAACTGGCTTTGATATCTATACAGATTCATTTGCAGTGATTGAATAAGTTTGGGATTCTTTTTGAATTCAGGGCTGAGGGTCAAGGACTGCATCTGGTTGATCATGGTTTGAAGTTCAGCTTCTTTGGCCGCCAGTCTGCCGGTAGATTTTTGTTTGACTACATGTTTATACATCTCAATAGCTTCTTTGGTTTTTCCCTGTAATTCAAGAACTCTGGCCTTATGCAACATAGATTGTCCGAAATAAAGATCGTTGTAACTGGTTCCGAATTTATGGAAGGCTGCTTTGGCCTGTTCGTATTTTCCTGATTCTTCATAGGCAATACCCAGGTTTTCATAGGCTACAGCCTTGACAAAACCTTTCACGTTATTGCTGGCAACCTGGAAATCACCAATGGCAGCCTGAAGATAGATGTCGGCCTTTTCCTTTTCGAGGTTGGAAAGTTTTAAACTTGTTTTTCCCCTGAGCAAATAAATAAGATTGCAGACGCTGCTGGAAGAACATTTATCCAGAGCTTTGGAAAAAGCCTGAAATGATTTTTTATATAATTCAAGGCTGCTTTTGACAGGTTTTCTTTTGCCCTTTTCAATTTTTTCGGATTTATCTTCCTTGTTTTCGGAAGGATCGCGAACGGGGCGAAGCAGGGTGTCAATTCCTTTGGTAAAAGCTCTGGATGCTTTTTCGTCTTTCGTATGCTTCAGATAGATGTAGACACTTATTGAAATAGCGATAATTGCAATTATACCAGCGCCAATAGTAAGCACTTTCCAGTATTTTTTAACAAATTCCCAGATGTTCATAAAAAATCTGGTGATAGCATCTGGTTTACGCAGTTCTTCTTTTGACATTACATGTTTTTTTTGAGCCACTTTTATAACTCCGGTTGGTATTCAGGATTAATCTGGAAAACAAACAGTCCCTGGTTTGGATGCTAAATCGCAACCTTATAAGGACAAGAACTCTATTTATAATTGATTCAGAGAAAATAACAAGATTTTCATCAGCCTGTTTACAACATCCATTAAGATTGTGGATGTAAACAGGCTTCGTCACTGACTCCCACTCTGAAAAGGGTAAAGCACAGGATAAAATTGAACTATCTGCTTCTAACAGAAAATAAACAAAATTCAACATAAATAGCTTCCGTTTTTACAACAGGATAAACCTTTCCGGATATTTGCCGAAGGCAGGATATGTCAAAATTTGATTCAGAGAGTAATTATTTCCACTTTCAGATAAAGCTTATGATTTCCAAACCAGGTATTTAAAAATTATTTACTGTAATCTTTCGAATTATTTACTTGAATAATTTAAGGTAAGATCTTGATATTGATGTTTTGTAAGGTTGCTTGAAACCTCGGCTCAAAGGTAGTTGTTTTTTCTGAGGATAAGGGGTAAACTGGACGAGTAATGGCTAAACGAAATCTCCTCAAACTGGTTTCTCGAAAACCCGAGAATTCAGTTGAACGAAAATTTGTCAAAACCCCTAAAAAGAGAAAATTTGAATATAATAAATTTTATATTTTTTTCTTTATTTTGTTTTCGGGGGCTGCAACTTTCATAGTTGTTGGTCACGGAGACCTTTTCAAAAAAAAACTCCAACGGGAAGATCTCGGCAAAACCATCCAGCAAAATGTCAAAGCAACCAGGAGCTACAGTTTTTATCCCGACCAGGAAATTATCCAACTTGAAACTGAAAGAGCGGCCAAAAATGTTTTATCCGTATACAGTACTACCCGCAATGCCTGGTTGGATCTCTGGCGAAAACAAATAAAATACGGTTTTCGAGCCCTCGAAGATCCCATTTATAAAAACAAGACTGCAGCATCCCGCAAAAGATTCAATTCCCTTACTGGAATTGAATTGAAAAAAGATGAATTCTGGACAATTACCAATTCTATAGGCCTCAGAAGAACTCGTAACATTCTGAGACATCTCTTTTCCAAAATTCTGAAAGACAAAATTCTGACAGAAGATATCGGTAAATTGCAGCAACAGCATCCCCGAGGCATAAAAATACTGGTCTATCCCAGATCAGGAAACAAATTATCCAAACCCACTTCCATCAAAACAGGTCCCAATTACGAAAAAATCTACGATTTTCGTAAAATCAGAACCCAAATAAGTTCGGAAATTGAATCTCGTTACGGTCTTGGGGGTAAAAATTCTCTTGAAAGTAATGAACGCAATGCAATTCAAGCTCTGATCATGGGTCTCATCAAAAGCTATCTGGGTAACAGCAAAAAAGAATTCACCCTGGGGTTGATTCCCCGCCCTGCCATTACCAGTAAAGACAAAAGAATGATCAGGGAAAAGGTCAGGATTGAAGAGAAAAAAATTGAAAGGGGAGATGTAATCCTCAAAAAGGGAGAAACCCTTACTCTTTACAAAATCAAACTTTACAACAGTATGATTCCCAGTTTCTGGATCAGGTTGCTGTGGCTCTTTGGATATTTTGCTTTGATCTCCTCTTTCTTTTTGATCATTGGCTGGTTTTCCACTTTAAAATTTGGTGGTCGCCGAGGCACCGACAAAGACTTTTTTGTTTCGGGACTTCTATTTCTCCTTTTACTGGCTCTTATCCGAGGCTCTCTTTTTATCATCAACGGATTGATTGAAAATCCATCCCCTGAAATTTATCCGGCCATCTTCCCTGCTGCCGGCTCCGCCCTTTTGATCAAAATTCTCATGGGCACCAGACTTTCAGTGTTTTATTCAATAGGTTTGAGTTTTCTTGGAACCTGGGCTCTAAAATTACCGGTTCAATTTTCCCTCTTTTATTTTATCACAGGTTTGGCTGCAGCCGGTACCCTGGATAGGATCGAACATCGGTATGCTATCTGGAAAAGTGGTTTGATGCTCACGGTGGCCAGTATTTTTCTGGTGGCGGTATTCAGATTGGCCAATGGTGAATTATTGATGATGGAAACCCTCTGGTATTGTTTGTCCGGAGCAGCGGGAGGAATTATTCTCAGCATTATTATTTCGGCTTTGTTGCCAGTGGTAGAATTTATCGGAGATTATATCACCGATATTAAATTACTGGAACTTACCAATACTGATAATCCTCTTTTGCAAAAATTATCGGAAAATGCTCCTGGAACTTATCAGCATTCTCAACAAGTTGCCCAGATTGCTTATGCTGGCGCTAAAAAAGTTGGAGCCAATGCCATGCTGGTTAAAGTGGCTGCTTTATATCACGATGTTGGCAAAATGAGACAACCTAAATATTTCATTGAAAATCAGGCTGGCGAAAATCCCCACGATAAATTAAAACCATCCATGAGTGCTCTGGTTATAAGGAATCACATAACCGGAACCAGAGAAATTCTTGATGAATTCGGAATCCCCAACGCTGTCATAAATGTTGCTTCATCCCATCATGGCAAAACTTTATTGCAATATTTTTATGCCAAAGCTATAGAAACCACCGGTCCCGAGGAGTCTGTCAGTGAAGAGGATTATCGTTATCCTGGTCCTTCTCCCCAAACCAGGGAAGCGGGCATTCTGATGTTAGCTGATAGTGTTGAGGCTGCGGTAAGAAGCAAAATAAAAGGTTCTATTAAAAGCAAACAGCTCAAAATAAAACAATTTGATGTCAATACAATTATTGAAACTGTACAGTTTATCATCAATCAAAAATTTACAGACGGACAGTTGGATTCTTGTGAATTGACTCTGAGTGATCTCAGTATATTGGCTGATAGTTTCATTAAGACTCTTACCAGTATCTATCATGAGCGGATTGATTATCCAGACAATGAGAAAAGCAAATCCAATGGCAATAGAAATAAAAGTTCAACCCACAAAATTGAAGTCCCAGATAAAAACAGAGAATCTTCAAACAACAGCGAAAAAGATTCTTGAATATCTCAATCTTGCAGAAACTGAACTTTCTTTGGTGATTTGTGATGATCCCTTTATCAGGGATTTAAACAAAAACTGGAGAAATCAGGATAAGGCGACGGATGTATTGTCTTTCCCCCAATCCGACAATAAGCAGATCGAAGCATTTCAAAACAAAGATAATAGCTTATTTCCCCTGCTACTGGGAGATATAATCATCAGTCTTGAAACAGCACAAAGACAGGCCGAGTTTTCACTGGAGACTGAGGTTTGTCGATTGCTGATTCATGGGATTGCCCATCTTATCGGTTACGATCATAAAACCCAGGAAGAATTTGAAAAAATGCAGGTTGTGGAAAAAGATCTTCTCAAGCTCCTCTGAATCAAGTACTGTATTTAAAAACTTGCCAGAAAATTTTATTGCTGGTAAATTTGACCTGACAGTGTTGCCTGATTTCTTATCAAAATAACAACTGCAGGTTTTCAGTTTGAAGCCTGAGGGTAAAACTTGTTTTTCAAGGATGTAATGCTTTATTTCAAGTCAACCGGAATAATTCTTCAAATTATTTGTTGGCTTCAAATTCAGGTTGCAAAAGAACCAGGTTCAGGTATACCGATAATTGAATCTTAACAAATTATTATTTTTCGATGGTCAATCCAAAATATATTTGGAATTATCTTCCATGGAAAAATAGTTGTGGATGGCAAAATAACATGAAATCAAGAAAATTTATTACTCCTGTTAAATTGTCAATATTATTTCTTGCAGTTGCAGGTCTCTATTCCTGCGGTCCAGTAGAATATATGAGTCAGACAGGGGTAAAGGCCAATAAAGCTTTTGTTTCAGCCAAAGAATCTGGAGCCAAAAAAAAGGCTCCTTACGAATATTACAGCGCCCATTATTATTTACACAGATCCAGATTCAAAGCCGGTTATGGTGATTATCAGGAAGCTGTAAAATATGGGAGCAAGGCTGAACAGTTCAGCAAAAAATCTGAAGAACTGGCTGTTGAAAGATTGGAAAAAAATCTGGAAAGTGGTGCTGATTCCAATAATAATACTTCAACCGACAAGCAGGAAAAAAAGAAAGTTCTAAAGGTTGAAGCCGAAGAAGAAGAAATAAAAATCAAAAAAGAAGAAAAAGATGAATAGATTCAGATTGAATCTGGTTCAGATAGACAGGTATTCAATATGAAATTCAGCAAATGGCTTGTTTTTGCAATTTTGGGATTTGTTGTCTCAGCTTGTGCAGGAACAGAACTTGAAGGTAAAGCTCAGGTTGTTTCAAAACTCATCCAAATTGCCGAAAAAAATGGTGCTTACAAGTGTGCCCCCAAAGAATTGGCTATTTCCAAAACCCATCTTGAATTCAGCCTCGATGAGATGAGCCAGGGCAAAATGTTCAGGGCAAAAGGCCTGTTAA
The DNA here is from genome assembly GCA_027858615.1 of Deltaproteobacteria bacterium. Classification (GTDB taxonomy): domain Bacteria; phylum Myxococcota_A; class Polyangia; order HGW-17; family HGW-17; genus JAQICJ01. Next base: position 67,542 of record JAQICJ010000286.1, read on the forward strand.
AAACCGCTGATCATGCAGCTCGTCTGGCCATAAAAAAGTCTCCACCCGAAAAGTGTGCAAAAAAAGTTATCGTAGCTACCGAACCTGAAAAGAAACCGGTAAAATTATCAGTTAAAGTAAAAGATACAGACGGTGACGGTATTCCTGACAGCAAAGACAAATGTCCCACCAAACCAGAAGATTTCGATGGTTTCGAAGATAAAGACGGCTGTCCCGACAATGACAACGACGGTGATGGTATTGCCGATTCTGTCGATAAATGCCCCGGCAAAGAAAAAGACAAAGAAAACAATTTCAAAGATGTAGCCGAAGACATAGATGGTTTCGACGATGATGACGGCTGCCCCGACAATGATAACGACGGCGATGGTATTGCTGATTCTATCGATAAATGCCCGGGCCAGAACAAAGACAAGCAGAACAACTTCAAGGATGTAGCCGAAGACATAGACAATTTTGAAGATGATGACGGCTGTCCCGATTTTGACAATGACAAAGACAGTATTCCCGATGTCAAAGACAAATGCCCAAATAAACCCGAGGTATTCAACGGCTATCTTGATAAAGACGGTTGTCCCGATAAATTAAAACTTATCAAAATAACCAAAAAGAAAATTGAATTGAAACAGAAAGTTTTCTTTGCATACAACAAGGCCAGAATTCGCAAAAGAAGCTATGGTCTGCTTAACGAAATTTATAAAGTTCTAAAATCTCGTCCAACCATGAAGATCACCATTGAAGGTCATACCGATTCCGACGGTTCCGCTAGTTACAACCGTCGCCTTTCACGTCGCAGAGCCAGATCTGTACGTAAATATCTGATCAACAAAGGTATAGACCCTTCCAGAATGAAGTCTGTTGGTTATGGTGAGTCCAAACCAGTTGCTTCTAACGATTCCAAAGCTGGAAAAAGCAAAAACAGACGAGTGGAATTTGTAATAACCAAACAATAATTAAATAATTCCCATTCCAAAATGGATTATTATTGGTTGCAGTATGGTATTGAATTTCTTTATTATAACCTTTGCTAAGCCTGATGCTCACCTCCGGTTATCTCTTGCAATTCAATCCGACTTCAGTCTCAGTTAATAATTTTCATTGAATAACAAAATGAGGATATAATAATGATAAAGAAATCAGTTTTTGTATTTATCCTGACTCTTACAGGTTCAGGACTTTTTTCCGCTAAAGTTCAAGCTAATTGTACAGACAAAGTAATTAAAAAGATTAAAACTCTTCACAAGATGGCCATGGAAGATTATGATCAGATGGAGTTTGCTTCGGCTAAAAGAACATTGAAAGATGCAATCAGCATAGCCAGGAGAAGTTTTTGTACAGACAAGGTTGAATATGCCAATGTGCTGGTTGATTTAGGAATTATGTATATCACCGACCCGAGTAGTCCTGATGAAAGCAGGGGAAGGTTGATGTTCAAAAAAGCCCTTAAAGTCAACGCCTGTGCAAAAATTACCCCAGACCTCAAAACTCCCAAATTACAGAAGATTCTCAATCAGGTACGCCGAAAGTCAGGTGTCAAGTGTGCCAGTGCCGATTCTTCATCAACTTCAGGAACAACCTCTGGCACTTCTGCCACAAAGGTTCTGGCTGAAGATACAGGCCCCGAACCTGACAATCTTGAACACAAAACTCCTGACGAAGCACCAGGTGAATCCCCAATCCTCCTCACCTGCAGAGCTCCCAAAAAGGGAGTTTCCAAGGTTGTAGTTTATTACAGAAAGCCCGGACAATCTAATTATTCAGCTTTGAATATGACCAATTATTCTGGTTATTCCTGGAAAGCAACTATACCCAGCGAACATGTAAAAGGAGCTATTTTACAATATTACATAGCTGCTCTCAATTCTTCTGGCAGTCCGATAATGGCCCATGGCAACAGCGGAGCTCCCAATATTATCTCCATCACCAAGCCGGTGAAAAAAAGTGATTTTGATATCGAAGATCCCCTTTCCAACAAAAAGAAAAGTGATGGCAGCAAAAAAGACAAGCCAGACGTTGATCCGCTTCCTCCTTCTTTCAAAAAGTTCAAAATTAGACTGGGCGGCAGATATGGAGTTGGTTATCTCTCCACCAGCATGTGTTCCTACAAAGCCGAAGACGTCAATAATAATTGCGACGGAGAAGGCACAAATATCAGCACTGCAGGTTTTGCAACTGGAGAAATAGGCGGCGAACTCGGTATCCACTATTTTGTAAGTAAAAAATGGACCATGGGAATGGATTTGAGAGCTGGTTTTGTCCAGACCGATTATGTAGAAACCGGCAGCAATATGGGAGTTGGTTTCATCGGCCTCGGTAAAGCACTATATCATCCTATGGCTCAGGAAGAATTATTCAGAGTTTATTTCGGTCCCTTGCTTGGAGGTGGATTGCTCTGGCATCAATGGATTGTTGATGAAGATTCCCAAAAAAGTGATATTTTCCAGCACGGTTACGTAATGGCAGGTTTGTCTGTAGGTTTTGAAATAGGATCTCCCAAAGTTTCTTTCTATGTAAACATAGATGCCATGGGAGTTTTCCCTCTTCAATCAACGGTTCATGTCGATTTTACTGGTGGTTTAAGCATCGGTTTCTAATTTGATTTTAACTGGTTCCCATCTTTAATCATCAATATTCGTACCAAAAACATGATTACACTTCGGGGTAAAAATATGGTTTCACCTGTAGATTTATCAAATCCGAAGGGAACTAACTAGTTCCCATCCCAAAAAGGAAGGTCATCGTCTGGCGACGGAATTTTACCTCATCTGCTTTGTCGCAACTTCTTGATATAGTGTCAACTATGTCTGCGAAGTTATTCCGTGCATCTGAGCCAAACTTCTTCCCCAGCCAAAAACCCCCATTCTGGGAAGGGAACTAACACAGGAAGTAAAATGGCTACTTTAGAATTTGTTTCTCCCAAAAAAATCAAACCAACTCTTAGAAAAACCCTTGAGGATAAATTGTATTATGCTCATAAGGGCTTGAAAAATATAGAATTCACAGATAGTGAGGCTAACAGAAAACCTCTGATCAAAGTTGAGTATGAGGGCGAAATATCAGAAGTTGATCTCCAGGAAAAAATAGTTGAATTGATCAAAAAATTTGCCAGAGGTTTCATGGAAGTGGAAAAAGAAATCCTCTATGATCGCCGAGATCAGATACCTTTTAATCAGAAGGAAATTTACCCTGCACTCATAAAAAAGGGATGGATTCATGAATATGAAACAGGCAGAGTTGCTTTAGACGGGCCGTCCATGCGCCTTTATAATTTTTTTGATGGACAATTCCTTAAAATAGCTGCTGCCATGGAAGCCAAACCAATTCGTTTTCCCGTGCTCATCGGGGTTGATACTTTAAAAACAGCTGATTATTTTGCTTCTTTTCCCCATCATATCACTCTTGCCACCCATCTGGTTGAAGACGCCAATAAAATACAGGCTTCGGCAGAAAAATTTGCCCAGGATCAGGATCCCGGTCATTTCTCAGAAATCGAAGAAGCAACGGAGCATGTTTGTTCCCCTGCAGTTTGTTTTCATCTTTATCAACTTCTGTCGGGCAAAAAACTTGATCAACTTATCAGAAGAACAGCCATATCCAATTGTTTCAGGTATGAATCAGGAAATATGAATACCTTGGAGCGTCTTTGGGATTTCAACATGAGGGAAATAATATTCGTGGGAGAAAGTGATAAGGTAGATCAACTGCGCCGGGATGCCATGGTTCCAGTAATGGAACTCGTGGACAAATTAAAATTGAAATCACATATAGAAACTGCCAGCGATCCATTTTTTGTCAATAATTACGCCGGTCAGACTTTCTATCAATTGAGTCATCGTACCAAATACGAACTTCTGCTCAATATTCCGTCCAGAGGCGAAGAAGGAACAGCAGCAGCCTCTTTCAACTGGCATCAGAACTTCTTTGGTTCAAAATTCAAAATAACCACAAGTCAAAACCAAGAAGCCGGAACTGCCTGCACAGCTTTTGGAATTGAACGCTGGGTTTATGCTTTTCTCAGCCAGTACGGTCTGGAAAAAGCAAATTGGCCGCAATATCTTACAGACAATTGGTAGCCTCGGATTCAAGCTACGGATTTTACAAATTTGCAATCAGCAGATAAATAGCAGTCAGGGGCGTCAGAGACTATTTTTCTTTCCAGATAGCTATGGTTTTGTCGATTTTATTTTTGAGATCAAAGCCCTTGGTAACAAGATTCATCACCTTGGGATTTTGCATGATTTTCATGACTCTGGGATCATTTACAATCTCCAGGGTTTTTTGCAGGGCTTTTGCTTTAAGTCGGGTAAATTCAAAATTTTTCATTGTCAGTTAGTCCAATATAAGAGGGTCGGTAAAATTAAGAAATAATTTGCTTTTAATCCTGTTTTGGAAAAACAAAGATTAAAGCCAACAGATTTTGTCAATAGCACACACTTCATATAGCATAAACTTCATTCCAACCAAAGATTGTTTTGGGTTTCGTTTCAGAAACGAGATTCAGGTTTAATAAAAATAACACATACCAAATTCCGTGCTCAGACTGCAACCCCACTTCTGGGATGGGAACTAACTAGTTCCCATCCCAAAAATGGATGTCATCGTCTGAAAGCGGAATCTCGCCTCATCTGC
>JAQICJ010000036.1 GCA_027858615.1 Deltaproteobacteria bacterium
CGCTTAATGAGTAGTTCTGTAAAAAATTAATAAAAATAGTAGCTTATCGATGATTTTATCTTTAGAACATTCTCTTTGTTTTTTGTGTCTTGAATTTTATTCTGAATTTGAAAATATAATAACCAAAGAGGAGACAACATGTAATGAACTGGATGGTAAGAAATAACGACGGCGAAATTGTTGATTTTGACAGGCAAGAGCTGGAAGAATCAATAATAACTGCTGTTCATATATCTGAAGAAGAAGTCGACATAGAAGAAATCGTTCTGCAAACTGAAGAAATTCTGCAAGAAAAGTTTTTTATTGATGGTTCGATTCCCGGAACTGCTAAAATTAAAGCCCTGATGGCAAGAATTCTTCTGGAAAATGAATGTTTTCTCACATCAGATGTTGTCAGTGGGCGTTATGTTTCACCCAAAATCAACAATCTGGTGCAGGGACTTGTAGAAGATTATGTCAGTCGTACCGACTGGCGTGTCAACGAAAACTCCAACATGAACTATTCAATGCAGGGACTGAACAACCACATTTCATCAGCTGTAATCGCTCGTTACTGGCTGGATAAATTTTATGACACCGAAATAAAAGAAGCCCAGAACAACGGTGATCTGCATATTCACGATCTTGGTGTTCTCGGCCCTTATTGTGTAGGTTGGGATTTACAGGAATTAATCAACTCTGGTTTCGGAGGAGTCAAAAACAAGGTTGAATCTTCTCCCGCCCGTCATTTCCGTACCATTTTGGGACAAATCGTCAATTTTTTCTACACCCTTCAAGGTGAAGCAGCCGGAGCTCAGGCTTTTTCAAATTTTGACACTTTGTTGGCTCCTTTTATTTACCAGGATCAACTTAGTTACAAAGAGGTAAAACAGGCCCTCCAGGAATTTATCTTCAATCTCAATGTCCCTACACGAGTGGGTTTCCAAGCTCCTTTTACCAATATAACTCTCGATCTTACGCCTTCATCTGTACTCAAAGATGTTCCAGCAGTTATTGGTGGGGAGATTATTCAGGGCAAAACTTATGGAGATTTTCAGGAAGAAATGATCATGATCAACCGGGCCATAGCCGAGTTGATGACCAAGGGCGACAAAAAGGGTCGCATTTTTACTTTCCCCATTCCCACTTACAATATCCATAAGGATTTTGATTTCGATAACGAAAATCTCAAACCTATTTGGGAAATGACAGGAAAATACGGGATTCCCTATTTTTCTAATTTTGTAAATTCCAACATAAGTCCCGAAGACGTTCGTTCCATGTGTTGTCGTTTGAGACTTGACACCAAAGAATTGCGATCCAGAGGCGGAGGTTTGTTTGGAGCAAATCCACAGACCGGTTCCATCGGAGTGGTTACTGTCAATATTCCTCGTCTGGCGTATCTGGCCACCAATGACAGAGATTTTTACAAAAGGCTTGAATACCAACTTGAATTGGCCAAAAGATCACTGGAAATCAAGCGAAAACAGATAGAACAATATACAGATCAAGGTTTATATCCCTATACTTCTGTATACCTCAAAAATGTCAAAAAGCGATTTGGTACTTGGTGGGCAAACCATTTTTCCACAATTGGTATCATCGGCATGAACGAAGCTTGTCAAAATTTTCTCAATCTTCCCATTATTGACAATGCAGCCCGAGAATGGGTGCAGAATGTAATGGAATATATCCGGGAAAAACTTCAGGTGTTTCAGGAAGAGACAGGCAACTACTACAACCTCGAAGCAACCCCGGCCGAAGGCGCTAGTTACCGGCTTGCCAAAAAAGATAAAGAAAAATTCAAGAAAAATTTTGCCCAAGGTGATGATGCTGTGCCATACTACACAAATTCAGTACATGTGCCGGCGGTAGAAGAAATGGATATTTTTGAATTGCTTGAACACCAGGATGAGCTTCAAACCTTGTTCACAGGCGGTACGGTGGTGCACCTGTATCTCGGCGAAGCTATTCACGACTATACTGCTGTCAGAGAATTGGTAAAGGCTGTTGTGCACAGGTTCAAGCTTCCATATTTTAGTATTACTCCCACTTTTTCAGTTTGTCCCATCCATGGATATATAAGTGGTAAACATTTTCATTGCCCTTATCACCATTCCGATGAAGATATCAAAAAGTTCGGTACAGAAAAAGATATGGAAAAAGACGAGTTGGCTGAACTCGAAGATTCAGCTTTCAGATATGTAGAAAAAAAATTAAAAGGAAGATAAGGTCAAATTCATGAACATTAAAACCGGCAATACTAAAAAAGTAAAAGTTATAGAAACAGAAGTTTATTCAAGAGTGGTAGGTTATTATCGTCCCGTCAGAAATTGGAACAAGGGAAAAAGAAGTGAATTTTCCCAAAGAAAACTCATTGATTACAAACCATACAACACAATTTCCAGCGATTTCACAAAAGGTCTCGAAAAGGCCAGAATTAACACCTCAATTGCCTGATCAATGAGTAGTAATATGATCAAGGATCTGATTGGTACAACTCTAGTTGACTATCCCGGAAGGATAGCTTCAACTGTTTTTATTGCCGGATGTAATTTCAGATGTCCATTTTGCCATAACGCCGAACTTGTTTTTCCAGAAATTTATAATCTCACTCCCAATATAAGCAACGAACAAACCATAGCCTACCTTAAAAAAAGAATGAATTTTATTTCAGGGGTTGTTTTTACCGGGGGAGAACCTTTACTTTATAAAGATTTGGAAAAATTAATCAGAGAAATCAAATCCCTTGGTTTGAAGGTCAAACTTGATACCAATGGTTCTTTTCCCGGTAAACTTTCCAAAATTATCGAACTTGTCGATTATATCGCCATGGATATAAAAACTTCTCCCTCAAAATATCCTGTTGCTACGGGTTCCAGTTGTGATTTTTCCAAAATTCTTGAATCCATAGAACTTGTTCAGGCTAGTTCAGTAGAATATGAATTCAGAACCACAGCCGTGCCCAAACTGGTAGAAAGCCAAGACATAAGAGAAATCGGCAAGATAATCAAGGGCAGTACCACTTATGCCCTCCAGACTTTTACTTCTGAAAATACTCTGGATGAACAATTTGCTGGTATTCCAATTTATCCTCCCGAGGTTCTGGAAAAATTCAAAAAAATTATTGAGCCTCAGGTAGACAAAGTTATCATCAGATAGAGGCTGACCTCAAAAAAAACAGAACTGATTTTTATCGGGTTGACTGAATGGTTCTGTTGTTTTACCATTTTGATCAGAAAATTTGGTAATATCGTAATTATTGGCGATATCCATAATTTAACTTTTTCAAATTTGACTGTCTGTGGATCAGGATTGTATTTTTACAATATCACTGTCCATCGAAGGGAAAAACATATGTCAGCCGATCAAAAAGAATGTATTGAAGAGTTCAAAAAATATCTGAAACGTTTTGATGACGAAGTTGGTGAAAAAAAGTTTGGTGAATACGGCTCCTGGCATCAAAACGTAGTCAAAAAGATGAATTTTGACGAATTTGTTACCAAATATGAAGAATTTAAAAACCTGGAAAAATTATATGCCGATATTTTGAAAGGTGGTGATACTGTAAACGATGCCATTTTCAGAAGTTGGAAAGAAGCTGGGGCTCAAATACTGCTAGAGGTAAACTGAAGTGGCTACAAAAGGCATCATGGAAGAATCCTACGCTCAAGGAAGACTTGAACGTCCGGAATTGATTTTTCGCTATAAATACAGAGCTTTGGCAGCTTCCCGGATCAAACCAGAAGTGACAAAAGGTGGAGCTGTTTTAGACTTGGGAGCAGCCGATGGTCTTACTTTACTCGAAATTCAAAAGCATTTACAAGCAAAAGAAGCATTGGGGATAGAACTTTCTGCCCAATTAGTTGCCAGAGCACAAAAAAATGGAGCTCAGGTTATTAAAGGAGATGTTCAGAATTTGCCAACTCAGGTAAAAACAGAACATTACGATCTGGTTACAGCTCTGGCAGTGTTGGAGCATTTGGAAGATCCTCTTTCCTGTCTGCTAGAGGCTGAAAAAGTTTTGAAACCAGGTGGAATTCTGGTGGTTTCAGCACCAAATCCATTTTGGGACAAAGCAGCCGGAATTACCCGTATTCACAAAGAAGAAGAACATCATCAAACAATAATCACCCCTCGGGTTTTCAGAAATCTAATTCAAAAAACTTCTTTGGAATATAAGGGATATAAGCCTTTCATGCTTGTGTTTACAGCTTTTCTTCCCTATCTCAAAATTTTTCCCAATCTAAAATTGGATGAACTGATTGATTCTCTTTCAGCTAATCCTCTTTCATCTCCCCTGTTTGTAAATCAGTTGTTTATTGCCGCAAAACCGGATTAAAATATTAAAATATCAAATTGAAAGGTAAATTGTGCCTGATATGGCTAAGTTGAAAAACAAAGAAGTTGATTGATTTGTGTTGCTTAGTGCGAGGAGGGGGAATCGAACCCCCACGACCTTAGCGGTCACTAGGCCCTCAACCTAGCGCGTCTACCAATTCCGCCATCCTCGCGAGTACAGAGAACATTTAAAGAAATTGCAGAGAGTTGTCAACAAATTTTTTTCAATTTTGAAAAAAATATTGCAAGGATTTGTAATTTATCAATTTTGTAATTTACCTGACAGATACACAATCTGTTTCTTATTTTAAAAAGTAACGGGAACTGGATAATAACATTTTCTCCTGTTTTAATTTTTGCTATTGTAATTTTTATTGCAGATGAAGCAGGTTTCAGTTATCAGCAAATATAGCCTGGCAGTTTTTAGATTACAAATCAATCTGAATATCATTATTCCATGTGTGAAAAGCAACGAAAAACCATCAAAATTTACAAGAAATAATTTATGGATAACTTCAATCAGATAATAAGCTTTTATAACAACAATATCGGACCTGTAATTCTTTTACTTTTGTTGATTCCCGCCGGTTTGCTTTTTGCTGTCATTCTGAAGATGATCCAGTTCAGAAAGTTCACAACCGCCATCAAAATTGTGGCAGGGCTGGACGAAACAGAAGAGCACGAAGGCGATATCAGCCATTTTCAGGCGTTAAGTGCAGCTTTGAGTGCAACTGTAGGAATTGGAAATATTGCTGGAGTCGCCATAGCTATTGCCTGGGGAGGTCCGGGAGCTGCATTCTGGATCTGGATAACCGGTTTTCTTGGAATGGGGTTGAAATACGCAGAATGCACCCTCGCTGTTGAATACAGAGAAAAAGATTCAGAGGGTATGGTTGCCGGCGGTCCTATGTATTATATCAAGACAGCCCTTTCTTCACGTCTGGGAAAATTTGCTACCTATCTTTCTTTTATTTTTGCCATTGGGACGATTATGTGTTCCTTCGGTACCGGAAATATGCCCCAAGCCAACTCCATGGCCATGGCCATCCATGATGTCTACAGTATTCCCACCTGGGTGTCCGGTGCAGTAATAGCTGTTCTGGTTTTTCTGGTAATTGTAGGAGGAATCAAAAGGATCGGCAAAGTTGCCGGGACCATGGTGCCCTTTATGGCCGCTTTTTATATTTTAGGAGCTCTTACCATAGTTGTGATAAATTATGATCGACTGGGTGCTGCTTTCGGGGTAATTTTCAGGTCGGCCTTTACCGGGGAATCAGCCCTCAAGGGTGGTTTTATTGGTACCATGCTCTGGGGGATCAGACGAGGTTTGTTTTCCAATGAAGCAGGTCAGGGCAGTGCCCCCATTGCTCATGCTGCCGCTAAAACCAATTATTCTGTGAGAGAAGGTCTGGTTTCCATGCTGGAACCATTCATCGATACAGTGCTTATTTGCACTTTGACCTCGCTGGTAATTATTCTGGGTGGGCTTTATCTTCAGACTGAAGGTGGCAAACCCATGTTTGACGGAGCAGTTCTTACCACAGAATCCTTCAGAACAGGACTTGCTCCCATCGGTCTCGGGATTGCCGGTCGTCATTTGGTGGCTATATCTACAGTGCTTTTTGCCTTGTCTACTTCCATAACCTGGTCCTATTACGGGGATCGCAGTGTTCAATTTATTTTTCGCAGTCCCAAAGCGGTTTTTATTTACCGGGTTATCTTTTCCCTGGTTATTTTCGTCGGGGCGGTACAACCCATGAAAACCGTCTGGAGTTTCGCCGATATGGCGATTACCCTGATGGCTCTCCCCAACTTGATCGCTCTTTTCTTTCTCTCCAAGAAAGTCTATGTACTTACTCAAAACTATTTCAAAAAGTTTCCTGATTAGAAACTCAATCAGACATTTAAAAAGGATAAGCAATGAAAGATTTACAAGTTGAAACTCTGCAGCAAATTAGAATTCTCAGTGCCGAAATGGTTCAGAAAGCAAATTCCGGTCATCCGGGTTTGCCTCTGGGTGCTGCACCTCTGGCCTATTCTCTATTCCATGATTTGATGAAATACAATCCTGATGATGCCACCTGGTTTGACCGGGATCGTTTTGTTCTAAGTGCAGGCCATGGTAGTGCCTTGATTTATACCATGCTTTATCTGTACGGTTACGAAGTAAGCATGGATGATCTTGAAAAATTCAGACAATTGGGTTCAAAAACACCGGGACATCCTGAATACTGGTGTCTTCCGGGAGTCGAAACAGCGACAGGTCCCCTGGGAGCAGGTTTTTCAAATGCAGTGGGTATGGCAATAGCTGAAAAACAACTTTCTTCCCGTTTTGAATCCATCTGTTCGCATCGTACCTGGGTTTTGGCTTCTGACGGTGATATGATGGAAGGAATCAGTTCCGAAGCCGCTTCTTTGGCAGGACATTTGAAACTGGGCAAAATGGTGGTTTTATATGATTCCAACTCAATTTCCATCGAAGGTAGTACTAATCTGGCTTTTTCAGAGGATGTGGGTGGCAAGTTCAAAAGTTTTGGCTGGTATGTGGATCAGGTAGATGGCAGCAATCCCGACAAGATAACTCAGGCGGTCAAAGAAGCTTTTGCGGTTGATTCCGCTTCGCCCAAACTGATCATCTGTCGCACCAGAATCGGACAGGACGCAGGCGATAAAGAAGGTAAGGCAGCTGCTCATGGTGCTCCTCTGGGTGAAGATATTCTCGCCATGATGCGAAAAAAATATGGTTTTACTTCCAAATTTGAAGTAAAACCTGAAGTCAAAAAACACACCGCAACCAGGATTGAGCAGTTAAAAAATGATTATCAGCAGTGGAATCACAAATTTGATGCCTGGAAAAAGGAAAACCCCGGGAAATACAAATTGTTCAAACAGATGCTCAATAAAAATCATGCTCAAATTGAATTTCCCAACTGGGAAACAGGTTCCAAAGAGGCTACCCGTAAATCCTCGGGTAAAATTCTCAATGTCATAAAAGACGCAATGCCTTCTTTAATTGGAGGCAGTGCAGATTTGGCACCTTCCAACAAAACCAGTTTCGATGGTTGCAAGTCTTTCAGTGCTGAAGAACCTCAGGGACGCAATCTCCATTTTGGCATCAGAGAACATGCCATGGGAGGTATTGTCAACGGGATGGCACTTCACGGTGGTTTTTACCCCTTTGGGGCAACTTTCCTGGTTTTTTCCGATTATATGAGAGCTGCCTTGAGGTTGAGTTCTTTGATGAAAACCAGAAATCTCTGGATTTTTACCCACGATTCAATCTTCGTGGGTGAAGACGGTCCTACCCATCAGCCGGTTGAACATATAGATGCTCTCCGATTGATTCCCGGCCTGAAGGTAATCAGACCCGCCGATGGCAACGAGTGTGTTGCCGCTTATAAATACGCCCTCAACCATCAGGGCCCGGTTGTACTAATTCTTTCGCGGCAGGGTTTGCTTCAATTGACAAATTCCAGCAGAGAGCCCAAAAATATTTTCGGTTATCCGGTATTGGCTGAGCCCAATCCTAACCTGCAGCTTTTTGCCTCAGGAAGTGAAGTTGCTATGGCAGTTCAAGCTTCTGAAGAATTAAAAAAACATGATTACAAAGTTCAGGTTGTTTCTGTTCCCTGTCTCGATCTGGCTGAGCCGGAAGTTTTAAAGGGACTCGTCAACCGGGATTCCAATGTTGTGAAAGTAGCAATCGAAGCAGGAACTGCAGGATTGTGGGGTAATTTCGGTATCGAAAATATTATTGGAATCAGAAAATTTGGTGAATCCGGTCCCGGATCCGAAATTGCAGAACATTTCGGATTTACTCCAGGACAAATAAGCCAAAAGTTGCTTGCTCTGCTCAAAAATAAAGCAAATTGATCAGCAATATTTCAGGTAACAGATATTGTTTTGTCTTTTTCAGTCATATTTGCTATAAGACCCGTGCTCGCAACCATGAACAAGTTTCAGATATTTTCTCGCAACTATTTTTTTTACAGGAGTAATCAATGACCAAAGCAAAAATCAAAACCAATTTAGGTGATATCACTATTTCTTTTCTGCCCAAAGTTGCCCCTAAACATGTGGAAAACTTTATTAAACTGGCTAATGATAAATTTTATGACGGCACTTCTTTCCATCGGGTTATTCCTGGATTCATGATTCAGGGAGGTTGCCCCAACTCAAAAAAAGGTGCTTCCGGTCAACCCGGAACAAGTGGACCAGGTTACAATATTGATGCTGAATTCAATGCAGTTTCTCACAAAAGGGGTATTGTTTCCATGGCCAGATCTCAAGATCCAAACAGTGCCGGGTCCCAGTTCTTTATTGTTCACAAGGATTCACTTTTCCTCGACAATAATTACACAGTTTTCGGCAAGGTGGAATCGGGAATGGAAATAGTTGACAAAATTGCTCAAGTTTCCACGGACGGCAGTGACAAACCCACTCAGCGAGTTGAAATGGAAAAGATAGAAATCCTGGATTAATTTCTCGTTTACATATCCAATAGCTCCCCGGGAACTATTTATGAAAAGTATAATTATCTACACCGATGGTGCCTGTTCCGGAAATCCGGGTCCTGCAGGTGCGGGAGTTTTCCTTTCCTTTGGCGATTATAAAAAATACATTTATCAATATTTGGGGGAAGCTACCAACAATATAGCTGAATTAAAGGCAATAGAAATAGCTGTTGATTCTTTGAAAACAGGTAAATACCCTGTGACTATTCATACTGACAGTTCTTATTCTCTGGGAGTTCTTTCCAAAAACTGGAAAACAAAAAAAAATAAAGAATTAATCAGCACTATCAAAGTAAAACTGCAAAAATATCCCAAGTTGCAAATAAAAAAGGTTACCGGGCATGCCGGGGTAGAAGGTAACGAAATAGCTGATGAATTGGCTCGCCTTGCAGTAGAAACAAAAACCAGCCACACCACTACAACCTCCCCTCTTTAATCCAAATAAAAATCAAAACGTTGATACTATTTCAAGAAGTTATGACAAAGTAGATGAGGTAAAATTCCGTTTTCAGGTGATGACCTTACTTTTTGGGACGGGAACTTAGTAAATAATGCGCAGAACAAAGCGTATACCGTGGCTGATGGGGGTTTTCCCTGCAAAAACATTGATGACGGAATAAAAGGTACGAAACTGGTATTTGGTGTTTCCTTTGTAAAACCAGGTAAACCCGGCTTCAATTTCATCATCAAGGTTTTGGGAAACAAAATTGTTGGTACGATAGTGGTAGCCTGTGTGGATACGGAAGGATCTTTTATGTTTGAATTTAAGCATGAAAGAGTAGATGTGGCCGTTGTACAGACCGTATCGTTGGCGCATGCCCAGATCATATCTTTCAAAAAGGGGAGCAAAATTATTGTGGTCATCTTGGGAAAAACTGCCGGTGTAATATGGTAAAAATACCAGTCTGGTTCCTTTGCCCAGATTCAGTCTGTATTTAAGTCCGAAAACTGCAGCCGGAATTACTTTGCCCGAGGGAATTTTGGTTGAGGTGATAAGTTCGGCGGTATAGCGAAGCTTTGTAGTGAAAAAGGGACCAGTGCCGTGAAGGGCGGTAAAGTTAGCTGTGAAATTTTCGGGATATTCAGGGGATAATAATTCAGGTTCGACGTCGTTGCGAGACCATTGGACAATGCTGAGCATACTGATACGATGGGGACGCAGCCACTTGTATCTGAGTTTGGCCTGGGCCCCGAAAAGAAGATAATCACCGTAATTGGCCGAGCAGAGTCTTTTCCAGGCACCGCGGTTTTCGTAAAATTGTTCATAGCCGCAACCTAGAGTTTCTCTGGCAATTTCTGTGGCAAAGGCACCGGCAAAAAGTTCGAGTTTTAATTTGCCCCTCCAGTATTTGCTGATTTTAACCGCATCAAAAAAATTATCCAGAACTGCCTGAGTGCCAAAAACAAGATTCTGCCGACCCAGGGTAAAATTGAAATCCCATTTGTTGATATTGGTATTGACCTGACGCAATTGTGGAATAAACTCGAACTTGTTGTTTAAAGGTATTGCCCAATTGTTGCAGTTTTCAACTTCATTTCTGATTTTAACTTCACCTTCGAAAAAAAAGTTGAGCCAGGCTGCAGGCGAATAGTCAACATTTGTCCTCAAAGCCATAAATCCTCGATGTAAATCAAAAAATTTGTCGTTGTCGGAGGTGGGATCTTTTTCCAGAATATGGTAATTTCCTAATCTGAATTCGAGTCCCCAATAAAGTTCTTTTTCTCCTACCTGTTTGAGGTGAGCTGCCAGTTTGGAAGGACAATTTTTAGCTAATACTGGCTGGGCTGATAAATTAAGCAGAAAAACAAAGATAGTAACAGAATATTTCATGCTTTTTACTTCTCGTTATGATGGGGGCTGTTGTTTTCGATGATGGCACCAAAGGGGCAGAAGGCCAACTCGACACATTCACCGCAGTGGGAACATTTAACCTGGTTGATTCTGGTGGTAACGGGATTGGATTGTTGAATGGCAACAGGGAGGTTGACCCCAGATGTATGATCATCACAGGTTTTGAAGCATTCGAGGCAGACGACGCAATTGTTGTTGTTGATGGAGTAGTTAAAATCGGGACCTGCTTCGGTATTTGGGGTTTGCAATACTGCATCGTATTCACAGGCGAAGAGGCATTTGGAACAATGAAGACATTTGTCCTGGTTAATATGGACCGAGTTGGGTTCTCCTGGATGTTCAATGGCTGTTTTTCCACACTGATCCAGACAGGTTTCACAACCAGTGCATAATTCCGGATTGATTGCAAACTGATAATACTCAAGACATTCTTCTGAATCGCACTTATCGTTGAATCCAGTGCAGGCTGCAGCTGTTAGACCCAGGGAACCAAAAGAAAGTTGAATAAAAGTTCTTCTTTTCAAAATAATGAAGCCTGCTTGATGTGGTTTGGTTTATTGAGGGTTGTCTTCGGGAAGCTGGGCACTGATAATTTCTTTGGTGTGGATCATGTATTCCAGAACGGTATAAGTAGTATAGGCAGCCTGGGGAACAACTGCATCATTATATTCCTGAAAGGTGGCGCCAGTTTCGGCATCAACAACATCATAGCGATTTTCGGTGTCCAAAAGAATATTGGGTGGAGCTGATAAAATGGAATGGAGAGTATCCCAATCAGTTTCAGTAAAAAGCTCTGAATTTTCAGTGTCGTTGATGATGCCTTTGTAGAAACGACCAATAATCTCATCACTGGGATGAAAAACCTGGACATAGTTCAAGTTGGAATCGTAAACCAGGATAAATTTAATGGCGGCACATTGACCATCGTGGCAGCCCACTCCTGAATTGATCAAACGATAATACCCCAGAAGATTTGAATTTTCATCGTAAAGTTCATAGTAAAAGCCTGAGCCGGCCAAGACCTCTTCTTCTTCGTTGAGTTTTTCTTCAGAGATTGGATATTCCAGTTTGGAAATAGCCTGGGGCAGGGAAGACTGCAGATCGGTCATTTCTTTGGGGGTAAGTTCAATTAAAGTTGTTTTGTCCCCTCCCTCATCGCAGGAAATGAGAAAAAGTGAAATAACGAGTAATAAAGATAATTTACAGAGATTGAGTTGTGTCATCTGGTTTTCTCCAGGAATTATAAAATTAAAGATGTTGTTGCTTGCCGGAAAGCATTCAATAAAACATATACCACATAACTGTCTTAATTTCCAATAAATGCAATAGTGGTTTCAGCCTTGAACTTGATCGAAATCAAAATATCTGTATTCTAGTTCCCATCACAGAATGGGGGTTTTTGGCTGGTGAAGAAGTTTGCCTCAAATGCAAGGAGTAACTTCGCCGAAAAGAGAACTCCAAGTTGATACTATTTCAAGAAGTTATGACAAAGCAGATGAGGTGAAATTCCGTTCTCAGGCGATGACCTTCCTTTTTGGGACGGGAACTAATTAATATGTGAAATTTGTTAAAAAAGTGTTAAAGTATACAAGTATAAGCGGACATTGTATGTAAACCGATATCAAATATTCCTTTATTAAACTCAACTGGTGATTTACAGGAGATGTATATTCCTGCAAAAACATCCCGCTTTTTCAAATTGACCGGCAAACTTTCAAGTTAATTCGAACAGATAAATTAATTCTAATTAACATAAAATGGTGATCTTATGAAAAATATTATAACAAGACTTTTAATTCTGGTTTTTCTTTCCTTTTTTACATTATCATGTGCAGGTGGTGGCAGTGGCGCCAGTAGCGAAATTTGCGACAATGGTACAGATGATGATGGTGATGGTCTTATTGATTGTGAAGATGCTGACTGCATTGACGAATGCAATGCTAACAATACCAATAATACCAATAATACTAACAATACCAATAATACCAATAATACCAATAATCAGGACATTGAAACTAATTGCACCGACGGTCTTGATGGTGACGGTGATGGTTTTACCGATTGTGCCGATTCCGATTGCCTTGGCGAAACCGGTCCCGGCGGAATAACCTGTGAAAGTACAGAGACCACTTGCGATGACAATGGCGATAACGATGGTGATAGCGATACCGATTGTGCCGACTCCGACTGCCTTGGCGAAACCGGTCCCGGCGGAATAACCTGTGAAAGCAGCGAAACAATCTGTAATGACGGGGCTGATAACGATGGCGATGGCTTTACCGATTGTGCCGATTCCGATTGTTATGGCGATGTTAATTGTCAGGATCAGGAAATTTGCAACAATGGCAGTGACGATGATGGTGATGGCGATACCGATTGCGCTGATTCGGACTGTGTTGGTTCCCAGGGACCCGGAAGCATAATCTGTGAAAGTACAGAAACTACTTGTGATGATGGCGGCGATAACGATGGAGACAGTCTGGTGGATTGTAATGATCCCGATTGCAGCAGTGCTCCAGCCTGCCAGGCCAATGAAATTTGCAGCAACACCACCGACAACGATGGCGATGGTGATATAGGCTGTGCCGATTCAGATTGTATCGGTGAGATCGGCCCTGACGGAGTAACTTGCCAAACCACAGAAAACAGTTGCAATGATGGTGGTGATAACGATGGTGACGGACTGGTGGATTGCGATGATTCTGATTGTTCCGGTGCTGTCAATTGCCAACCAGAAAATTGTACTGACGGAGTTGATAACGACGGTGACGGCGATACCGATTGCGCCGATTCAGGATGTGATGGTCAAACCGGTCCCGGCGGAGTAATTTGTTCCTATCCCAACGAAACCAATTGCACCGACGGTGGTGACAACGACGGTGACGGCGATGTTGATTGCGTTGATTCTGATTGTTCCGGTGCTGTAAATTGCCAAGAAAATTGTACCGACGGAGTTGATAACGACGGTGACGGCGATGTTGATTGTGCAGATTCCAATTGCAGCACCAATGCGGCCTGTCAGAACACTTGTTCCGAAGATTATGTTTTTTATGATTCCTCTGATTCCTGTCCGGGAACGGATCAATGCACCATGACCGGAAGCCCTCCTGCTGCTCAGTGTCTGGAAGACAGTGAATTTGGCGGAAGTTTCTATAGTATTTGCAGTTTCACCGGACTTTGTCCCTTCGGTTCCATCTGTGCTAACAGTGATGGAGAAAGTTATTGTTTTCCCTTTTGTGATCGGGATCAACCTGATCACGAAGATTGTCCCGGAGCCGGAGATTGCCTCTACGGTTTAACTGATAGTGATCTTAGTTTATGCAAGGAATCAGATTTTTGCGATGCCACTGTCGAAACTATCGGAGCTGTTCCCTGTGCTGCCGGTGAGGGTTGCTATATTGGTCTCGATCATACCCATTGTTTTGAAGCCGGTATAATTGCAGTTGGAGATACATGTACTTATGTTGATGATTGTCAACCTGGCTTTATTTGTGCCGGTAGTTGCTATGAATTATGTACCTTGCCCGCATCTTCCGGTGTTTGCGATCACGGTGGTACCTGTCAGGATGCACTGGGAGATCCCACCTACGGAGCTTGTTTATAATTCCCATCTTAATCCGGGCGCTTATTGTCTGGCCCACTGTAATTTACCTGTCTGCAATATTTAATCTGGAGAATAATTTAAAATGAATAAACTGCCTTTAATAATTACTATCCTGTCCGGTCTTTTTTTACTTTCCGGCTGTGATGACAGCAGCTCCTCGGGAAATCCTCCTCAGATTATTCAGGGAGGAGGTTTGCAGCAGGCCTATGTCGGAGTCGAGTTCTCTGTTCAAATAGTTGCAGTGGACAGCGACAGTGACAATCTGGATTTCAGTTTTGAAGCACCTGACATCGATGATATCGACAATCGCAGTCATCCTCCCACCTTAATGTCTGCCGGAGCCAAATCCGCTTATTTCAGATTTACCCCTCTCGCTTCCGATGTGGGTGAACATCACGTAACTATTTTTGTTTCCGACGGTTCCAATAAATCCAGTGCCACCATGACTATCAATGTCAATTCTTCAACTGGCACCAATCCCTTTCCTGTTTTTGTTTCACCTCTCGGTTCCGGTACCACCCTCGATCTTAGCAAACATACCTGTATAGATGTTGAAATTCTGGTTGAAGATACCGATTCCAACACTGTTGATATTTCCATGAGCGACCCCATTGTCGATGGTTACCAACTGGTTCAGGATTCACCTCAGGATTTTGAGGCTATTTTTTCCTGGTGTCCTACCAAAAAACAAATTGAAGAATCAGAAAGATATACGCTCAATCTGGTAGCTGATGACAGGGAAGGTCATCTTACCCATAAGCGTTATGTAATTATCCTCAGACGCGATTTGAACAATGAAGATTGTCAGGATGATCCTGGCACACCCCCGGAAATCTCCCATCAGGAACCAGCAGATGTTGAAAGTGTAGAGGATTTAACAATTTCCTTCAGTGCAAGTGATGATCTGGGCCTGATTTCAGCTCCAGTGGTCTATTATGCCACCGAATCTCCCTCTTCTGTTACAGACCCGGACCCAAATGAATTCATACCTGTTTCCTCCTCCCTTGTCAGTGGTGATAATCAATCGGGAGAATATCAGGTGGTAATACCCAACCCCATAATCGGACTTTCCCCTGGGGAAAGCAAAACTGTTTACTACTTTATTGAAGCCGAAGATAACGACGATCCTGGCAGCAGCCAATGCGATCACCGTACCACTCTTCCTGAGGGCGGAATTTTTCAATTCACAATTACTTATCCGGAAAATTCACAGGGAGCGGAATTATGTGCTTCTTGTGCTTCGGATGTCCAATGCGGGACCAGCAACGATCTTTGTGTATACCTTACTGGCAGCAACTCCCATTGTCTCCTCGATTGCACTGACGATCCAGACATCTGTCCGGCTGATACCTACTGCAGTTCCGAAGGTGTTACCAGCGTAGACGGAAATGTCAGAAATCAGTGTATTCCCGATTCGGGCAATTGCATAGACAACTCCTGTCAGGATGATGAATACGAAGAAAACGATTATCTTGATTCTTCTTTGGCCGCCATGAGCAGCGGAGTTTATTCTGATTTAGCCATGTGTACGGATTCAATCACAGGAATGGGTGATCCAGACTGGTATAAGCTAAGTCTGAACGACGAAAGCACCTTGGCTCTTTTTGAAGCTGTTTTCCAACAGTCCCAGGGTGATATAGACATGGAACTTCATGATGCCAACGGCAATTCTCTGGATTATTCCATTTCGGTAACCGACAATGAAACCATCATCAAATGCTTGCCTGCCGGTGATTATTATCTCAATATTTTTTCCTGGGAAAGCAATATTTCAGCCCTTTACGACCTTGAAATAGATCTGCTTCCCGGTGGTTGCTGTGCCGACGATTTTACCGAACCTGACGGCAATGATTATTCTTCAGCTCTTCCGGCTCTGCCTGGTGATGTTATTTCAGATCTTTCTATCTGTGCCAGTGATGAAGACTGGTTTATCATCGACCTTGAAGTTGAGGATATCCTCTGGGTGGAAATGCTTTTTGACCAGAATTCATATGATCAGGATCTGGATGTTTATCTTTATGACACCGATGGCACCACTGTTCTTACTCCCTGTTGCGATCCGGACAATGGCCAGTCTAGCACTTCTGATGAAGAATTGCTCTACTCAATTGAAACTGCAGGAACTTACTATATCCAGGTCATCGGCTACGACAATTCCGAAAATTCCTACATGATCTCTTTTGATGTTATTTAAAACTATATGTTATTTAAAACTATTTAGTTCCCATCCCAAAAATGGGGGTTTTTGGTTGAGACCAAATTCTAAATACAGCAAAAAACAAAGAAAAAGCAAAAAAATGAGTGATTTTTATGATGTCAGCTTGACTTGAGAAGGATTACTGATATTAATTCAATGTATCAAAGTAATAGTTTGGATCATTTTTATTTACTTACTCAGATTTGGTTCAAATAGAATTACAATTAATAGTTTTTTTCATTAACTTTTTTTCGGAGGATATCCATGAGAACTTTAAGATTAATTATGGCCACAGTTTTTGTATTATCATTCATGGCAGCAGCTTGTGATGACGACAGCAGCAGCAACAACGCCAACAACGTTAACAACGTCAATAACGTCAATAACACCAACAATATTACCACTGAAACCAACTGTACCGATGGTCTTGACGATGACGAAGACGGCCTCATCGATTGCAACGATACAGATTGCGACGATGATGCAGCATGTATCGAAACCGAAACCGAAACCAATTGTGCCGACGGTGTAGACGACGACGGTGACGACCTTATCGATTGCAACGATCCAGATTGCGACGATGATATGGCTTGTACTGAAACCCAATGTACCATTGATACAGTTTTCTTCGATTCAGCAGCAACTTGTGAAGAAGGATTTGTTTGCAGTGTAAACCAAAGTTACGAAGCCACCTGTGTTGACGAAGCCCAGACAACTGGCGGAACCTTCTATGGTGACTGCGGTGCCAACGGTGAATGCCCCTTCGGTTCCATCTGTGCTGGTACTTCAGCCGAAGACCAATCCTGTATGCCTTTCTGCCAGAGTGAAAGTCATCCTGATTGTCCTGAAGACGGACAATGCCTCTATGGACTGCAAGATTCTACTTTGAATCTCTGTGGACTACTCGAATCCTGTGATCTGCTTGCCCAAGACTGTGAAGCAGCTGGTGAAGGTTGTTATATAGTCGACCAACAAGGTACTCTCGGTTGTGTTGGAGCAGGTGACGGACAACCCGGCGATACTTGCCAATATACCAATGATTGCATTGCTGGCGTCATGTGCATGGGTGAAGGAGTTTGCCAGACTCTTTGTGAAGTTGGTGTTGGCGATTTATGTGCTGAAGGCGAAACTTGCACAGAAATACAGGGTCTCAGCGTAGGCGCCTGCGCTGCAGCTAACTAAATCACATTTCATTCCTTGTTCTTATTTATGAATTGAGGCTTGGCATTGCCCAAGTCTCATTTCATCTTTTCCCATCCCTTCAATAAACAACTATCAGGGGCTTATTTTTTCTTTCCTTTTGCTGAAAAAAAATGATGTGGTATTATATTTTGAATTTGATTTTAAAAAACAAATAGAAAAACTGAATCCAAAAGGAATTTTTTTAGGAGTGTTTCATGGGTAAGATAAAATATTTTAAAATTTTGTTTATTTTTTCAGTTCATGTCCTTGGTTGTCAATCTTTTGACAAAGCAACTGAAATCTGCGATGACGGCATCGACAATGACGCCAATGGCTATTACGATTGCGCCGATTCTGCCTGTGCAACCAATCCTGCCTGCCAATTCACCAACAACACCAACAACACCAACAACGTTAACAACACCAACAACACCAACAATCAGAACATGGAAACCATTTGCGATGACGGTGATGATAACGATGGCGATGGCTACATCGATTGCGACGATCCCGATTGCGCTGATAATATGGCTTGTATCGAAACCAATTGTGCCGACAGTATAGACGACGACGGTGACGGCGACACCGATTGCGCTGATCCCGATTGTCTCAGCGACCCCTATTGTGTAGAATTTGATTGCAATGACGGTTTTACTAACGATAATGACGATTTTATCGATTGTGATGATACCGATTGTGTCGATGCCAATAAGTGCGAAGAGTATGACTGCAGTGACGGTATTGATAACGATAACGACG
>JAQICJ010000042.1 GCA_027858615.1 Deltaproteobacteria bacterium
TTATTGGTAAAAATCCAGCCAATAACCACCATTCTGGGACGGGAACTAACAAGTTCCCGTCCCAAAAAGGAAGGTTGCAGTCTGAGCACGGAATTTGAATTGATCTGCTTTGTCGTAAATTCTTGAAATAGTATCAACTATGTCTGCGAAGTTACTCCGCGCATCTCAATCCAACTTCTTACTCAGCCAATAACCACCATTCTGGGACGGGAACTAACTAAAACATCATTTCGTTGAAACTTTCCTGTTTTTTCATTTTAATTGCTCTTTCTATAGTCAATTGAAGATTTTTTGCAAATTGTGGGTCATTTTTTTTGTTAACCAGAGCGCTGACCCGAATAAAATCGTTGGTGGCGATAACTCCACAATTGGTTTTCAAACCGGCTTTGTGAATATCAATAGCTTTGACTCCCTTGTCTTTCAATTCTTCTGACAACCTGTAGGTTACAAAGAAACCACCATAAGCGTCGTTGTCTTTACTACCAACTATGCGTTCCAGTCCGTTGAGATTACTGAGGGCGTCAATAGTGTCATTAACCGATGTTTCTACATAATCGATCAATTTGTTTTCCTGCTTGAAAAATTCAGTTGACAGACGAATGTGTTTATTCTTTCTGATTGAGATCAGGGGATCTCCTGTGATGGCACGAGCCAGAAGATATTGAGACAAGGCGTGAGAGAAGGAAAAGGTTCCTCTCATGTAACCGGCAAGAATTCTTTCTTCAAAGATTCTAACCCCTTCTCTGGAAACATCTTCTGGCACCAGAACTGCCAGATCTGAATGTCTCATTCCATACATCCCATCCCTTTTTGTCCCATTGATGGAAACAAAAGTAAGGATATTGCGATTGTATCCTGGTTGCATGTAATAAGAGAATGGAACCTTGATTGAATCTTTACCGCGAACAAAGGGATAATAAGGCTCATCGCAAATTATGACAACTTTGAAATCAGGATCGGCAACTTCTCTGACAATTTCACTGAAAGCCTGAGCTTCAATCCGAGTAGGCTCCATCCCGGTAGGGTTGTGAGGAAAATTAAAATAAATAGCAACCTTACGGTGTCCCCTCCCCTTGATATCCAGAAGTTTTTCTTCGAGTTTATGAGGTTTGATCCTGCCTTCTCTGTCTATATAATTGCATTTTTCCTTGATAGTCTTGTGATGTGAGGTTTTGAGATCAATATTTCCCCAATAAGTACTGGGCAAAACCAGGATAGTTTCTTCACCAACTCCCATTTCAAAAGCAATTGAGAGTCCAACAGTGCCGCCATAGGTGGGAATTGGTTTAATGCGAAGTGCTTTTCTCATGGCTTCAAGCAACATAGGCTCGGATATGGCATCACGCAGATAGCGTTGAGCGGCTATTTCTCTGTACCAGGAAGCACCCAGTCCATTATTGTATTTAAATACGCTGTTTCGAACCTGACGCCATTTTTCATCATCACTTCCTTCTGGCTGCAATCGATCAAAAATCTTTCGGAATTCAGGATTGAGCATTATATCTCCCGAATAGGTTTTAGCTATGCCAATTCCGGCATTAAATCCCGGGTCAACGTGTCTAGCAATCGCAAATGCCTGAGCAGGAATTCCCGATTTGGGAAAACAGGTGTAATAGGAAGCGGTGCCCTTGAGCATGCAGTTAAGCTCGGGATAATGATTACTTATCTGTTCGTGAATAAGCTTTGCATCTTTTGAAATAAACGCATCGGGAACAAGTTTCTGAATTATTCCGAGCCTGATCTGGGGTTCCTTTTGGGAAATCAATTCTGCCCATTTTTCCGGTTCCGGATGTTCGTAAGATCGAAGCAAACTGATGATATTGTTTTTAACCTGCTCATTTACTGCAGCTTTTTCTTTATTTTTCATGTAAACCTCAATCTAGGCAAAACATTGAACTAGCACAGAAATCATTGAAGGGTGAACCTGGTTCCCAGTAAAGAGGAACCAACCACTTGCGGCATTATTGATAACATAAATAATCTGAATAGATAACAATATTTTTAAATCAATCCCAGTGCAAAAAAACGAGCTTGGGAATTATTTTTTTGGAGACAACCTTGCTTTCAACCTTTTGTATATTTTGGTAAAATGTTCCAATCCCAAAATACTGGTCATTCCTACATAAACAGCAAACGCAACTCCCAAGGCCACAAAAAGTACCAGAATATTGCGCAGATTGTTTCCACCATTTTCCCAATTTCCATAAAGGGTTATGAGATAAGCTGATATTCCCGTTAAAAAAGATGATAGCAGGATCTTTACATAGACTCCAAGGGATTTTTTCAAACCCAGCAAACCAATTTTTTTTCTCAATTTATACAAAAGAACTCCGGCATTAGACCAGGCAGAAATGGTAATCGCCAGTGCCAAACCGATATGTCCCCAAATCCACATGAGACTCAAACCGAATACAAGGTAAACCACCAGTGCTATAGCTGACGCAAAAACCGGGGTTTTGCTGTCTTTCAATGCATAAAAAGCATTGACGACATTCCTCACTGTTGCCATAGCAGGTAAACCGAAGGAAAAAGCAATCAGGGCGTAGGCTGTATTTCTGGTCATGGCATAATCGAATTCTCCCCTTTGAAAAAAAATAGCCACAATGGGAATTGCGATTATGGACAAACCCAACATTGATGGCAAAATCACAAATTGAGCCAGTTCCAGGGAATTGCGCAGAACTTTCTTCATTTCAACCAGTTTTTTATCACTGGCATGTCGGGACAGAGTTGGCATGGAACCGGTTGCAATGGCCACGGCAAAAACCCCCATGGGAAACTCTATGAGTCTTTGAGAATAGTAAAGATATGAAACTGCTCCAGTGCCCAAAAAGCTGGCCAACTGTCGAGACAACATTACAGTAATCTGATAAATAGCCAGCCCGAATAACGCCGGACCCATCAATCTCAATATCTTTTTTATTCCCGGATGTTTGAAATCTGGATTGAATTTAAGGGGATAGCCTCGGCTTTTCATAGCAGGAATCTGGATAATAAACTGCAGAATTCCTCCTGCAATCACACCCCAGGCCAAAATATAAATGGGGTTAAGTCCGAAATAATTACCCAAGAAGGGACCTGCAACAGCACTTAAAATTAAACAGAGATTAAGAAAAACCGGGGCTGCCGCCGGCATCACAAAATGACCCAGAGTATTCAAAACTCCCATGGACAAGGCCATCAAACTCACAAAAAGAATATAGGGAAACATTATTCTGGTCATATTGATAACCAATTGGAATTTATATCCTTCAAATCCTCCTGCAAAAAGCAAAGCAAGCACGGGAGACAACAATATTCCCAGCAAGGAAAAAACCGCCACCAGAATTGCAGTTACAGTAAAAGCTGCCGTGACAAAATTAAGAGATTCCTGTTTTCCCTTTTTCCTGTAATCGGTAAAAACAGGGATAAAGGAGATGGTCAAAGTGCCTTCAGCCAGTAACCGCCTGAATACATTGGGAATAGTAAAAGCAATAAAAAAAACATCAGTGTAAAATTTATCTATGAAAGCAGCAAAAACAATATCGCGAATCAGACCGAAGATTCTGCTAAGCAGGGTAAATATACCAACAATGGAAGCTGCTCTTGTAACTGAAATACTTTTCTTCATGAACTATCCTTTAGTAAAGCGGCAAACTGGAGCTGTCAATTTTGACCAGCATTTGAAATATCCAGATATGCAGATATCCAAGCAACAACAATAATAAATTATTTCTGAAATAACTCAAAATTTAGTATTTTTTTATTTGAAAATTGAAATTATTCAATTATGTAATAAACTGTTAAAGTTCCAATTTTAAATATTCAACTTTGAAATTGACTACTGGTATCTTATATTTTCTGTTTTTAACAATCTAAAGAGTTCCCGTTTCATAGACCCTTTTTAAAAGAAACCGGTTCCGTTTCAAGGTGGCAATTAATTAACTTTTAAATTATCAAATACCCATTATTATAATCAATAATATTCAAACCCGGGATTACAAATAAAATGGAAACAAATAAAACACAAAGTTTCAGTGGCAATGCAACAACACCTGCCCCTTCCGAAGATACTTCATCAAGTCAACCCAACAAAGAATCCATCGAGGACGAAAAGATTGAAAATTCAAACGAAGAACTCAATGATCGAAGTGGAGAAATTGTTGAAAAGTTCGAATTGATCAGACTTATTGGTGAAGGAGGAATGGGACAAGTATATCTGGGTCAGCATTCACTTACAGACCGAAAAGTTGCAGTGAAGATCCTTCATCAGGAGTACGCCAATAACGAAGAAATTCTTACCAGGATCAAACGCGAAGCAAAAGCTGCAGCCTTGATAGGCCATCCCAACATCGTAGAAATAGTCGATTCAGGAACAGATCATTTTGGAGCACCCTTCATTGCCATGGAATTGCTCAAGGGAGCCAGTCTCGACGAATACATAGATGAACACGGCCCCATGGCTATCCCACTGGCAACCTACATCATTTCTGATATTCTGGAAACCCTTGATGCAGCGCATAAAAAAGGAGTCGTCCATCGCGATATTAAACCTGAAAACATCTATATGAAAACCAGGCATAAATCCCTGGTGCCTCACATAAAAATTCTCGATTTCGGCATTTCCAAGTTTCTCACAATGGATAAGGAAAATATGTCCCTCACTAAAACAGGAACTGTTATGGGCACTCCTTTTTACATGAGTGTTGAACAGGCTATGGGACAAAAAATAGACGGTCGTGCTGATCAATATTCAGTGGCAGTTATTCTCTATCAATTACTGACAACCAATCTGCCTTATTTTGACACTAACTACAACCGGGTCCTTCTGCAAATCGTAGCCGGAGAATACACTCCAATCGAGCAGTTGCGCAATGACATCCCACCGCAACTGGTGGAAGTTCTCAACAAAGCCATGGCTAAAGACCGCAAAGACAGATTTGAAAATTGCGCTGCCTTCAAAGAAGCCCTGAACCCTTTCTGGAATCAGTTCACTCCTCAGGAAATATTCACTCAATATTCTGATTTTGCAGCAATAATCAACGACAATGATTCCCTTGCACTCAAAACTCCTACTCCACAGATTACAGATCCAAATTTAATCACAGCCGCCCACAATCATACCGGCAAGAAAAGTCAAACTCCATACAGTACGGTAACTACCGGAGAAGTTGTTCTTCCCAACAATTCAAAAAGCAAAGTAATTCTGATTGTTGCTGCTCTCATCGGGACAGCTTTTGCTGCATACTTCGGCCTTTCCTATTTTCAATCCAGTGACGAATCATCTGATTCAGTGATGGTTGCAGCCCACAATGAAAAAATTGAAAAACCAAAAAAAGTTGAAAAAGATCAGCCAAAGGAAGAAAAGAAAAAAAACCTGCAATTACCTTCTCAAGTTGCCATCCAAGTTAATAACCTGCCCGAAAAGGCCTAAGGTTTATCTCAATGATACCCAGTTAGAAAAACCTTTTAGTGCCAAAGGCAAAAAAGGCAGTCATCTTCTCAGAATTGAAGCTGAAGGTTATAATTCCTGGTATAAAACTGTCAAATTGCTTGAACCAAATCTCAACTTGGAATATGATGGGGAAAAAGTTGTAAAAGTCACCAAAACATTTAAAAAACCTAAGGTTGACAATAAACACAAAAAGAAAAAATACAGAAAACCAAGCATCAAA
>JAQICJ010000073.1 GCA_027858615.1 Deltaproteobacteria bacterium
GAAAGACGGGAAAAAAAGAAAATCCGTAACCCCCTTAGGGAGTTTTTTGTTTTTTTAACCGCGGACGCAGTTTCTGCCGGAATTTTTGGCTTCGTAGAGGAAGGCGTCAGCTTTGGCGATGAAATCTGAGGTTGTTTTCATGCTGGGGTCGTAGAAGGCTACGCCTAAACTGATGGTGATGGGGATAATGTTGTCTTCGAAGCGGAAAACTGTGTCTTCTACTACTTGTCTGATCTTATTGGAGAAGAATCGGGCATTGTCGAGGCTTATTTCCGGGAGGATGATACTGAATTCTTCGCCTCCGTAGCGGGAAAAAATGTCTTCCCGGCGGATGACTTCAGAAATAGCATTGGCAAGTTTGCGCAAAACATAATCGCCCGCCAGATGTCCATGTTCGTCATTTACATGTTTGAAATGATCGATGTCGAACATGATGAGAGAGAGGTCGCGATCATAGCGAACTGCTCTGCTCATTTCGTTTTCAAGTTGTTCCATATAGTATCTTTTGTTGAAAATCTGGGTAAGTCCGTCAACTGTTGTAAGTTTGTAAATTTCTTCGTAGTAATCCCTTTCAATGTTGGCGCCCATGAGAAATTTGAAAATTACAGCTCCACACTTGAGTTGATCATTTTCGTGGATTTGGGTAGGAACTTTAATGGGTTCGTTGTTGAGATAAGTGCCGTTGGTTGAATTGAGATCATGTACCATGTAAACACCATTACTGGTGCTGCGTACTTCACAATGTTTGCGGCTTACCGATTCGTCATTGACCAGAATGCTGCAGGCGGCACTGCGACCAATGGAAGTGACGAGTGAATTCAAATCGTATTTTTTGCCCATATCCTTGACACCATAAATGGGAACAAGGCAGGCAGGTTTCAGTTTGTCTTCTTCAGTTTTATTTTGTTTGAGATCTTTTTGATCAAGTTGAAGTACTCGTGTACTCTCATCAAAGGGATTGTTGTCATTCATTATAAAAACCTGTTGATTTGGTTTACCAGGGAATAATCGAACGGTTTTATGAGTTTGTAACCCGAAATCTCAATCTGAGAAAATCGGGATAAAAGTTCAAAAACAGCTTGAATACTATCTAATTATTGCAAAGGTTCAATTGGTACATGAAACATTAAGGCAGATTGCAGCAATTTGCGTTAAAAACCTGCCGTTGAGTATTTTAAACTATTATATTTTTGTAGGCAATTGATATATTGAGTTTAAAGGGGATATTATCCAATTTATCTCAAACCATTTGCACAATATTCTGGTTATAGTGTAAATACATAGCCAATTTAAGAAAATCTAGATTAAAGTAAAGGATTTTCTATAAAATTTTCAGATTGTGCTCTCGGGATTTGATAATTGTTTCCAAATAATGGGCAATTTTGGAAACATATATGAAAAGGAAATTGCAAAATATGGACGAGTTAAACCAAATAGAACAAACAGTGGAAAACAATATATATTCCCAGATTCCGGACAAAATTCTGAAACAGGGAATTATTCTGGCTGTTTCCGGCGGTGCCGATAGTATGGCTTTACTCTATCTTGTTAAAAACTTTGCACAGTCAAGAAAAATACCATTGAAAACGGTTACAATTGATCATGGTCAGCGGACTGAAGCTGAAAAAGAAACACAGGAAGTTGTTAACCGATCCCAATCATTGGGAATTGAAGCGCTTTCCCTAACTTTGCCCTTGGAAAATATAAATAAGCCACTGTCTGAGAATTCAATGCGAAATTACCGCCGACAAATCCTGGAAAAACAGATGCACAAAGCAGGTTTTGGTTGTATTGCTCTGGGACACAATCTTGAAGATCAGGGAGAAACCCTGTTAATGAGATTGATTAGAGGGGCAGGTAGTCGGGGCTTGTCGGCCATGGCTGTTTATGAGCCTCCCTTTATTCGACCTTTGCTTAATCTTGGCAGGAGCAGGCTGGAGTTTTATCTGGATTCTACAGGAGTTGACTGGTTCGAAGACAAAACAAATTCCAGTTTGAAATATTTCAGGAACCGGGTCAGAAACATCATAGTTCCGGAACTGAAAAAAGAAAATCCAAGGATTAACAGAGTTTTGTTCAATACAGCTCTCAATTTGAAAGAAGAACATGAGGCTTTAACCTGGATTGTTAATGATTTGCTGACAAG
This sequence comes from Deltaproteobacteria bacterium, assembly GCA_027858615.1. Lineage (GTDB taxonomy): Bacteria > Myxococcota_A > Polyangia > HGW-17 > HGW-17 > JAQICJ01. The sequence goes on from JAQICJ010000073.1 coordinate 2,147, forward strand.
TGCCAAAAAATATCGTCAGGGAATAGTATTACCACTTATGATTTTAGCAAAGGTGCCTTCGGCAATAGTCAAATTGGCAGTGGCGAAAATCTGGAAAGATGTTCACAGGGGCGGTGAGCTGGGACGAAGACATCTTGATCTGGCGGCTCGGTTTGTTGCAGAGAAAAGATCAGGTAAACTACAATTGCCCGGAAAAACTTATTTATACCTCTTTAAACCGGACCTGAAATATCTGGAGACAAAAGACTGTGGTTTTTCCACCTCTCCTCTTCTGGGCAACACAAAAGAATCCCCCCCAAACAATTTTGAGGAAAAAGCCAAAGGGGGAACTGTTTATCTCGGGCCAAAACTCAAGGTGAAAAACTTCTCCCTGGAAACTGATGAATTGACAGGAAAATATCAGATTGAGCGCGGAGTATTTTCCTGTTCTCCCTGCCAAAATGGCGAAATAATTATTCCTGACAAAAGCCAGTTGCTTCAAATCAGAAATCCCCGCCCCGGTGACAGAATCTCCCGTAAAAACATGGGCATGGTTCGTCTCAAAAAAGCATTATCCCAATTTCCGGTTCAATTACGGCAAGAGTTGCTTTGCGTAACAGATGAAAATGAAAGGATTTTATGGATGGAAGGGGCAGGAAGAGCCTGGGGGGTTGAAGGAAGCAAAAGATACAAACTTGTTTGGAACCATGAAAATTATGATATTTACTCCCTGGTTTCACGGCGGTAAAAATCGATTGCTTCCAAAATGGATTCTTTAAAATACCCCATTTCCTTCAAGTTATCCCGTACCAGACCAACTTGTTTCCGGATAGCAGTTTCTTCCCGTTCAAGACTGCCCGGATCCTCAAGGCAGACAACCACCTTGTCCATAATTTTCAGAAGCTTGCTGCGCTGGGCAAATATTGATTTTTCTGCCAGGTTGTTTATTTCATTGGCAAAAATTTCTTCATAGTTTAATTCTGCGGCAGGGTTTTCTATTTTGTAACCGCCAATGCGGGAAATACAATCGGCTCTGAAAGTTTCAGAATCGTCTGTAATCTGCAATTCTTTTTCAAATTCTTCCATCATTTTAAAGGAAGGCTCATGATAAGTTCCTGAAACCGGATCCTTGATTTTTTCTTTCTTAACATGGTGAATTATCAAATCTATATATTTCTTGATTCTGTTAACCACAGATTTTTCTTCCACAATTTCTGCAGCTTTCCACAGATCTTTCTTGATCAGGTTTTTCCAGTGTTTTCTGGTAAATTCCAAAATTTGATCAAGATTATGGAAACCGCCTTCCTGGGCAGGATAATTTAAAAATTCATGGGTGCTTTTTTCCTGGTTCAAATCTTCTATGGCTGTAAATATATCTTGAATATTCAGGTTTTTATTATTGTTTTTGCTTACTGCTTTTAGCAAGAGTGACTGCAGTAGACGGGGAGAAGCTCCTATCCCACCTTCGTAGATAACCTCTGATATTTTTTGATAATAAAGTTGGTCAACAACCGCTCGCGCCTCAATTTTGGTTGTGGAAGAGTATCTGTCGGGAAGTTTGCCTGAATTGTAAAAAAGCGCTTTCTCGTAGACATTTAATTCGGGAAAAACATTGCCTGTTTTTTCATCTTTCAATTTTGGTTTTACCAACCTGGTCATGATTGCCCATAAAGAAGAGATTTCCAAAGCATGAGGAGCTATTTTAATTTTTAATTGGGTGGGATTGATTACCTGACTGTGAATTTCCTTTTCGAGTTTGTAACTGAGAAGATAAGGCAATGAAGCAATTTCCGTTCTTTCCTCAAAACTGGAGAACTCAGGCATTTCAGTGAAGCTCCACAATTGTCTGTCGTTGACTGTGGCTGCATAGGTGAGATCAAACTGAAGAATTATTGAATCAAGATTGAGGTAGCCTTCTTCAAGGGTGTTAATCAGATATTTGAAAGCTTCCAGGGATTTTTTGAAAAGATCTTCATAATGAATCAGACCACGATTGGCATTGACAAGATCGCCTCCATATCTGTACAGATTGAGGTTTTGCAAAGAAGGTGGAAGTGATTGCAGGCTTTGATCCGAGGTGATCTGTCTGATATTGGCATCAGCAGCCATTTTGGGCTCAACGGTTACCAGCCCTTTGCGATATCGTCTGCTGAAATTCAGTTTTTCTATCTGAATATAATTGAAAACTTCAACCACTCCCTTAGGGGAGGACAGTAGAAGGGTGTCGAATATTTCCCGGTTACGGGGATGGAGATCCCGGTTTCGAAGCCACTGGGGCAAAGAATAATCCTCTCCCAATAATTCTCTGAGCAGATTGAGGCGATGGTTTTTTGGCAAAAGCAGCAAAGGGTGGTCCATCATTTCGTCAGGAAAAAGAGCGTTGATTTTGTTGTGTTCGAGATAGGCATAGGTCTGAAGATTGATTTTTTCTGGTTTGCTGCCGAAGCCGATTTCGTGGGGATTGACAGCTTTGGAGGGAAAGATCCAGTTGAATTTGTAGACAAAACCTTCCGGGGTAAGACTGTAAGCTTCGAGGGCTCGCATTATCAAGCGGATGAAAGTGGATTTGGCACTGCCGTTGGGGCCGTGGATCAGAAAAAGGCGGGGAGTTCTGTTCAAAACCAATTGGGAGTTGAGAAAGGAATAAAATTTGTTTTGAATATCTTCTCCACCGATGAGAGGATGCCTACCCTGATCAAAAGGAGCGTCAAACAATTTGAAACGTCGAAGATTACGGTCATTTCTTTTGACAGTTCTGGTTCCGAAATAATCAAAACAGTCTTTGATATAGCCCGGAGAATTGCGCAGATGTACCTCGGGATTTTCTTTTACTTTTTCAAGATATTCTCCAAAGGAAAGGACATTCCTGTTTTTCACCTTTTTTAATTTTTCCAGAAAATCAAGACTTGATTTTTTCATGGGGTACTCCGGATTATCTGGAACCAGCCAGTTCCCGTTTTGAAAAGAGGTTATTGTTCTATTTGGTTGTATCCGGATTGATTTTACTGATCAGTACTGGTTTTGACCAGAGAATATTTCCGGTAACATTCGATTATTTTATGAGCAGCAGCGGTCAGTTCTTTTTCTTCATGGAGATAACTGAAGGAGATTCTTATGTGCCCCCACTGGGAATTAGCTCCCATTGCCTGGAGAATTCTGCTCATTTTTTCATTTTGGGAACTGCAGGCACTGCTTTGGGATACAAAAATATTTTCCCTGGCCAGAGCTCTTCTCAGGGTGCTGCCGGTAATGCCGGGAAATCCAATATTTAAAGTCCAGGGAATCCGATTTTGCGTCTTTCCTTTGATGTTTATTTGCGGCAAAGACTGGGCAAAGATCTCCAGGAAAGCTTGATTCAATTTCTCAATTTTATTTCGTCGCTGCTGCCAGGAAATTTCGAGAGCTTTGGTAAAAGCAGCTGTGAGAGCGGGTTTCATGGTGCCACTGCGTCTGTTATCTTGCTGACCTCCTCCGAGTAAAAGAGGCTTGATTTTATATGATTCAGGATGGACAAGGATGCCAATTCCTTTAGGGGAGTGAAATTTATGCCCGGAGAGGGAGAAAAAATCTACATTTCCCAGACAATGCCAAATTTTGGGATATACCCCCTGAACTGCATCACAATGAAAAAGCAGATTTGGATATTTGTTTTTGGCCATCTCAACCATTTTATCAACGGGTTGGATGATCCCGGTTTCGTTGTTTACCAGCATGGTTGAAACAAAAATCACCGGTTCTTCCAGTTGACTGGCAAAATGTTCGAGATCAACTGTACCCTCTTTGTTTACTCTGATGAATCTGACATCATATCCCAATTCAGCCAGGTCCTGGGCAGGATTGAACACAGAGCCATGTTCGATTTGAGAGATCAGAACCCTGCCATCTTCAGGTTTGTAATAGTTTTTAATCTGATGAAAAACGGTATTGTTGGATTCTGTAGCTCCTGAGGTGATAATGACCTGTTCAGGTTTGATTTTCAGAATTTCACTTATTTTTTCTTTTTGCTCATTTAGAAAATTAAAACTCTTTTTGCCTTCGGCGTGGACAGCTGAGGGGTTGGGAAAATAATCGGACAGAGCAGTAATATATGTATGGCTTACTTCCGGCAGAACCCGGGTAGAAGAAGCACAATCCAGATAACAGGAATTATTCATTTTTCTTTTCTTTCTTTTTGATGAAGCGGTGGCGGTTGTAGAAGATGATTATTCCCAGGCAACTGATTAACATTAACCAACCGTAGACATTACCGAAACGGATGAAGAAGGTTTCAGAATTTTCCAAAAGGGGTACCTGATAGTAAACCAGAAGACTGTGAGGCCACATATCAAGTTGCCAGATATTTTCATCGATCTTTTTAAGATGTGCATTTTGCAGCTTTTTCCGGAAAGTTCGAAAAGATTCGCCGGCAGTGGGAGGAATAGTCATATTTTGAGCTTTGGTTCTAACTTTTACTTCCCCACCGCTGCCCACAACGGCTGTTACTCCGATGTTTACGGTTCTTACCAGGTAGCGTCTGGTTTCAATGGTGCGATAGACGGAAAGGGCAAAGTGTTGATAAGGTTCCTGGGTAGCTCCAAACCAGGCATCATTGGTAATGTTGATCATAAAGTGAGGATTGTTTTCGGCTACCTGACGACTGAAGGAAGGTAGAATATCTTCATAGCAAATCAGAGGACCGATTTTGAGATCATGTTTTCCCTTTGTGGTTTCAATCTGTTTGAGAAGCATATTATTGGTGGTATTTCCCCTTTGCATATTGGACATATTATGAGCTCGGAAAAAATCATGCATAAAAGGCATGTAGTCATATAAAGGGATATACTCGCCGAAAATCAGCAGCCAGTTTTTGTCGTATTTCCCGGTTATTTTGCCCTCCTGGTTGAAAAGCAGGGCACTGTTGTAGACATCGCGATATTTTCCTGATTTTTTGTAGGTTCCTGCTCCCATGAACAAAGGAGTTGTAAAACCGCGCTTGATTTTTTTGAGGTTGTTGTCGGATTTAAAATCTTCATTCCTGTCACGCAGCAGATTGAAAGGATAGGATGATTCAGACCAGACCAGTAAATTCAGGTTGTTGAAACGCCCATTTTTAAGCATGTTTTCGGCTGCTTGGCTCATTTTTTGATGAACAAGAATCTGTTTGATACCGAAATGATTGATTCTAGGATCCCTGATTCCCAGATTTGGTTGAATCTGAGCTACTCCAATTTTTGGACTTTTCTCGGCAATATCTTTGATCTGATTGAGTCTGAAGTAAGAAAGACCAAGGATGATGAACAAAAGGGCAAGGGGAAGATAAACTCTTGGGGATTTGAAGGGAATTTCCTTTTTTTGAGAAAGCTTGATGATTTCGTAAATTACCGCTGAACAAATTGCCAGCAGGGCACTGACTCCAATGGGTCCGGTAAATTCAGCTATTTGGATTGCCATGGGAACGAAAGCCTGGGTAATTGCAAAATACCAGGGAAAGATCAGCGGAAAGGAAAATTCGATGGCCGAGACCAGCAGAAAAGAAGAAATCCAGATGGGAAAGCGGGTATGATCGCGAAACCAGGTGAAACCCCAGGCAAAAAGACCGAAAAGCAGAGCTTGATAGGAATTGTAAATGATACAGATGAACAAAGCTACGGGCCAAGGCAGAGAACCGAATTTTACCGCCAGATCTGTTATCCAGGGAAATCCTCCCATCATTGCCGTGAAGCCTGCAATCCAACCCAGGGCAAATGCTTTTTTGCCACTGAACTTTTCCAGTGAAAAATAAAGGGGAACCATGGCCAGCCACCCCAGCCACCAGAAGGGATAGGGGGGACAGGATACAAACCACATGGTTCCTGAGATAACAGCCAGCAGAATTGGGAGATATTTTTTGATCTTTTTCAGTTTCATTGTTTTGCCTGCCTGGATTTGGGAGTCCAATCCCTTTTCAAATAATGAAGTTGCATTGAGATGCAGCCAGTTTATTGCAAAGTGGGACTATTAGAGGTATCAAATCTTCATAGTTTTATAACAAAAATTATAATATTCAGAAATAAAAT
>JAQICJ010000279.1 GCA_027858615.1 Deltaproteobacteria bacterium
GTTCAGCAATTTCATTTTTTCTGGGGGAACAGGTAAAAGATAGGGAAAACAACAAGGTTGATAATAAGAAAATTTTGAAACACAGCTGCATGATAATACTCCTTGTCGCTTAAATTAACAAAAATACCACTATATTAAAAGACAATTTGATTGCATCTTGGAATTTTATTGTTTTTTTTTGGACAAAGTTCAGTTGATTGCTAATATTCACAATATGTTATATTTCTTATGTCTCTTTTTAATGGCAACCCCACCCAAATCAATAAAAAGAAAAAATCCACAAAAATCTTATTCCCCTCCTGCCCAAGCTGAAAAAATAATTTCCCTTCGCCAGTATCACACCAAAGAAATCCTTCCTCTGGGCAACCCTTCCCCGGAAATGATCAATTTGTTTTTTCGCTGCCGCGTGACTGGAAAAAGAACAAGTATGGATCAAAAACTGATCAAGGTGCTTCGTGAAACTTCACTCCATTTTGCCGTAAAGGAAATCATCATTATCTCGGCCTTCAGAGCACCTCGTTATAATGAAGAATTGCGCAAAAAACTGCATGAAGTGGCTCTGCGCTCCAAACATCTTTTTGGACAAGCCGTTGATTTTGCTCTAAAAGGAGTAGATGCAGCACGGGTTGCCCGCTATTTGAGAAAGAAAAAAATGGGAGGGGTGGGATATTACAATCGTTCCAAATTTGTCCACTTTGATACGGGACCGGTAAGGACCTGGAACGGCTTATAAAGAACAATCGAGGGAACAGGATACTTCGTTTTCTCCGGCGACCAGCTCACAAATACCATCGCCGCAAAAACAATCTATGGGACAAAGAAAAGAAGATTCATTCTGTGCAGGCAGACATACACCATCTCCACAATAACAATCTATACTGCAATTGGAATTTGCTTCACCATTTTCCCATTCACAGACATTGTTACCACAATGATAACAGGGACCACAATCCTCTGAACAAGATTCACAATCTTCATTTCGGGCGAGATCGCAGACTCCATCGCCGCAATAAGAACAGGCGCCACAATCTGCAGCGCAATTGAAACAACTTTCATTGTCCTGGCAGATACCATCACCACACTGCCCACATTCACCGCAATCAAAGGGACAATTCCAACAATATTCATCTCCGGAACACTCACCATCACCACAATCTTCTCCTCCACATTCCAGACGACAGAAAGAAGTGGAAATAGAAACACAGACTGTATCCCACTGGACACTGCAACAATAGGAATCGAGGGCACAGACACAAGCTTGAATGTCCGGATTCTGAGTTCCCATCTGGTTTGATGCCAAGCAAGGATCTCCCCCATTGCACTCTTCGCAGTCTTCAGAGCAGGAAAAACAATTTTCTCCCTCTCCAGGGAGACAAAAACCGTCACCACAATTTGCCGGAATCAACGGGCAATCTTCGATGCAACCGCTTCCCATTTCCTGGGATGAACAGATCCCATCGCCGCAAATACCGCAAGGAGAACAATCAGCAGGACACAAAGAGCAATTTTCGCCTGATTCCGGTTCGCATAAATTATTGCCACAGGAATCAGGACAACTTTGACCACAGTCCAGACAATGCTGAACACAAGTTTCATCCCATGACACCATGCAACAATAAGGATCGAGCTGGCAGACACAATCAAAACATTCACAATCGGCACAACCAGGTTCGGCGGTTATGACACAGCCATTATTACTACTACATTCCCCACAATCCTGGGAACAGGTATCGCAATTTTCGCTGCCGTTGCAACTACCATCGCCGCACTGGGGCTGACACTGGCCACAATCTTCGGGGCAACTGTTGCAATCTTCATTGGAATCACAACTGGAATCTCCACAATAAGAAGAACAATCTCCCCCACAATCTTCAGCACAAAGCTCAACACAATGGGAGCCCCAGGCTGACTGACAACAGGAAGGTTCGAAAGCACAAACACAATTGAGGCAGGAATCTCCACTTCCTGGTTCAGCATGAATCTCACAACCACTTACTTCGGAACAACCATTGCAATCCTCGGGACAAGTATTGCAATTTTCTCCCTGTTCAGGAAGACAGAAAGAATCACCACAACTTGGAGGGCATTCTCCACATTCTGCTGGACAGGAATGACAGTCTTCCGCAGCATCACAGATTCCATTACCACAAGAAGGAAGACATTCACCACAATCCTCGAGACAAGTTTCACAATCTTCAGTCTGGGAACAATAATCATCGCCGCAGCCGGTGGGACATAAGCCACAATCCTCAGGACAGCTTTCACAATCTTCCTGAGATTCGTAACAGTAACCATCGCCACATTCGCTGCAATACCCGCAATCTTCGGGGCAGGTATTGCAATCTTCGGTACTGATATTGCACTCACTATCGCCACACACCCCGCATTTACCACAATCAAGTTCACAATTTTCGCAGGTTTCGGGAGAGTTGCAAACATGATCCCCGCAGATCTCACAATTGTCCAACTCATCACAAATACACTCAGGATCATCAGGGCAGGTGATATTATCGTCTTCTTTAACGGTGCTACATGCTGCAAAAAGAATTAGCGAGAGGAAGATGAAACTGAAAGGAAAAAATCTCATGGCTGGTTATTTGTTCTCCTTTTCACTGGCAGTTGAATTATCTTTCTTATTAACAGGATCTGCTGTGGCAGGATTGGCAGTATTGTTACCCTGAACCTCTTGAGTATTATTCTTCGGAGTCTGATTTTTTATGATAATCACTTTGCCACTGTCTTCATTTTCCAATTCATCTTCGCCACCACCAAAGAAATCAAAATAAATTCTGATTCCTGCGGAAAAATAAGCGTGAACACCGGAGGACTGAGAATCATCCTGATTCACAGGCTTTTGTGATAATTGCAAAAAATGAGCTCCAATACCGCCATCCAGAGACAATCTTATATTTTCAAAAATTTTGTATTCATAGCGGACACCCAATCGCAAAAGCACTATCTGGGAATAAAGATCGCTATGACTTATCTGAACCTCTTCCTGCTTGGCCCATTCATCATCGATAGTTGCAAGAGCTCCTCCTCCAAGCAAATACATTGTCCATACAGAATTCTTGCTCAGTTTGAAATCAGCATCGATCCCAACCAGCAAGGAGAAGAAAGTTGATTTCCGTTCAGAACGATAGAACTGGTTGACATCAATTAGCAAATCAATGAACATGAATTCGAGACCGGCTGAAAAACCGGCATTGCCACCCTGGTGGGTCATAAAATAATCTTCCTCTGTATTGAGTTCCCTTTCTGTATCTTCCCAGGGAAGCTTTGCTTGGGAATAAAGCCCGAACATTCCTCCCATCTGTGGTTGAACAAATATTTCCAGAACTTTGGCAGCAGAAATACTGCTGTAAAACAAAGAAGTTGTCAGAACAAAGATATAAATAAGGCGTTTCATGATAGTCTCCTGAAAAATTTGGATTACAGGTATTATTGCAATCAGAATACTGCAACTGCAATATATTAGGTTGTTCTTCAAGGATAGTATACACTAAATTTCTTTTTTTTCTCAAATACAGGATAAATCCCTATTTCCTTCTTTTCCTTAATACCCTTGATTACCCTTGGAACGGGATTTTGTTTTCCTGTTTTTTGCTGTATTTCAACAGGGTGGAAAAAAGTATTATTGAACTTGACATTAACCACTTTTCTTTTAAAGTATTCTCATTGAATTAAAATCCTGTTTTTATAGTTTGGGCAAGTTTTAACAATTCCCATCTCAAAATCAGAAATATTCACTAAGGAGGTCCCATGAAATTTATAGTTTCTCTTGCTTTAATTGTATCTGTAGGACTGGCATCCTGCTCTACTTTCAGAGTGCTTGTCGAATCTAACCATCCCAATCAGGTTCGCCTCTCATCTCAAAAAGAAGGCTGCAAACAACATGCCAGTGAAATCGTCACTTATTGGGCTTGGGGAGCCGGCGGCACCAAATCAACCGCCCCTCTGCTCGAAGGCGCTAAAGGCCCAGTCAGAGTCGAGTTCAAGAATAGTGTCGGAAGTGTCATGCTGGAAGCCCTTTCCTGGACATTTTTATTGGGTTTTTTACGCTTCAAGAAACTTGAAGTTTATGAATGCAGAGAGTAGGAGGTATACCAATGAAAAAATTAATTCTCATATCCACAACGTTATTAATGTTGGGTGCTGCTGCCTGCACAACTGTCAAAATAGCTGCCCCTCCCGGCCAGCAAATCACCATTGCTTCCAAACAAGCTAAATGTCGCTATGTAAAACAAAGGAAAGTTCTTTACTGGAATGGCATCCCCCTTACTTGGAATGTTTTCAACGAACTTCTCCAAGGTGTACAGCAACCGGTTAAAGTCCTTATTCTCAACACCTGGTGGGACAATCTTGTTGCCGGCAACACCAACAAATACAATTCCAGACGAGGCGGCAAATCAAACATTGAAATCAAAACAATGAAGGTTTATTCCTGCGTTGAACCTGAATAAATATCCCCCTCCCCTCCAATCTTTCCATGAAATCACAAATTCCTCTGGACGAAGAAATAATCGCAACCAAGAGTTTTATTACTCTGCCCCTGCGACCTGAATCCTTTTTTTTTCCCATCGTCTATCTGGGGTCGGCATTGATTTTATCCCTTGTTTACTGGCTTTATCCTCAATTCGGACGCAATTATCTTTGTGCTTATCGCAATAAAGTTCTCAACCAGCAATATTACCGACTTTTCACCGGAATGCTGCTCCATTCCAACTTTACCCACTTTCTTTCCAATGCTCCTTTTATTCTGATTTTTGGGGCCCAACTCAACAATTATTTCAGTTGGCGACTATTCCCTGTGCTGGCTGTTGCCACAGGCATAATCACCCACGGTATTTCTATCTATTCCTATGATTATCAGGTTAATCTATTGGGATCATCCGGTTTGGTCTATGTTCTCTGGGGTATGTGGCTACCACTTTTGCTTATCAGCAAAAAACACATTAAAGGCTCAAAAAAGTGGCTGAAAATTGCAGGATTCAGCCTGGTGATGTTTATTCCGGCATCATTTTCTCCCCGAACCAGTTATCGCACCCATTATATCGGATTAATCTGCGGACTTCTGGTCATTTCTATTTACATCATCTTTAATTATAAAAAAATTGAAGCCCGGAATTTTGCACTTTTTGAAAAACTCTCAAAAGAGAAATACAGCAAAGAAACTTCTGGATTTTCGCACCAACTCTGGAACTAACTAGTTGCTTAAATTCTCGAACTGGAGTATATTTCAGACAGCATAACTAAAAATTTCGAGTTACCCGATCGCCTTCTTGTAAAAGGGGTTCTCGGCTGGGGCTGAATACGGTTTGATTTGCAAAAAGCATCTTCCAAGCCATAGCCATGTCTGCCAATTTTAACCTCAGGTCTGTTACAAATGATTAAATTTCTAATCATCAGTTTGTACAACCATTGCTTTTTTGCCCTATGGATAAAATTAAAAAACTCCAACAACAACTTCAAGAAAAAGAAAAATTGATAGCTTCTTTACGCAAACAATTGCCCTGCAAGCCTGGCGAGGCACATCTGCAACAACTCGAAAAAACAGTCAACCAACTTAACAGCAAATTAACCAGTAATTTTAAACTTCTGCAAAATTTATACTGGCAAACTAACTTACAAGGAGAAATTGTTTATTTAAGTGGAAACAGAGATTTTTTTCTGGGAACGCCAACTTCTCTCTCCAACCAGGAAAAACTCAAACTTGGAAACAAGATATTTCCCAACTTCGCCTTTATCTCTTTTAAAAATGAAATCCCTGTTCCTTTTTCCAAACGCAAAATTTGGATAAAATCAGCCGATAATAAAGAGATATTTATCGAAATCAACGGCTCTCCTCTCCGTAACCATAAAAACCAGTTCATCGGGTTTATTGGAAATGCTGTCGATCTTACCAATTCCGCCCTGAAAGAACAAAAACTACTCAAACAGAATCAACGCTGGATTCATTTTCTCCGGGCTGTTCCCGACTATATGTTTGTCATCGACAAACAAGGAAATGTTATTGATTTTTTCCCTGATAACAAACTCAACATAAATAAAAAAGTTGTTGGCACCAATATCAAAGATCTGAATATTCCGCCTCATCAGTTACACAATATTTTTCTGACAATCCAAAAAACTCTTCAATCCGCACATAAACAACATTGTGAATTTTCAATCACTGAATTTGGTGAAACCAAATACTATGAAACCCGTTTTGCCAAATTAGACGAAGACAGAGTTTTTGCCATTGAAAGAGATGTTACCGATTTCAACAAAACCTGGGAGAAAGTTCATATCCTTTCCCAAGCAGTAGAACAATCTTCAGACGGAATAATAATCTTCAATGATGAACAGAAAATTATTTTTGCCAATTCAGCCTGGGAAAATATGCACCAGGTGGAAACTTCTGAAGTTCTCAACAATAAATTCTGCAAATTTACAAACAAAGATTTTGAATCAAAAAAGATCAACAATATAATCAATATACTGCAGCAGAAACATAAGTGGAAAGGAGAAATTCTCCATGTGCGCAGCAATTCCACCACTTTTCCAGTTCTGCATTCCATTACCTCACTCGAAAATTCCAAGGGCAAACATATAGGCTACATGTCAATAGCCAAAGACATCACTACCATTAAGGAATCCCAGATTAAAAGTCTGAAAGCTAAAAACGCAGCCCAGAAAGCAAACAAAATAAAAAGTCAGTTTCTGGCCAACATGAGCCATGAAATCCGTACTCCCATGAGTGGCATTATTGGACTTACCGAACTTGCCCTGAGTACAGATCTCAGCAATGAACAGCGCGAATACCTGAACATGGTCAAAGCCTCTTCCGATGGTCTTCTCAGTATTTTGAACAACATTCTTGATTTCTCCAAAATTGAATCAACTGATTTCCTGTTGAATGAAACTACTTTCAATCTCAGGCAATCTCTTACCCAATCAATAATCCCTCTCTCATACAATGCTAATCAAAAAAATATTGAAATTTCCTGTAATATTGAAAAAAATGTAGGTGATTTTTATAGAGGTGATTGTGGGCGGTTGAATCAAATAATGACAAATCTGGTTGGAAACAGCATCAAATTCAGTTCCAAAGGAATAATCCAGATTGAAGTCACTAAAACAGACGCCAAAAACAATAAAGAAATACTGGAATTTCGAGTTATCGATCAAGGTATCGGCATTTCAAAAGAAAAAATCAAAGATATTTTCCATCCCTTTGCCCAGGCTGACAGCCATCTGAATCGTCAATACGAAGGAACCGGGTTGGGACTTTCAATTTCCAAGAAACTGGTAGAAAACATGGGTGGTTCAATTTCGGCCTCAAGCATTCCTGACAAAGGCAGTACTTTCACCTTCACTCTCCCCCTTGAACTGGTCTATAATAAGCAGGGAGCAACTATTCCAGACAAGCTTAGAAAATTGAATATTCTGGTGGTAGATGACAATATCCATTCTCTCCAGGCCGCCAGAGCTTTACTTGAAAAATGGGGAACTACAGTTTTTACTGCAAATAATGGGTTTGAGGCACTTAGTATTCTAGAACAAAACATCAATGCGGAATATTCAATTCAAGTTGCACTCTTGGATTGTGAAATGCCTGCTATCAGTGGCATCGATTTGATAAAAGACATCAAAAACAATAAAAATCTTAAAAACATTGCAACTATTTTGATGATTCCCATCGGTTCCAAACCTGATTTTTTCCAACACAAGCACCAATCAGAAGTTTACTTTATCTCCAAACCCTTTTTGCCCTCCAAACTTTTTGATCTGCTGCTCAACATTATTTTCAAGGAGAACAAAAGTTCAACCTGCAAAACAAAAATTTCAAAAATAGATAATTTTCATAATTCTGAAGCCCTTGATATTCTTTTTGCTGAAGACAACAAAGTAAATCAGGAACTTGGATTTATCATGCTCAACAAAATGGGACATCGGGTAAAAGTTGCCAACAATGGACTGGAAGCTCTTTCCCGAGTCAAATCAAATCAGGAAATTGATCTAATCTTCATGGATATTCAAATGCCAATTATGGACGGACTTGAAGCCACAAAACAAATTCTTGATT
>JAQICJ010000280.1 GCA_027858615.1 Deltaproteobacteria bacterium
CCTCATCTGCTTTGTCATAACTTCTTGAAATAGTAGTGGCTATATCTTCGCAGTTATTCCTGGCATCTGAGGCAAACTTCTTCACCAAAGGCTTTAAAATGGTCAAATTTCTACTTCTGTTTTCTGTAATTGGTGTTTTCAACTATTCTTGTGCCCAGCCACAAAGATATATAAATCAGGGCTTGTTTGGTCAGGCTGAAAAATATTGCTATTCTCTGGAAGGTCAAAAGCAGAAAGATTGTTTTTTCAAGGTGGGGAAAGCTTTATATGAAAAGGAAAAATTTATCCATGCTTCCGATTTGTATCAAAAAGCCGGTGCTTTGGAAATGGAAAACCAATGTTATCTTGCCTTGGCTCTCAAGGCTGTCAAAAAGGAAGATTTTGCTTATGCCGGTAAATGGTATCTGAAAGCCCGCAAGCCTGAATTAGCCGGGAAATATTTTGAAAAAGAAGCTCAAAAGCTCATAAAAAAGGGAAAGTTGAGAGCAGCAGCTGAATATTTTAAAAGAGCCGGTAAGCAGGCAGAATTTAAGAAAACCATATTGCTGGTGGGGAAGAAGATGGAAAAGAAGAACAATTTCCATTCGGCTTTAAATTATTATAAAACTGCCGGAATTGAAATGAAACCCATATATAAAAGATTTGCCCGTCATTATCTAAAATATGGCAAAATTCATGAAAGTATGAAATGTTTTGATTTGGCCGGATTTGAACCTGAACAATACTATAAAATCATCGCAAAATATTTTTTGCAGAAAAGAGCATTTCATTATGCTCTTTCCTACTTCTTAAAAGCCGGAATATCGAAAAAAAAGTCTTTCAGAATAATAGCCCAAAGCGCTTTGCGCCGTAATCTCAGGAGTAAAGCCGAGATTTATTATGGTTATTCAGGGATGCCCAAATCTGAAATTCAACTGAAACTCGCCAAATATTGCCGGGAGCACAAACGTTTTTATCTGGCAGGTGAATATTATTTAAAAGCCAATAAACGTAATCGGGCAATTTCCATGTTTCAAAAGGTTTTGAAAAATAGCAAAAATTTGCAAAATTCTGCCATTGCCTTGATCAAATTAGTTAAATTACAAGATCAGAAAACAATAGTTGAACTTGCCAGATATGCCAAAAGCAAAAACAAAAGAATAGCCGGGGCCGCCCGGTTTTATTATAAAATCACAAACAATAAAAAGTTGAATACAGCTATTATTGTTTATCCACCCTTTGGACGAAAAATGAATTCTGAAAAATGGGAAAAAATCATTAAATTACCCGGAATAAATACAACCAAAATCATAAAGAAATTTCCCGTATTGTCCCGAGGGAAGAAAAAATATTTCAAGATAAAATCTGGAAAAAAACATCTCCATAAATATTTTCATCGAGATTCAAAATGGTTACAAAAGGCAAAAAATGCAGGGAAGTACGATCTGATTATTGAAATCTTTATTAAAAAAGACCTGGTTCCCCCCATAAAATTAAACAGAAAAGTTATCGAAGCAAAGTCCCGCCTCAAAAAACAACCAACACAGCAAAAATCAAACAACAGCAAATATTATGGCAATAGTATCCGGGCAAATTATCTCCAACTAATCAAAGTTCATATTCCGGCTCTGTTCATGAAAAAATCCTTTCAAACCAGCCTCAATTATAAAGGATATCCTTTTATCAAGAAAAAAGATTTATCCAAATTACAAACCAGAATTAAAGCTCAATGGAAAAGAAAAAACAAAACCCTGCAAAACCAGTTGCTCAATCTTTTTAAAGATATTATTGCATTGTAAATCAAGAACAATTCCAATTGAAGGGTAAATCAGAAAAATGTACTGCACAAAGGTCAAACTCTCCGCAATTTCAAATGATCCAGACTGAAAATCGACAAAACTTGCCACAAAATTTCACTCACAAAACATAAAACAGGGAAACTAAATAGTTCCCGTCCCAGAATGGGTTTTTTTAACTGGTGAAGAAGTTTGCCTCAGATGCGCGGAGTAACTTCGCAGATATAGTTGACACTATATCAAGAAGTTGCGACAAAGCAGATGAGGTAAAATTCTTCACCTTCCGGGATGGGATCCAGATCCTATCCCTATGGTAACTTTTGAATGAACTTGGTGGAGTTCAGGCAGGCAAATATTTGATGGTACAGGAATTTTCCTTCTGTTCTTGTTTTAAAAGGGGAGTGTCTGGCTGATTTTTTTCTTGAAAACTTTGATTATAGTAGGTATATTTTTACTCTTGGTCAAGGTTGCTTAGTGTTATTTTATTATTTTATTTGGTGATAAAATCAGGTGTTACCATTAATAATTCCCCTTCCAAAATAGATGTTTTTGGGTAGAAGAAGTTGGCTTCAGATGCGAGAAGCAACTGCAGATAGTTCTCGTTTCAAGTGCAGGTTATTGGCTGCGACTTAAGTTGGATTGAGATGTTCCTAGTAACTCCAAGTTGCCACTATTTCAGGCAGTTATGACAAAGCAGAAGAAGCCAGATTCCGTCGCCGGACGAAGACCTTCTATTTTGGGAGGGAAACTGACAGGGAGTGTTTGTTTTGAAATTCAAAATTTTTTTTACTGCAGTTATTTCTTTATTTTCTTGGTTTGCAACAGGTTGTCAACAGCAGCCTCAAACTTTGCCCCAATGTAATCTAAAAAAAATAAACATGTATAAAGCGGTTGTTCGAGGAGAAGGTAAAACTTTTGGCTCAGCTTTGGAATCTGTTTCAGCAAAACTGAAATTAAAAAATGAATTTAATTATGCGCTCTCTCTCTGGCGTGACCAGGATCGGATTCTGCCTTTGCAAAAAAACGGAAAAAAAGTTAGTCGCGAGGTTGTTTTTTCTGATATTTTAGAACAATATTTTTTATTGAATAAGGGATGCCAAATAAAATATGCCTGTCAAAAAAAAGGAATGGTCAGAACGGGAGTTAAATGTTCCCAAAAAATATCTTTTGAAGAAAAGCTTAAAAAATTATTTGCAATTATAGATAATAAAGTAGGTATTTCCCTTTGGGCTAAAATTAAGGTAGTCACCGGTAATCTGGGAGGAAAAACAACAAAAAAAGAACAAATATTGGCGCAGGCCATAGAAAACGTAATCTACA
>JAQICJ010000285.1 GCA_027858615.1 Deltaproteobacteria bacterium
TCTTTAATAAAATTGGAACCAAGAAGAAGATACTCAAAGGCAGCCAAAGAAAGAAACGGGCCAAAGGGCAGTGGTTTCAACTGCCAGCCTTTTTCTGAGCCGGCCATGATTTCGGCAAAATCTTCATTGGTGGAAATGCTTTTGTAGGGTTTCGGATTGGGCCAGTTGAGTTTGAAAATATAGGCAAACAAAGCAAAGATAATGCCCTGGGTACTAGCGGCAAAAATAATAAAAGGGAGAGAAAGCGGGCCTGAAAAGGCCACCAGTGCTCCAAGAAGTTTGGCGTCACCTAAGCCGAGTCCTTCTCTTTTTCTGATGATCTTATATGAGATTGAAACAAGAAAAATGATTCCGGAACCGAGAAGAAAACCAACAAGAGGTTTTGACCAGGAAGTATTTTTGACCAGGGGAGGGGTCAAGATGGTAAAGATAATAAAGGGATAGACTAATTTATTTGGCAGGATAAATGTTTCCCAATCAATAAATGAAAGCACAAAAAGAAAAAACAGAAAAATAAAATCGGTTAGAAAAACTAGATAAGCATGAGAAATAAGGGGGTGAGATCGGAGTCCGGAATTAAGGTAGAGAAATAGGGTTAAAATACCAAGGAGAGATTCTGTCAGTGGGTATCTGGCTGAAAAACCGGCTCCGCAATAACGGCATTTGGCTTTCAGAAAAATATAACTGAAAATTGGTATGTTATCGAGAACTCCCAATTTATGGCCACAGGAAAAACAATGAGAACCTGGCCAGATAATACTTTTGCCCAAAGGAAGACGTAAAATTACAACGTTGGCAAAACTGCCCCAGATTGCACCCCATATGAATGAAAGAATTATTCCCAAAGGAAAAGGAAGGTAAATAGGCGCGATTATCATTGTTTAGTTGGTTTAGTTAAGAGATAAGACTTCGTAAACTTGTACAGGTTTGGCTTTGCCCTTGACCGAAACTTGTTCCAGGGCTTTCAAGTTGAATATGTTTTTTACATCGTTTTTCTTGTAGGTTTCTTCGCCGATGAGAACTTGTCCAGGTTTGGCGATTGAACAGAGGCGACTGGCCAGATTGACAGGATCCCCGACAACTGTGTATTGCAAAGTCTTGGAAGAACCAAGTGCGCCACAGACTACTTCGCCGGTGTTGATTCCTATGCCTATTGAGATGGGTCTTTTGCCCTCGGCTTGTCTGGCGGTGTTGTAGACTTCGAGAGAGGCCATCATTTCGAGAGCACACTCTACTGCTTTTTCAGGTCCTTCAGGGAGATGAACCGGAGTGCCGAAAAGAGCCATGATTTCATCCCCGACAAATTTATCAAGGGTACCTTGATAGTTAAAAATTACATCGACCATCACTTCAAAGTAGGTATTGAGCATATGGACAATATCTTTGGCTTCCATATTTTCACTCATGGAGGTGAAGCCTCTGATATCTGCAAAAATCACAGTTACTTCTTTTTGCACTCCTTCCTGATCGAAGGTTAATTGACCGTCCACAAGTTGATCCACAAGGTTGGGAGAAAGTAATTTTTCAAATTGGGCTCTGGTTTTGGTTTCGTTTTCTATTTTTTTAATGAGGTTGGTATTGGATATTGCTGTAGCTGCCTGAGTGGCGATACCGGAAAGCAAATGCAGATCTTTTTTGCTGAATGCTCCGGTAGCCATAATGGAATCGAGATAGATGACTCCCAGCAATTGCTCATTGTAAAGCATGGGGACACTCATTGTAGAGCGAATTCCTTGCAGAATAATTGATTTGGCAGTATTAAATCTAGAGTCCATTGATGCATCAGAACTGAGAACAGCTTCTCTTTTGTTGGCTACATTATTGAGAATAGTTGATGAAACAACAATATCGCCGGATTCTTCGTCGCCATCTTTTGTTTTGGATACAAGGGGCTTCATTTGGCCAGTTGAATCGGGAAGAAAAATTATCCCACGACTGCAATTAAAAATTTCAAATATTTTATCGAGAATTTTGGACAGGAGAGTATGTAATTCAGGTTCTACCCCCAAAGCTGTTGCAACTTCGTGGGAGATTCGGAGACGTTCATAATCTTGTCTGAGGATAGCATTGTCTTCTATTTCCAATTCGGGTAAAAAATTTCCTGCTGCATCGGCTGCTATTGTCTGATGAATTTCACTGGCTACCGCATCTGTTGAAACATAGACATCAGGTTCTTTTTCTTTCGGTTCTTTTTCTTCAAATCTGAGAAGGGTAGAACCCATGGCAAACTCATCCCCATCATTGAGATAATGCTGTGTGATTCTCTGACCATTTATATAGGTTCCATTCAAACTGCCGAGATCTTTAAGAAGATATCTGCCGTCCTTGAGTTTGATTATCTGAGAATGAACTTTGGACAGGATGCGATCAAGAATCTGGATTGTGTTCCTGGGCATTCTGCCAATTGTAGTATAATCTTTAAGTTCGTATTCTACAGGAGGATTCTGTGAAATTATCTTAAGCTTAGCCATCTGAGAACCTTAATGTTTATCTGGTTGAACTAATCATTAAACTAATTATGAATTATGACAAAATTCAAAGTGAGTTTATTCTTTATGTGGATAAAAATCAACAATATCTTTGAATATTTTTGTTTAA
>JAQICJ010000080.1 GCA_027858615.1 Deltaproteobacteria bacterium
GCAATACTGCTTTAAGGCAAAGATGGACATTATGACACTCTTTTTCTTTGAGGCATTTATTGATCTTTTGAGCGCGACTGTCTCTGCCTGAGGCTGCCTTGCATTTTTCATAAAAATAATCATCTATTATTGCAGCATATTTTGCACTGACTTTATTGCGATCTTCGATAAACTTCTCGTTGCTCAAATCTCGTCCTTTTTTTTCTTTTCTTGTTTTATTGATCACCTTGTAATTGGAAATCATGCATTTGGTCAATCTGGATTTGAGTTTCTCGCAATCTACTTCTTTTTTGCATCCTTGCATGGATAAAAACAGAATTGAAAGTGCCAGAGTTGAAATCAAGGATTTAAGCATATTTACCTCCACCTGCAAAACCGCATCCTGGTTTGAGTTGGGAAATTCTGAAACAAGCTTTTGTGATGCCTGCATATAAAAACTGAAAAACACAGTCTAATTTTTGATCGCAAATAAAAAAATATTCCGATCTCAGAAAAATTTGGAAACTGAATTAATAAAAATTAACACTAATAGAAAATAAATTCAACCTTAATTGCTTGCCCTCCTTCCGAAGAATTACATCTTTTCCTTTCCATCCATATTTCAAACCTGGGGCTAAGACAAATTAACCACTTTCCTGGCAAAAAACCTGCAGAACAAATATTCCTCACTATATGAGAGCTGGGTTTTACCAAGGCCTCCCAAAAAATCTACCTGTAAATTTATTTTCCCTCCCAAGAACAGATCGAGATGGTTGCTCTTTATCTGAAAAATAGGTAAGATGACTTTTCATTATTTTTTCTGGTACAAACCTGTGTACTATATTACTAACTAGTTCCCGTCCCAAAAAGGAAAGTCATCGCCTGAGATCGGAATTTCACCTCATCTGCTTTGTCATAACTTCTTGAAATAGTGTCAACTTGGAGTTCTCATTTCAGAATGAGTGGTCACCATCTGCAGACGGAAGTTGGAATGATTTGCTTTGTCGTAACTTCTTGAAATAATATCTACGATGTCTGTAAAGTTGCTTCGCGCATCTTTCAATCCAACTTCTTCCTCAGCCAATAACACCCATTCTGGGACGGGAACTAACCATCCGGCATCAAATTACAAGAGCTATTCCTTGTAACCTGTACTCCGGCATTAAAGGGCAATCTGCAACCGCAGTCTCTTCAATCTCGAATCCCAGGCTAGAACAAAATCTGGCCACAATATTTGCCCTGCAGGGGCAGATGGGGTTTAATGATTCGGGATTAACCCCAGATTTCAGGAGATTAAAATATGATTAATTACGTTCTGGATACCAATGTTCTTCTTCACGATCCCAATGCTATTCAATCCTTTGGGCATAATGATGTTTACCTTCCACTCTATGTTTTTGATGAACTTGATAAATTCAAAAAAGAACTCAGCCAGCGGGGTAAAAGTGCAAGAGAAGTCATCCGTCGCGTAGAAACCCTGAGAGAAGAGGGTTCCCTTTTTACCGGTGTTTCCCTGGGTGAAAACAAAGGCAAACTCTACGTAAAATACGGCAAAGTCAAAGACATGAAAGTCCCTTTCGAGGCTCAACAGCGCATCCTCGACAATGCCATCATCGGTACTGCCAAATTCATCGAACAGAATATCGAAGGCGAAACCATCTTTGTTACCCTTGATGTAAACCTGCGCCTGCGAGCTGACGCCATCGGACTTAAGGTACAAGATTATCACAACGAAGGCCCCAGAAGAATCGAAGAACTCTACAGCGGGATTGGTGAAACCCAATTAAATCAAGAAAAAATCGATTATCTCTACGACAACGGTTTTGTGGACTTTGAAGACGATCAATTTTATCCCCAGGAATTTCTGGTGATAAATAATACAGACAATCCCCAGCAAACTGTTCTCACCCGCTATCTCAAAAATCAAAAGAAACTGAAACTTGTTATCCATGACAATTCCATTGCTCACTCCTGTATTAAACCCCGCAACAAGGAACAGACTTTCGGCTTTGATATTCTTCTCGATCCTCAAATCAGACTGATTACTCTGGTGGGCAAAGCAGGAACAGGCAAAACTCTGCTGGCCATAGCCGCCGGACTTGAAGCCCTTGAACACAACAACTACAAATCGGTCCTTATTTCAAGACCTATTTTTCCCATGGGACGGGACATGGGATTTCTCCCGGGTGACATCGAAGCAAAACTCAATCCCTGGATGCAGCCCATCTTCGATAACATGGAACTTATCGCCCATCTTAAAAACGGATTGGGAGCAACTTACAAAGAAATAGTCGAAAAATACAACATCAGAATAGAGCCCCTCACCTACATCAGAGGTCGGTCTCTTCCCAACCAGTACATGATCGTCGATGAAGCTCAAAACCTTACTCCTCACGAAGTCAAAACCATCATCACCCGTGCCGGAGAAAAAACAAAGATCATTCTCACCGGCGATCCTTACCAAATAGACAACCCCTACGTTGATTCCACCAATAACGGACTTTCTTACATAGTCGAAAAATTCAAAAACGAGCATGTTGCCGGCCATATCACCCTGGAAAAAGGTGAACGCTCAACTCTGGCCGAACTTGCCTCCAATATTCTTTAACCGACAGCGCCTTTTTAATCATTGTCCAAGTTCATCAAATCAATGTTGCAATCCATCAAAGCCAACCTCAAATTTTTACTTCTCTTTCTTTGGGATCCAGAAAAAACAATTCGCCTCAAAAAAGGCACTGCAATTCCCCGGGTTCTCCTTTCTTCCTTTACCCTTTTTACTCTGCTGTTTGTAGCTGCAGCTCTCTACCGGGCTGATATTGCCCACCTCACTTGCTGGACACCGGCTTTCCACAGCTGGCAAAAAATGTTTTTTCTCTTGGGCGGTTATTTTATTCTGGTCTCAGTTTCCTCTCGTTTTCCCGAATCGCGGACCATTATTCTCCTTTCAGGCTCCATAACCCTGAGTCTGTTAGCAGCTCCCGCCATGACAATCATGGCTCTAGCCTTTATTTTTCTATATTTCATCGTTGTCAGAACTTCTCTGCCCAATCTGCTCAAGCATCTTTGGGTGGTTTTCCTGCATCTGGCAGCTATGGCCGGCTTTTCCTTCAAATTGATGCCGCAAATTGTTTTTGATTCCACTTGGAGTCCGGCGGGACTCATGTTTTCTTTTTTCATCCCCTTGCGCTTGTTCTGGTACCACTACCAACTCACCCGGGAACACTTTGACCGCCTCACTTTCAAAGAACTCTTTCTTTACTTCTTTGTTGTCCCCGCTCCGATAATGATTCCGTACATGTTTGCCCTTCCGCGACGCTCTAATTTCGCCAAAATCGAGAAACCTGAGAAAAGAATTCAGGCACGGGGCACCCTCTATATCGCAGCCGGACTCACCTTCTATCTTGCCTACCACCTGCTCAAACAACTCTTCCTGGGATTGAGTTCACTGCCAGGACTCACCTTCCTTCTCTTTCCCTGGGGCTATCCTCTGGAACCGGTTTTCTGGGCTCTGGGTTCCGCCTACATGATCACCGGCATGTACAATCGCCTGGGAGCTGAAGTCACCCTCGCTTTTCGCTCTCCCCTCAATTCTCCTTCGGTTCTTGAATGGTGGCGCAGATGGAATGTACACTTCAGGGACATGCTGGTAGATATGTTCTTCTACCCTTTTGTCATGGGCAGGCGCAAAAAACATCCCTATCTCCGAATCTGGGCAGGAGTTTTTGGTGTTTTCATTATCGGCAGCACCCTTTTCCATCTGGTGGTCAAACATTATTTCATGAAATCAGCCCTGGTACCCTACTGGTCAATCATGGTTGAAAATACTGTCATGTTCCTGGCCGTGGGTATGCTTCTCCATCTCGAAAAATACCGCTTGGTCAAAAAAAGAGCACAACGCAAAATTGCCCGCAAACAAGGCATCAAACTACCCCGCAACCGCAAATCCAAACCGCTTGTATTCAGAATTTTGTCTTATCCCCTCACCTATACTATAGTGTTTTTCAGTGTGATCGGCGGTTATATTTCAACTTTTATCATAGAAGGAACCTATATAGACCGTCCGACAGCTGTTTACCACTATTCCCTGAAACTGAAGAAAAAGGGAAAAATCAAAAAAAGCGATTTCTACTATAAACAGGCTAGGAAAGGCTTTACGCACAAAGTTGAAAATGCAGATAATTTTGACTTTCCTTTCAACCTTCCTGAAAGACATGCAGCTTTGAAACTGCTGCTTATTTATTACGAGTCCGGAAAGTTAAATAAAATTCCCAGGCTTGTTCATAAACTCGACTGGGAACAACACATCAACATCAAAGAACAAGGTAAAAACCGTTATCTTGGTGTTAAAAACAGAGCACTCTGGGAATTGACCAGACTCCGGGGAATTTCCGGTCTCAAAACATTTTTCAGTCTTGATTTTTGAAATTTATAGGACAAAAACATTTTACCCTCCATCACCAAATCAAAAACGCTGAAACTTCCCAAATTAATTGATATTCTCTGTATTCTGCCAATAATTCTTGTCTCCTGCGACAAAAACAAATCTCCTGAAATTGACCAAAATATCCAAACTTTGCAGAAACAAAACAAAAAACTTGCCACCAGGATAAAAACCCTGGAGCAAAAGCTTGAAACGGAAAAATCCAAATTCCAGGAGCTGCAGAAAGAACTTACAGTTGATAATTACTCCAAATACGTAAAAACATGCCTTTCCCTAAATTGCAGATATGACTCCGAACCAGGTGATATCAAGCTTATTTCCCGCTCCGAAAAAGAAATAAGCCGCTATATCCTCAAGAAATATCAAATTCAGAAAATTAAAAGTGTCAAAGAGGAAATAAAAAAACTGACCAAAGATCCCTATCTCAAAAATGCCTCTCTGGGAATTGCCGTATTCTCAATGAAAAACGGCAAACTTCTTTTTGGTCATAATCCCCGAAAATTGCTGGTGCCTGCTTCCAACATGAAACTGGTAACTACCGCGGCCGCTTTTAATCTGCTGCAACCGAATTTTACCTTTGCAACCCATCTCAAATATTCGGGTAAAATTGAAGATGGAGTCCTCAGGGGCAATATTTATATTGAAGGCGGTGGTGATCCAACCTTGGGATCAGAACGTCCAGGAATAGACGATCACCTAAAAACGACAACAAAATGGATAGTGGCAATAAAAAAATTGGGAATAAAAAAAATCGAGGGTTCAATTATCGGAGATTCATCTTTCTATAACGATTATTCCACCGGTCCCAAACTGGAATGGGAAGATCTGGGTGAAGCCTACGGAGTCGCTGTTTCAGCCCTCAATTTCCACGAAAACTTTGCTGTCGCCACCTTAAATGTACCTGCTAAAATCGACCGCTATCTTTCAGTATACAAAATTGCTCCTCCTGTCCCCGACATCAAACTGTTTTGTGATATCAGAACGGTCAAGTCATTCAAACCCACCTGGATTCAAGTTTATGGGGCTCATAATTCCTATATCAGGAGAATTGATGGCAGAATCGCCATCAAGGGAATGAAAAAGATCAAAGTCAGTTTTTCAATTCCACGTATTCCCTTGTATACAGCCCAATTTCTCAAGCAAAAATTGGAAAAAGCGGGCATCGAAGTTTCCGGCAAAAGCAACTATATTTCTCCTGTTTCCACGCAACTGGATCAAACAGACAAAACTTTGTTTCACACTATCAAATCTCCTTCCCTCAAAAAAATTATCCATTGGACCAATTACAGATCATTAAATCTGTATGCTGATTCTCTGGTGAAAATAATTGGAAAAAAACTGGGGAAGAGGGGTTCCTTAAAAGAAGGTTCCAGAGTTATCATGGAATACTGGAGAAAAAGAAAAATTCCGGAAAATCAATTGATGATGGTTGACGGAAGCGGACTTTCCAGAATTAATCTGGTTTCCCCCTTCGCCCTGGCTTCAATTTTGTACAAAATCAAAAAAAGCAAGTATTTCCAACGCTTTTACGATTCACTTCTGGTGGCAGGCAAATCGAGCTCGGTCTGGATTCTTGGAGATCACCCGGAAACCAAAAACAATATGAGGGTCAAACAGGGATATATTTATAAAGTCCGATCTTTCAGCGGCTACGTAAAAACTCGCAAAGATGAGCTTCTGGGATTTTCCATCATTGTCAACAACTACCTTTACGGTTCAATCAAGATGAAAACTGTCCTTTATCCTTTTTTATGGAGTCTTTCAGAACTTGACTGAAACGAATAATATTGAAGAAAAGTTGGGGCGGGGAACACCGGGAGTAAGAAATATCGGAGCGAAAAAACTGAAATATCAGTTTTGATTCTATTCAATGGAAGTGCATCTGATTGAATTGGAATCGGCACCGTTGTCAGTGAAATCACATTCTTCAATTAGATTATTTTCATCAACTTCCACTCTGAACAACATGTCTACATCTCTTTCAACCTCGTTGACAACATAATTCACCCGCTCCCAGCCTCCGGGAAGAATGGGTGTGGAAGTGGCACCGAAACCCAACAAAACCGGCGATTCAGTATCCGTCCGGTAAAAATAGATTTCCACTCCGGGAGAAACTCCCATACTACCGTTATTGTGCACAATCGCACTCAAAATAACTTCAGAAGGGCAGATGGCCGTAGCTGTCAGTTCTACACTAAGGTCGGGAACAGGGAAGAGAGCTCCACCCTGAACATTTTGGCGATAATTGTTGTAAGTTGTCCAGTTGGCAACTTCACTCACCGGAACATTCCAGACACCGTTATTATAAACAAAATCAGTCACATGGTAGGAAAACTGGGACCAGACGGGACGGGTTCTCACCCAACTGTCGTAAGCATCACCATAAACTCTGACTCCGCGAGTTCCCCCCGGGAGCTGGCAGCGTCCACTTGAATCACATTGGTAACCTACTGAGCTGCAGGTTCCTCCAACCCCACCGGAACATTCGCCTCCATCTGTGCACTCGGTAAACTCACATAAAAGATCAATTGAAACCCCGGCTGTTTTCCAGGAAATATGACAATTATCGCGACTGATGGCCATGTCGGCATTGCTGATGACGATCATTTCGGAATTTCCGTCACCATCAACATCAGCTACCAGAGGATACTCGGCTGCGGTTCGTGAAGAACTGGGTATAATCGGATCCACCAGTTCTTCCCCGGTTACTCCGTCATAGATATGGAAAAAACATTCATCATTGTAAAGAACTTCGGAAGCTCCATCGCCTTCGAAATCAAAAACCGAAGAACCAGTTCTGGAGGAACTAAGATCCTGGGTGGGAGTTTCCCAGAGGATCATGTCAACTCTGGAGCTGTCACAGGTGCCTCCGCTGCGCAAAGGAGGATCCCAGCAATCGGGATCATAAACTACATAATAAGCTGATCCGGCGGTAGCAATTTCAGGAAAACCGTCTCCGTCAAAATCAGCTACGGTCGGAGCGCCACCCTGACCACTACCGGGAATAGGAATATCCTGGTTCACTTCTGAACCTCCAGCACCAATGAGAAGTTCTCCGGTCAATCCTGAGATCAAGTAGAAATTTTGATAGATGGAAATAACTTCGGGTCCCGAAAGATCAGGCAGAATATCGGCTACAGCCAAAAAACCGCTGGTGAGAAAACCGGGGGTGCTCCACAGGGGAGTTCCTCCAGCTCCGTCAATTGAATAAGCCATATTAGTGGACACAACTTCAGGTTGCCCATCCTGATTCAAATCAGCTACAACTGTATTTTGGCCGCAACTTTCATTGAGAAGATCCAGTGAAGGGTTGGATATATCCCTCCCATCCAATGCCTGACACCGAATAATTACTTCAGGAACACCATCACCGTTTAAATCGGAAACAGAAGGACCTCCCCAGAGTGTTCCCCCAACATTGCGACGGCCGCTGCAACCGGGAAAAGATGTGGCATCACAGACTTCGCCAATGCCATCGTTATCGGCAATTCTGATGCCGCCACCGATCATGTTGTAAACAATCTCCAGCCCGGGGTCATCATCGAAATTGGCTAAAGCCGGTGTGGCAATTCCGAATGGAGTCGGAGCCGACGGTTCGTCAGCCGAAGGAATGGTGAACAACACCTGACCATTGCCACTGCCGTCACCTCTGCCATCAAGCACAACCAACAGAGTTCCGCCACTGGCGGCATAAGCGCTGTCACGATAAACCGGCACGACGATATCGGGGATACCATCACCGCTGACATCACCAACTACCGGTGAGGCAATGATGTTTTGGTAAAAATGTCCATTATATTCAATCCCCAGCCAATACCATTCCAATTGTGGTTCCATGGGATTGAACTGAGGTTCACCTTCGCAAACATCGCCTTCGATAAGAGGCAGGCAGTGGCCGATTGTCATCTCGCAATACCAACTGTCGTTAATGCAATCAAAATTATCATCACATTCATCTCCCTCAACCACACATTCATTATGCAAACAAACCGTACTGGCGGGACAACAGAAATTTAGATTTTCACCGCACAAAGATTTTCCTTCTTCACAATCCGCCGCACAGACAACCCCATCTAAACAAATCTCGCCGCTGCCACAACAGATAGTGAGATTCTGTCCGCATCTGACCGTATTGCAAACAGACAGACATTCCATGTCGTTTACACATTCTTTCCCTTCCTCACAACAAATTCCCCGACAGCGGACAGTTTCACAAATGGAGCGACAAATACCGTCCACACATTCCTCTTCAGAGTTACAACAATCATTGCCACAGATGTTCTCTTCTTCACAGGTTTCAACATCACTGTCCACATCCGGAATATCGGCGTCATTATTGTCAATAACACCAGCTTCACCCTGACAACCTGCAAAAATAAAAATTCCGATCAATAACAGAAGAAATAGTTTGATAGGCGATTTCATTTTCATACCTTTCATTCAATAATATATTTGGATCACTCAATATCTAGTTCCAATTTTTACTATACCATAAAATATTATTTTTTTTAAAATTGTAAAAGTTGAGCAGGGCTTAGTGGAAAAAACTATTTGAAGATTTTGAATTCATGAAGGGTGAACAGGTGATTCACTTGAGAGGGCAGCTCTTTCCAATAATGAGCCCATAGGATTTTCTGATTTTCAGACTTTTCCACCAGGAGTTTTTCCGCTGGAATATGGGAAGAACGCGGTTTGGAGGCAATATTCATGCTCTGCAGAACATAAAGAAGGAACATTACAGGATTATGGGTAAGATTATCGCTCTTTCCCCAGGTAAACGCCAAAATTCCTCGATCACCCTGACGTGCCACCAAGGCAAAACCTCGATAAAATCCAGAATCATCTTTGCCTGAACCTTTAAACAAAATACCCCTGACATGAGTTTGCAGTTGTTTTTCTTTTTCAATTTCTACAGTTAATGATTTTTGTGCAAAAAAAGTTTTGAGGCGCTCTTTTCCTTTTTTTAATCCTTTGGAAGTTCCCGTATTCCAAGGAATAAAGTGGATTTGTCTGCTGTCAGGCTGATCCGGGTTTTCCATCAGCCAGAGATGACCCGAACCTGAGAAAATTTTCCAAGTTTTGGGATAATACATGGAAAAACTGAAGGCTGGATCATGGTAAACCTGCATCAATTTGGAGGGAGGCCAGATTTTTGTTTTTGCTTTTTCGGGTTTTTCAGAAGATGTTTTGACTGAATCAATCGGTTTTTTTACTGAATTATCCGATTTTTCCTTTTCACACAAAGCGGTGTTTTGGGTCTGACTGTGATTGCAACTTGAACTTACCATTAAAAACAGCACAACGATTATTGTATTGATGAACTTCATAAGCATATTCTCCATTTCAGAAATGATAAAATATAATCCACCAATAGTAAATCGTTTAGTTAAATGGGGGTTATTAGATTGATTGAAAAGAAGAACTTTAAATGTTAAAATCACCCAAGTTCGGTAAATACAATTTTCTGAATGATTCCAATTTACTGATTCTAGTTTCAATACTCAAAAGAGAAAATCCATGCACAAAATTTTATCAATCATTTTTATCACTTTCATCTTTTCCAGTTGCCAAACCGAAAATAAACAAAACAACAAAAAGTCGGAGCAAGTTAATTTACCAATCAGTAACCCCCAACCCAAACTCAACTCAACCGCAAAAAAATCTTCTCCCAAATCAAAAGCTATCAATAAAATCCCTCAATATTCCGGAGAAGGAATGTGGCCCTGGTTTGATCTGAACAAACTTTCCGAAGAAAAATTGCGTAAAAGAGGAATGCAGATTCCCCTGAAAAAAATCTGGCAAAAAGGCAAAGGGGGGTTGGCTCGAGCAGTTGTGGGCATGAGAGGTTGCACAGCTTCTTTCATTTCCCAAGATGGACTTCTCATAACTAATCATCACTGTGCTTTCGGGGCAATCGCCCGCAACAGTACAAAAGAAAAAAATCTGCTGCGAGATGGTTTTCTGGCCCAATCAAAAGAAGAAGAACTGGACGGACAGGGAACCTCAATCTGGGTTTTTCTTTCCCAGAAAGATGTCACTTCCACCATAACCAAAGCAATTTCCGACAAAACAAATGACTTGAAAAGAAATGAAATCATCGAAAAAAGAGAAAAAAAGGTGGTGGAACAATGTGAACAAAAACCCTACCGTAAATGCTGGATTTCTCGCGAAAATCACGGCCTGCGGTATCTTCTGATGGAAAATCTTGAAATCAAAGATGTACGCCTGGTAGCTGCTCCGCCACGATCTATCGGAGCTTACGGCGGAGAAATTGATAATTGGCATTGGCCCCGCCACTCCCTGGATTTTGCCCTGATGCGCGCCTATGTAGATGCCGAGGGCAAACCGGCTGAATTTGCTCAAAACAACAAGCCCTACCGTCCTGAGGAATATCTCAAAATTAGCAATGGCAACCTCAAAGAAGACGATTTTGTCATGGTTTTGGGAACTCCCTACCGAACTTCCCGTTATTCCACAGCCACCCAATTAAGGGAAAAGCTCAACTGGTATTTTCCCTTCAGAGTCAACCTTTTCAGTCGCTGGGTTTCCACTCTCGAAAATATAGCTCGCCACAATCCTGATACCAAACTAGCTGTGGAAACCATGATCAAAAGACTGCACAACGGTCTTACCAATTCCAGGGGACAAATCGAAGGGATCAAGCGCAACCGACTACTTGCCCAAAAACAGCAATTCGAAAAGAAGTGGAAAAAATGGGTTGGAACTCTCCCTGAAAACAAGAAAAAAAAATATCTAGAAAGTTACAAAAAGCTCAATCAACTCAATCTGGCAGACAAAAACACAAAAGAAGCCGATCTGCTGCTTAAATATTTCCTCTACGGAGTCAAAACTGCCGGGTTTGCCCACAAGATTTCCCGTCTTGCCCAAGAAAAAACCAAGCCCGATCTGCAAAGAGAAAAAGGCTATATGAAAAGGGATGAAGCAAAAAAATATTCCCGTCTTAAACATGGACAAAAATCATTGGCTTTACAGGCCGATAAAGAAGTTTTTGTACTTTTTATCAAATTATTTGGCAAATTACCCAAAGATCAGAGAATTAAATGGTTCGATAAAAAACTGCAGGGAGATTACTCAGAGGATAAAATCAACAAACTGGTTGACTCTCTTTTAAATAACACTGCATTATTTAATCTGAAAAAAAGAATGAAAATCGCCAGACTACCATTGTTCCAATTGAAAAAAATCTCCGACCCCATGATAAAAATGGCTTTGGAACTTACCCCCAGAATCAAGGAAAAATTAAAACGAAAGAAAACAAAAGCAGGAGCTTTGCAAAGAATATTGCCGGAATATCTCAGTTCACTCATGAAATTTGAACAAAAGAACTTTTATCCCGATGCCAATGCATCTCCCCGCATATCCTTCGCCCATGTCAGCGGCTATTCACCCAAAGACGGGGTCTGGCATCTTCCTTTCACCACCTTGAGCGGCATGAAAGAAAAAGCCACAGGCAGACCTCCCTTTGTCCTTTCAGACAAAATCAAAACCTTCAAAGCCAATAATAGCAAATATTTCAATAAACAGTTGGGAGATATCCCCATTTGTTTCATGTCAAATGCTGATACCACCGGCGGCAATTCCGGCAGTCCGGTTCTGGATGCAAAAGGCCACCTCACCGGTCTCAACTTTGATCGGGTCTATCACAATATCAGCGGCGACTTTGGCTATAACCTGGCTCGTTCCCGCAATATCATGGTTCATGTCAATTCCATTCTCTGGTATCTTGACGAAATCATGAAGGGCAAAAATATATTGCAGGAAATTGAAACAGGATCTTAAACTGAATGAAGGTTATTGGCTGAGGCTGAAGTTGGATTGAGATGCACGAAGTAACTTTGCAGAAAGTTACGACAAAGCAGTTCAATTCAAATTCCGAGCTCAGACGGCAACCTTCCTTTTTGGGTCAGGGAACTAAACTAGGAGTATTATAAATTCCCCTATGCTAAAAATCATCATTATCTCACTTTTTTTTCTTCCGGGTTGCAAAGCATATCAACTTTCCCTGGATAAAGACAAACCGGTTGAGAAAATCTTTCTGGTTTATCCCGGAATAGAAAAAAAAATTGATCTATCCTTTAAAGAATACCGACAGGTTGACATCGGGATCGACTACAACCAGGAGGCAGGTTCTGTTTCTTTGCAGATGATCAACGGCCATGAAACTCTCAAAGGCACCAGGATTCCCGGTTCCTCGCTGCTTGTCGCCCTTTGCAAAATTGCACCTTCTCCCCATAAAACAAGGATAATTCTCCACAACAATTCTTCCCGTTCACTTCATGTTTCACTCCGAATAGCACCTTCTCCATCGGGGATGTGTTCAACAGCTCATCGGGTCAACGACGATTATATTGCCCTGATGGAGCAAGATACAAAGTAACCTAGATGAAAAATTTAGCCTTCAACTTGTTTTTCCTTTTTCTGCTGCTTATTTCATTTCTGCCAGTTACGGTTTTCTGGACTCAAAAAGATCACTCTTCCCAACAATTTCACCCCATCGTCTGGAAAAGCATCCTTAAAAACCTCGAAACCGAGACAGGCGATTCCAGACTTGCATCAGGCAAAATCCGCAACAAAATAGATCAACATCTCAAATATTTCCGCACCCACAATCAAATTACTATAATTGAACACAACAACTCATCCATAATTCTCGGCTCCATCAAATCAAAAAACATAAAAAGCCAGTTTGAACAATGCATCCAAAAAACCACCTCCCAATCTTTCGGTCACCATAAAAACTGGTACTGTTTCCATTTTAAAAATTCAGGACTTAAAGCCGGATTTATCCCTGAAAACAAACCAGACAATGTTTTTCCTGTTTATTTGTGGCTTTTCATTTTTGCCGGCCCCATTATCGTGCTCTCCTTGTGGATCATGTTTTTCTACCGACAGAGAAATTTACATCAGTTTGCCAACGTTATGCGCCAGGCTGCCCGGGAAAAGCTGGAATTAATACCTGAAAAGTTCAACAACCGGGAAACACGGGAACTTTACAATTCTTTGGCAGTAATGACCGCCACTTTGCGAGAAAAAAACGAAAACCTCCAGGCAAATATCCAAACAATCTCCCGCCAGAAAGAAAACCTGGAAAAATCTCAGAAAGAAATACTAAAAAGGGAAAAATTGGTTACTACCGGCTATCTTGCCGCCGGCATCGCCCATGAAATCGGCAATCCCGTATCCGGGCTCACCGGACTGGTGGAATTGATGCAATCCACCGAACTTTCAAAGGAACAACAACTCGAAAATTTTGCCATCATGGCAGAAGAACTGCAAAGAATAGATAAGATGATCCGCAAACTTCTCGAGTTTTCCCGTCCGGCCGAAAGTCAACTCAGTCCCATGAAACTAAAACAACTGGTGGAACATTCAATCGAATTGAGCCAACATCAAAAAGCTCTGAAAAATATTGTTTTTTTTAACAGAATCAATGATGAAAACCTGTTTGTGCTAGGCACCAACAACCTCATCCAACTATTTGTCAATCTGTACATCAACTCTGGACAAGCAACCCGAGGCCAGGGAGAAATAACCGTGGAAACCACCTCCACCAGCGGTTCCCAAGTTGAACTACTTGTCAAAGATAACGGTCCCGGGATCGAAAATGAAAATCTGAAAAATATTTTTGAGCCTTTTTTTACCACCAAATCTCCCGATGCCGGAACCGGACTCGGGCTCTGGGTCTGTCGCAACCTGGCAGAACAATCACAGGGTGAAATTGAATATTTTCACACAAATGAAGGTACGGCCTTCAAAGTTATTCTGCAAAAACCCCCATCCTGAAACGAGAGCTATCTGCGAAGTTACTTTGCGCATCTCAATCCAACTTCAGCCCCCAGTCAATAACCTCCATTCTGGGATGGAAACTATTTATTGTTTCCTTTCTGGAAATCTGTTATTTTTGAAATCGGATATGGATTAACAATGAAAACAGGCTCCAGCCAAGTACAAATCGGGGCAACATTAGTTGAAACTAATTTATATCTCAATTGTCTGAGCTGTTTCCATACAAAATTTTACCGGGTATGTTGCCCGGTTTTCAATTTAATCACCTGTCATGGAAACCGACCTTTGATTATCAAAGGTCAATATCCGGAGGATCAAAATGAACAAAAAAACAACTGTATTAACCTTTATCATCTTACTTTTTACAAGTTTTGCCGGCCTTGGTTGCAAAGAAAGCAAAAGAAACAAACGTCGTAAAAAAAGTCACAAAAAATTAAAAAGTAAACATTACAAAAAATATTGCAAACAGGCCTACAAGCGCATCAAAAAATGCGTTCCCGAAGGTAAAGAAGTTATCAAAAAGCAATACACCGATAAAAAAGGTTTTCTGCGCAAGTGCAAATCCAGCCAACACTTTAATTCTTGGCAAAAACTACTAAAATGCACCAAAAAGCAGAAAAAATGCAGAAAATTCAAAAAATGCATCCAGCTTTTTCTTCGCGAAGAGTTGAATC
>JAQICJ010000109.1 GCA_027858615.1 Deltaproteobacteria bacterium
CTTGATGACAATTGCAACGGTCAAATTGATGAAGTTGGCGGTACAGTGTGTGCTCCGGGTGATGTTAGACAATGTTTCAAGGGTCCTCCGGGTTCAGCGGGAGTAGGAGCTTGTAGATTCGGGGAACAAATTTGTTTACAGACCACCGGAGAATTTGGTGAATGGGGACCCTGTGAGGGCGGTATCTGGCCTTCACCCGAGGTTTGTGATGATTTGGATAACAGCTGCAATGGTTGTATTGACAACGGATTATGCTGTACTCCGCCTATTGAATGTCCTTCCGGTGACGACCCAACTTTACAAGGAGCGCAGCCTTTTTCTGATTTTGTCATTGATGGTTCCAACTATTTCAGTGGAAGTGCTTTTCGCTGGGAATGGACAGTTTCCACCGGACCCTGTGATGATGTTCTCGGAGTTCGTTCCTACACTATCAACGGTCGTAATGACTTATCCTATGTGGCTGATACTGAATCAATTATTCTCAATTTCTCCCTTTCTGGAGAATATACCATTACCATGAGGGTTTATTATACACCCACCGAATATTATGAATGTATTTTCATTATCAAAGTATCGGGACCCGGGCTCAGGGTTGAAACTTGCTGGGACAACCATAGTATTACCGATTTGGATCTGCATTTGATGAAATCTGGTCTCGGTACTAATTTCTGCTCGACTCAGGATTGTTTCTACTCAAATTGCAAAGCGGTGAATTGGGATCATGCCAACTGGAATATTCCCGATTCTGATATTTCCATCTGTCAGGAGACTGAATCCGGTGATGATTGGGTCAACATTTTCGGTTTGTGCAAAAATCCCCGTCTGGATCTGGATAATATATTTGATAATCATGGTATAACTCCCGAAAACATCAATGTTGATAATCCCGCAAGCGGGGATGTTTATCGCATTGCACTGGACTACTATTATGGAACTGCTGTGGAAACTCACCCGGTTGTAAATATTTATTGCGGGGGTAAAAGAGTTGCGACTTTCGGTTATCCTCTTTCCAACCAGGTTACCATGACAGACGATGGTGGAATGGGATGTTCCACGGGACAATTATGGAGAGTTGCTGATGTTGAAATTGACACCGATCCCAACACAGGTGAAATTATCTGTAATGTTGATTCTCTCAGTGATGGCAGTGGTAATCCCAATATATCCAATGGGGACAGTAGTTACTAAAAGTGTTTTTTCGAATAGAATAATACAGAATGTGTTTTGGCAATCCAAGGAGTCAGGTAATGGATAAAATTTATCATACAATCAAACAAACCGCTTTTTTTCTATTTCTTCTTTTTTATTCTGCCTGCGGCACCGGCATCTCCGGAGGACAATCCGAGGACAACGAAATTCCTGTTTCCTGTGGTGATAGTTCTGTGCAACAGGGAGAAGTTTGTGACGATGGTAACAATATCAGCGGAGACGGTTGCAGTCGAGATTGTAAGAGTACCGAAGTCTGTGGTAACGGCATCAAAGATGTAGGGGAAGAATGTGACGGAGAAGAATGGTGTACAAATGAATGTCTCGATTCAAGAGTTAATGATGGAGATGCTGATCGAGACACCATTTCTGATGTACATGAAGACCGTTCTTCAGAAGTAGACACTGACCTTGATGGTACCCCTGATTATATTGATACCGATTCCGATGGTGACGGCATTTTTGACAGTATTGAAGCTGGTGATGACGATCTGGATACTCTACCTGTAGATACAGATGGCGACAGCATCCCTGATTTTAGGGATACCGAATCCGATGGTGACGGTCTCCCTGACAGTATTGAAGGGTCTGAAGATATAGACGGTGATGGAGTTCCCAATTATCTCGATCTCGATTCCGACGGCGACGGTCTCAACGATTCTGACGAAGGGTCTGAAGATATAGACGGTGACGGAGTTCCCAATTTCCTTGATCTTGATTCCGATGGCGATGGCCTCGAAGACGATGTAGAGGTTGCCAGCGGGTTGGATCCATACAATGAAGACACCGATGATGATGGCATCGATGATGGAACCGACGGAACTGACGACTATGACAGTGATGGAACCATCAATGCCCTCGATCTTGATTCTGACGGTGATAGTATCTCTGACAGTGTTGAGGGGGCTGGCGATGCAGATGATGACGGCAATCCCAATTTCCTTGATCTTGATTCCGACGGTGATGGTCTTTCCGACACTGCCGAAGGCACCGCTGATCCTGACGGTGATGGAGTTCCCAATTTTCTCGATCTTGATTCCGATGGTGACCGTTTGGATGACGCCACCGAAAATGCCAACGGACTGGATCCCTATAATTCAGATACAGATGGAGATACAATTTTGGATGGAGATGAGGGGGTTGCAGATGTTGATGGTGATGGAACCATTAACGCTCTTGATTCTGACAGTGACGGTGATGGTTTTTCCGATGTCGCCGAAGCCGGTGATGCCATCTTGTCAACTATGCCGGTTGATACTGATGAAGACGGAGTTCCCGATTTTCTCGATCTTGATTCTGACAACGATGGTCTTCCCGATGCCCAGGAACCTGATTGTGGTTATAAACACGGCAGATATTGGGTAGATACGGATGGTGATGGCAACAGTGACCTGGCCGAAGTTTCCTTTGGGTCCAATCCCTGCGAAGTCAATGATACTTTGGAAGATCACGGAGTGGAATTCTATTTTGAATTGCCCTATAAAGGGGATACCCAGGATGATATCCTTGTTTTCAGTCCCACTGTTCAGATGGCTGATGTCTTTTTCAACGTTGATACCACCGGATCCATGGGAGGGGAAATAAACAATCTCAGAAGCGGTCTCAGTAATATCATTATTCCCCAGGTGCGAAACAGGGTTACCAACAGTGCCTTTGGAGTAGCCGGCTGGGATGATTTTCCTGTTTGTGGATTTGGGAGTTCCTCCTCGGGAGATCTTCCCTACTATTTGCTGCAGCAACCCACAACCAATATTGCAACCGCCCAAAGCGGGGTTAATTCTCTTTCCACCCATTATGGTGCAGATGGCCCTGAATCCGGTTATGAATCTTTGTGGCAGGTGTCCGTAGGTGACGGCAGCAATTGGTCCGGAGGTTCAATTCCCGCTTATTCCCAAGCCGCAACTGTGGGAGGTGCTCGTTTCAGACAAGGTGCTGTTCCTATTGTTTTGCATATCACTGATAATGTTTCCCACACCAAAGCTGAATATGACACTTGTTCATCCATGAACATTACCACCAAACATACTGCAAGTCAGGTGGAAATTGCCCTCAACAATATTGGAGCCCGGGTAATTACCATTGACAGCGGTGCAGGCGACAACAGCGGTCAACTTACCAGTATTTCCAACAACACCCAGGCTGTGGTTCCCGTGTGTGCTTTCAAAGATACTTCCAACAACTGGAGATGCGGTTCCAATATGTGTTGTACTGGCCTTAATGGTGGAGCTGTCAGTCCCACCGGGGGCAATTGCACCTTGCTTTATGATATTTCCGGTACCGGGAGTGGTTTAAGCAATGCGGTTGTTGATGGGATCGACGGAATTATTAAATATTCCACCTTCAATATTTATGCCGAAATTCGAGATGACGGTGATCCGGGTACTATTGACACCTCTTGTTTTGTCCAGAGAGTTGAGGCTCTGCAATTTGTAGCTTCCTCCTCAAGAGCCCGAACACAGTTGCACTCCGGCAGCTTCCCCGGCAACCTATAGCGGTTCTCCTTATCCCAATGGGTTTTCCAATTTTGCCACAGGTACTTCCGATGCATCCAGACCGGGCTCAGAGTTGCATT
Organism: Deltaproteobacteria bacterium; assembly: GCA_027858615.1. Lineage (GTDB taxonomy): Bacteria > Myxococcota_A > Polyangia > HGW-17 > HGW-17 > JAQICJ01. The sequence continues at coordinate 3,779 of JAQICJ010000109.1, forward strand.
TCACAGTTATAGCCGAAAATAGAGATTGTGTGCCCCCTTCGACGGATACTCAGATTTATCAAGCTTATATCGATATAATCGACCAGACAACTGGTACTTTGCTCGATACCCAGGAAGTAGTAGTTGTAGTCCCGCCTGTTTTATAAATTAAATTAAAAACTTATCAATCGGGGGAAAGTTCTTTTTTGATTTCTTGGATTTCCTGAATCAGATATAATTTCAACTTGTCTGGCAAATTATTGAGCATGACTCTCAAGTCTTTTAGTTTGCGTCGGTTTTTTGCACTATTGTCATGAAACAATTTGTGAAAAGCTGAATTTCTAATTTTGTTCAGGGTTTCAATGATTCTTTGTCGTTCTATTTCTTCAGGGGGAATATTTTGGGGAATATCAGGAGAAAGAACTTTCAACAACCGTAAACCGTAGGCCAGGGATTCACCTTCTTCATTGGTAATTCCACCTCTTATTGCAGCTTCAGACCACTCCAAACCGTTTTTGAACAATTCTACAACTCTGATCCAGAGGGGATCAAAACTGTAACCGGAAATAAGTTCATAAAAGAGATCTTCATTGACCATTTTCGGAGAAATTCCTCCACCTCTGGCCCAGGCAGTGGCGGCACTGTAATTTTCTACTATGCCTCTTAAAATTAATGGTTTGGGATCGATGAGTTGCAATTGGAAATTCATGGACATGGAGGAGGAAGGATCGAATTTAACCTTGCTTTTTTCAGTAATGGCTGACACAAAACCTTCTTCAATGCAACGAAGAGCCCACTTGTTTCTATCTTTTTTTCTGATTAGATTTCTTTTAATGGCGTTTTTGATAGGACTGCCTGAGGAACGCAGCAGATCCCGGGTAATATGGTGTTTTACTCCTTCGTAGGCCAACAATTTTGCCAGAATGTGGCCGTAACCTTCTATGTCGCCAATAAAACCGTTTTCCCAAAATACAATCAGGGTTTCGTGGTTGCCACTGATTTGCAAGGAACCGGTAAAACCTTTTTCATGGGCGTTAACCAGAGAGCGGGCAAATTCTTTTTTTAGCCAGTTATCATTATTTACAACTTCCTCGCTTTTTGAGTTATGAACAATTTTTTTTCCCGGATTTGTTTCCTCAATCATATTTGGTTCATTAATGACAGTATCATTATTTTCAGTTTCTGGTTTTTGAGGTGATAGTTTATTCTCTTCTGCATAATCAATATTAATTAATTTGTTTTCATTAATTTTTCCGGAATTTTTATTGTGGAATGTTTCGTCCAGACTGGGAATATTTGCAAGATTAGCAGAGGAATTAACAGATGATTTGCCGTTGGGAGTTACCAGATCTTCATTTTCGTCCTTAAGTTCAAGAGAGTCTTCATCTCCATGTATTCCAAGGGTTTGATCATCAATATCCAGATCGCCGTCCTGAGAAATAAAATCAGAATCGTTGGGCAAAGAATCATCTTGTTTGGTTTTTTCAGTTTTGAGTTTTGCTGTGTCATCTTTATTGTTTTTGCCGGCGATGGTGAAAATATCAGAATCCAAATTTGGAAGGGAGTTATTATTGTCGGGATAGTCATCTTGGAATCCTGAAGAATTACCTTTTTTAATTTCTTTGATACTGATTATACTGTCTATGCGGGAAAGGATCTCCTGTTTCTGTGAAGGAAAAGCAAAAATTTTTCTATTGCCTTTGAAGTTTTTGTCTTCAGAAAAATAGAGATCGGCTTCAGGGGATTTGTCGGCTCCTTGGGCTTCCGAGAGAAAAACAACTTTATTCAAACTAATTTTTTCTTGGATTGTATTGATTTGTTTAACTTTGAGTTCCGGAATATTTTCCTGCAGAAATTGGGGCAAATTGATAACTTTGTGTTCAGGGTTGAAGATAATAATTTTCATAATAAATATAATTTAACACAATAGAAAATCTATTCATTAAAAAAACATAGTTAGTTCCCATCCCAGAATGGGGGTTTTTGGCTGGTGAAGAAATTGGATTGAGATGCGCGGAGAAACTTCGCCGACATAGTTGTCACTATATCAAGAAGTTATGAAAAAGCAGATCAATTCAATTTCCGTTTCCAGACGATGACCTTCCTTTTGGGGATGGGAACTAGTTAGTTTTTATCTCAGAATCTGGGTTATAAGTTCCCGCCTTATTGACAACCTTTGAAGTCTTGGTAATATCAAAACAGTATTTTACTTATCGAAAAGCAGTAATTTATCTGTTTCCTGTCAATTCCAGGTTTAGGAGAAAATATGTCTCAAACTGAAGCATTTGAATTAATACATGATATTATTATTGATGCCTATTTTATTACTGACAGGGAAGGAAAGATAATCAAATATAATCGTTTGTTTTATTCTCTTTTTCCGCGGAAAATTGCTCGCAGTCTCAAAGGTCAAAAAATCACTGATGTTATGGATATTTCGGTGGATATAGTTTCAAAGGTTTTTGAAGAAAAGGCAAAGATCAGACTTGATGAAATCACCGGCAAAGTAGAAGATATGGAACCTTACAGTTTTATTCTCAGCGCTATTCCGGTGGAGGCTGAAGGGGAAGACAGTCAACTCGAAGGTTGCATCGTAGTTATGAGAAATGTCACAGATGAAGCCATGGTTCAGGTAAAGTATCAGCAGATGCTTGAAAGCGAAGCCGAACAGCGAGAACGTCTCAAGGAAGAACTGTCAATTCGGACCAATTCTCTGGTTGAAATAAGTCAGAAATACTACGAACTCAAAGCAAAAAATCGACAAAAGGCCAAGAACAGGTTATCTCCTTTCCTGGCTTCTCT